>DFGZ01000312.1 GCA_002371295.1 Oribacterium sp. UBA3737 | reverse complement strand
CTTCAGCAGGCTGTTCAGGGTATCACAGATCTTATCAATGTACCCGGTCTTATCAATCTTGACTTTGCCGATGTTTCATCAGTTATGAAGGATAAGGGTATCGCTCATGTGGGTATCGGTACGGCAAAGGGTGATGAGAAGGCAACAGAGGCTGTAAAGATGGCTATTTCTTCACCGCTTCTTGAGACAACCATTCAGGGTGCTACAGATGTTATCATCAACATTTCAGGTGATATTTCTCTCGTTGAAGCAAACGAGGCAGCTTCTTACGTTGAAGAGCTTGCAGGTGACAATGCCAATATCATCTTCGGTGCCATGTTTGACGAGAATGCTCAGGATGAGTGCAAGATCACAGTTATCGCTACAGGTATTCAGGATAGCTCTTTAACTGCATCTTCCTTCGATACAACAGAGAAGAAGCAGTCTTCAGTACAGCAGCGCGTTGCTCCTCAGCAGCCTGCAGCTCCTACAGCGAGACCTACACTCAGCTTCCTTAATCCACAGGGCGCTAATTTAGCATATCAGGCTCAGAGCACAGCTGCTCCTGCAACTCATGCCCCTGCGCCACAGGTACAGCAGACACCTTCTATTCAGCCTGCACCGTCAGTTCAGCAGCCTGTACAGCCTGCAGCACCAAGCGTTGCTCCGGCTCCTGTACAGCAGCCATATCGTCCTCAGCAGGGCGGTGAGATCAGCGTACCAAATATCAGAGTACCTGAGTTTTTAAAGTCCAGAAGATAATTTCTGATGCTGCCGGTAGATAACTATTTGGATGTTTATTGAGACTATGTCTTCTGACATAGTCTCTTTGGTTTTATTATATGGAGAAAATATGGCAAATTTAAAAGAAGAAATTGAGAAGAGACGAACATTCGCGATCATTTCTCACCCGGATGCCGGTAAGACCACATTGACAGAGAAGTTCCTTCTTTACGGAGGAGCTATAAATCTTGCAGGAACCGTAAAAGGACGTAAGGCTACCAAGCATGCTGTTTCAGACTGGATGGAGATAGAGAAGCAGAGAGGTATTTCTGTAACTTCATCAGTACTTCAGTTTAATTACGGTGATAAGTGCATCAATATACTTGATACACCCGGACATCAGGATTTCTCCGAGGACACTTACCGTACACTTATGGCTGCGGACAGTGCTGTCATGGTTATCGACGGTGCAAAGGGTGTAGAGCCTCAGACTATCAAGCTTTTCAAGGTCTGTGTTATGAGGCATATTCCTATTTTTACCTTCATCAACAAGTTCGATCGTGAGGCCCGTGATCCCTATGAGCTTCTTGATGAGATCGAGAATGTTCTTGGAATCCGTACATGTCCTATCAACTGGCCTATCGGCTGCGGAAGAAACTTCAAGGGCGTGTTTGACCGTGAGACTGAAACAGTTGAGCTTTTCACTGCCAATGCAGGCGGCACCAAGGCTGTTGAGGAGAAGGACGTGGCTCTTACGGATCCTTCATTAAAGGATCTCGTAGGGTTTGAATATTTTGACAAGCTTCAGGAGGATCTGGAGCTTCTTGACGGTGCTTCCGATGAGTATGATGAGGAGAGGATCAACAGAGGTGATCTCACTCCTGTATTCTTTGGATCTGCTCTTACAAATTTCGGTGTCAGGACCTTCCTTGAGCACTTCCTCAAGATGACTCAGCCTCCTATGCCGAGAACCAGCGACAAGGGCGTGATCGATACTGTTCTGGAGCCTTTTTCTGCCTTTGTTTTCAAGATTCAGGCTAACATGGACCCTAAGCACAGAGACAGAGTTGCTTTCATGCGTATCTGCTCAGGCGAGTTTGATGCCGGCATGGAGGTAAACCATGTACAGACAGGCCGTAAGGTGAAGCTCAGCCAGCCGACACAAATGATGGCGGATGAGCGTAAGATAGTTGAGAAGGCTTATGCCGGAGACATTATCGGAATCTTCGACCCGGGTATCTTCTCGATCGGTGATACACTGGAGCTTTCCTCAAAGAAGTTCGCATATGAGGGTATCCCTACCTTTGCACCGGAGCACTTCGCAAGAGTACGTCAGGTGGATACCATGAAGCGTAAGCAGTTCCTGAAGGGCGTTTCCCAGATTGCTCAGGAGGGTGCCATCCAGATATTCCAGGAGTACAACACCGGAATGGAGGAGATCATCGTAGGCGTTGTAGGTGCACTTCAGTTCGAGGTTCTCACCTTCAGACTTAAGAATGAGTACAATGTCGAGGTCAAGCTGGATACCCTTCCTTATGAGTATATCCGCTGGGTTGAGAATTACACCGAGATAGACATTGACAAGATACAGGGAACTTCAGATATGAAGATCGTGAAGGATCTTAAGGACCGTCCGCTTCTTCTTTTTGCACATGAGTGGTCTGTAGGCATGGTGCTTGACAGAAACAAGGATCTGAAGCTCACTGAGTTTGGTAAGAACTGATTTCTGTTGCTCATTTGTATAGGAACTAATATAATTGCAAAGGGCAGGCGCGTCGATCCGGCGTCGCCTGCTTTTTTGAAAGCCGCTATGGCTTAATTTATATTAAATGACCCAAGAACGGAGGTAGGATAAATGAATGATAAAGTAAATAAATGGATTGATGAACACTTGAATCAGTATATAGAGGATCTTAAGGATTTCGTTTCCATAAATTCTGTACAGGGATCATACGAGCAGGGAAAGCCTTTCGGGGACGGCCCCTTTGATGCCCTGAACTTTGCTATAGATCTTGCTGCAAAGTACGGTTTTTCAGTTAATAATTATAATGGCTATGTAGGAACCGCTGATTTTGATACTTCACTTCCAAGAAGCCTTGATATGCTTGCTCACTGTGATGTAGTTCCTGCGGGAGAGGGCTGGACTGTGACTGAGCCGTTCAAGCCTTTAGTCAAGGATGGAAGGATCTACGGCCGCGGAACTTCTGATGACAAGGGACCTCTTCTCTGTGCTTTGTACGCTATGCGTGCCCTCAAGGAGTGCGGTGTTCCTCTTAAGAAGGGCGTTCGTCTCATCATGGGATCGGATGAGGAGACAGGTTCAACTGATATTGCAAAGTATTATGCCGTTGAGCCTGAGGCTGAGATGACATTTTCACCAGATGCCGAGTTCCCTCTCATTAACATCGAAAAGGGACAGTTCAGAGGTACCATTTCTAAGGAGTTTGAGGAGTCAAAGGCACTTCCTCGTCTCGTTTCTCTTGAGGCTGGTGTTGCGCTCAATGCTGTTCCCCAGAAGGCTGTTATCACCCTTGAGGGTCTCGACATGAATCTCGCTGAGGATGTTTTGGACAGCGTTTCCAAGGAATGCGGAGTAGAGTGTGTACAGACAGGAGTCAATGAGATCACCATAACAGGTGTTTCCGCACACGCTTCAACACCAGAGACAGGTAAGAATGCGGGTATTGCCGCTCTTATGGTGGTATCAAGACTTCCTCTTGCGTCTTGTGCACAGCTTGATGCGATTTCATCAGTATTGAAGCTTTTCCCATATGGTGAGACAGACGGAAAGAGTCTCGGCATAAAGATGGCTGATGAAGAGTCAAATGATCTTACATGTACTCTTGATCTTTATCATATTACTTCAACAGAGCTTGAGGTTCAGTTCGACAGCCGTACTCCTGTTATGGCAAATAAGGAGAACTGCGAGGATGTGGTCAGAAAGAACGTTGAAGATGCAGGTCTTGTTTTCACAAGCAGAGGTATGGTGCCTCCTCACAGAGTTCCTGCAGATTCACCATTCGTAAAGAAGCTTCTCGGTGCTTATGAGGCTGTTACAGGTCTTAAGGGCGAAGCTCTGGCTATCGGCGGCGGTACCTATGTTCATGATATTAAGAACGGTGTTGCTTTCGGTGCTATTCTTCCGGGAGTTGATACACGTATGCATGGCGCCGATGAATTCTTTGATCTTGATAATATAGTTATTGCTACAAAGGTGTATGCAGAGGCTATTATCGAACTCTGCAGCTGATGTAAATTAAAGATCTCACGGGATACAGGAAAGTTTATTTGAAATAGTTTTGGATTTCTAAAATTAATTGTTGACAAATGAACGTAAATCCTGTATCTTAAGTGAGTCGCGCGGAGGTGCTGAAATTGGCAGACAGGCAAGACTAAGGATCTTGTGTCCGGTAGGACGTGTGGGTTCAAGTCCCATCCTCCGCATAGGTAAAACAAAAAGTCCCAGACGTAAAGTCTGGGGCTTTTTTGTTTTGCCGAAGCGGAGGCGCCGCTTGAACCCAGTGGGTTCAATCTCCGCTCCGCTCCGGTCGGCGCTAAGCAGGCGCCACAGGCGCCTAGCGCCCCATCCTCCGCATCCGGACTTTTTGTTTTGCCGAAGGGAGGCGTCGCTTGAATGACATATTTTGTAGTATAATAACCATAAAATCTGTTGTATAAAGAGTCTGCTTATGAGAATGGAAACGAACAAAAAGATAATTATCGGAATGATTTTTGTTTTAGCTGTGCTGATTCTTTCACAGTCGCTTTATTATGCCCAGGTTTACCTTCAAAAAAAGTCTAATCACGAAAGGGTAATCCAGCTTATCAATGAAGATCTGTTGTTCAGTTGGGATACTATGGATGAAGAGCTTCAGTATATAAACAAAAAAGTTTTTTTGAAATAGTTGTTGACAAATAAGCGTAAATCCTGTATCTTAAGTGAGTCGCGCGGAGGTGCTGAAATTGGCAGACAGGCAAGACTAAGGATCTTGTGTCCGGTAGGACGTGTGGGTTCAAGTCCCATCCTCCGCATAGGTAAAACAAAAAGTTCCAGACGTAAAGTCTGGGGCTTTTTTGTTTTGCCGAAGCGGAGGCGTCGATTGAACCCAGTGGGTTCAATCTCCGCTCCGCTCCGGTCGGCGCTAAGCAGGCGCCACTGGCGCCTAGCGCCCCATCCTCCGCATAGAATGGTTCAGGCAGAGAGGTTCAATCTCCGCTTCGCGACCGTCAGCGCTAAGCAGGCGCCACTGGCGCCTAGCGCCCCATCCTCCGCATAAAATGGTTCAGGCAGAGAGGGTTCAATCTCCGCTCCGCGACCGTCAGCGCTAAGCAGGCGCCACTGGCGCCTAGCGCCCCATCCTCCGCATAGAATGGTTCAGGCAGAGAGGTTCAATCTCCGCTCCGCGACCGTCAGCGCTAAGCAGGCGCCACTGGCGCCTAGCGCCCCATCCTCCGCATAAAATGGTTCAGGCAGAGAAGTTCAATCTCCGCTCGGCGACCGTCCGCGCCTAGCGGTCAAACCTCCGCAACCGTTTTTTTTCTATGAGGAGGAGTTATTCGATCATATTTCAATCCGGAGAGCGGAGCATGACTTCTGAGTAGAATTCTTTGTTCTCGTGATAGAAGTTTGCGGTTCCGTTATAGTTCTCGGCTGTGGTTTTTATAGAGGAGAGCCCTATGCCGCTGCCGTGTTCGTGGGAGGATATGATTTTACCTTCATCAGAGGTAATGATACGTCCGTCGAAGCTGTTGGCAGCAATGATATAAATAGTCTTGTTATTTTCGCTCTTTATGTAGAAATCGATGAAGCGTTCCGATTTGGGAATAGGAGGGTTTGCTTCTGTGCAGGCGATGACAGCATTGTCCAGAATGTTACCCAGAATGATACATAGGTCTGAATCCGCTATCCATGGTGTGGTTTCATCCAGATCTACTTCCCAGGTGAGCTTGATGGAAGCAGTCCTTGCGGATTCCATATAGTAATTCAGGACCGCATTGACGGCGATGTTCTTTGTAAAGAGTGTTAAATCACTCTCCGGCATATTGTCGAGATACTGGTTAAGATAAGTCCTTATGGTCTCGTTATCCGCGTCAGTTGAAAGAGTGTACAAAGTGCGCAAGGTATGCCTGAAATCATGTCTTTGGCGCCTTGTGTTCTCCATATATGACTGGAGCTTTCTGTGCTGGCTTTCCAGCATTTCCAGATATCGAAGTCTGGCGCTCAGCCGGGAGGATTCCATGGCACTCATGACTATATGATAAAAAATGGTGAACAGGAACATCATTAAGAAGAAGCACAGAGTCATGATCAGCCAGAAGGCAGGCATGATGTTGTTGGTATGGAGTGTCGTATAGTGTCTCGGTGCTATCACCAGGTTTAATAAAAAGAATATGACAGAAATTGTAGAGGCAAAATACCAGGTATTTTTTGACTCAAAGGTATCGATAAGCTGACTGCCATATCTCATTATGGGATAGCAGAACAGAAGCGTGAACAATGTACATATCAGGAACTGAAACATTGAGGCTTCATGACTGATGTGCAGGATATCGGAAGTAGGATTCATAACCGCGTCAAAGCCATGGGAAAAGTTTGACAGAAACCCCACCGTGGCACACACAGAGGTAAAGGTAAATAACTTTTTGTCTAAGGATGTTTTAAATATCCTGTCATATACAATGAATGAAACGATACAGATAATGGGTATGTCCGCGTCGTAGGGAATGGGATGGCTTAAGAGCAGATATGAATCCAAAGTTATCAGTACCACCAGGTAAATAAAGGTATCGATGATGGCTGCGTAAAGCTCCTTTTTGAACTGGTTTCTCATGGGGAGAAAGCAAAGCACAGCTGCAGTCACTATCGGATAATTATCCAGCATACCGTAAAGGAAATCGGTACAGTTCATTTACGGTTTCTCCTTTCTCTCAATTCTGAACGGATCTTTTTAAATTTGTAGTTTGTCCAGATGGCTTCAATTTCTCCGGATCTTTTGATGTTCACGGGAACATTTATACCTCCGGGAAAGATGCAGACTTTGTCTCTTATATCCAGCAGATGGTCCATGTTCACAAGTACACCTCTGATTACCTGGAGAAAACGGTTATCAGAGGAAAGGGCCTCCTGAATAGAGGAAAAGGTCATCCTGGTTGAATGACAGTTTGTATCTTGATCAATTATCTCAAGATAGTTTGAGGATGCGGTCCGTATAAGCATTATCCTGCTATAGGGCAGGGTAATGTCACAGCCTTCACTTCTGAAGCTAAGGGCGGGACCGTTCAAAAATGTAGTCCTTCTGTCAAGGAGTTCATCCATTATTCCAAATATGCGTGCTTTGTCCACAGGTTTCTCAATGTAGTCAAAGGCATGAACGCGGAAGGCGTCCGGCATAAATTCTCCACTGCTTGTGAGGAAAACGATAGTGACATCCTTGTCTTTTTGCCGTATCTCCCTTGCAGCTTCAACGCCGTCCATTCCATCCATATAGATATCCAGAAAAAGAAAACTGTATAGAAAAGGCTGATAATTATCAAGGAGCTTTTCCGCACAGTCATATTCTGTGAAACTGAAGCTCTGTCTGTTTATGGAGGCATATTCCGTAAGGATTCCTTTTAGCAGTTCTCTTTCTTTCTTTTGGTCATCGACTATAGCAATGGTCATATCGAAATAAAACTCCGGTAGCGATTATTAATAAATCTATTAAATATATGGAAAAAATATAAAAATTTTAATTATTTTATCACAGGACGGCTCCACTTGTCACAGCCTTATTGAAAAAAACAATGATTAAAAATAAATTACAGTTTAGTTTCTAAACTATAAAGAGTGTGAATTATTGTAAGTGGGGTCTTAGTTATGAGAAACAAGGAAAAAACCGGTCAGCCCGCAGGCATTCTGATCTGCGGTAATGCTGCTTTTTTTGATGCCGGAACATTGAATCGTTTAACGGATTACTACAGCGTAGTTATAGCGGGAGTTGACGATTCCTCAGAGCTGTACAGTAAGAGAATAGAATTCGGATCAAAGTCACATAAGATCAATCTATATAAGGATGATATCACATCCGAGAATTTCCATAAGATAATGAAGTCCTATCTGCCTGATGTCGTATGGTACATATCAGGCTTTGTCGATGGAAACACGGGACTTGATAATGAACGTAAAAAAATAGAGAAGCTGGTTTACAGCTGTGCGGAGAACGAGGTGTCAAAGATCATTTTTGTATCTTCCATCGAGAGCTCCCATCAGAGCCTTCACATCACTTCGGAGACATTTAACTGTGCACAGACAGAGGAGCAGGTGAAGTTCCTTTCTCATGAGAACAATGTTAAAACGGTCATCCTGAGAGCGCCTCATATCTTGAAGCATGTTCCTGTTAACACATGGCTGGGAAGTCTTTTCGACAGGCTCATAAATGATGAGCCCATTGAGTTTCAGTATGATCCTGAGGATCATGTTGAGTTTATGTCCCTAAGAAATCTTACGGATCTTCTGATATCCATGACAGAGGAGACCATGGATACAGGGGGCGAATACTCTGCCCTTAACGGATGTGAACATACCTACAGGGAGCTCGGTGATGTGCTTAAGGAGTGTGTGAAAACAGCACAGATAAGTTACAAGGATTCGCGGTTTCATGATCTTCTGCTCAACAGGAAAAAGGAAGCCATGAGGCTGAAAAAGGATTATGGCTTCATTCCCGGAGACGATTTTACAGAGGGAATAAAGTATGCCTTCAAAAGATATTCAGCCCTTAAGCTGAGAAAGCCTGGGAAACTGGACAGGGCGAGGACCTTCCTGAACGGAATATCCGATAAGGTGCTTAAGGTAACAGAGCTTGTGGGACTGTTCCTGCTGATACAGTTCCTGATCAGGTATACGACTGACAATATCTATTTCAGATATATTGACTTGAGACTTTTTTATGTGGTGATAATGGGCAGTGTTCACGGAATGTTCATTGGCATCCTTTCAGGATTCATACAGTGTATTTCCCTTGCGATATCCTTCATACAGTCAGGAGTTACCGGAAGTATGCTGTTCTACAATACCGATTACTGGCTTCCTTTTGCCATTTATCTTATGACAGGTGCCATCTCGGGGTACATGGTCACCAGCAAGGATCAGAAGCTTAAGTTCGCGGAAGAGGAAGTTGAGACGATTCAGGGTAAGTATGACTTCCTCAATAATGTCTACATGTCCGTCATAGACAACAAGGAGGAGTACAAGAGACAGATACTCGGATATCAGGACAGCTTCGGAAAGATATTTGAAGCTGTAGAGAATCTTAACAGTTCCACACCTGCGGAGATATTCATGAACGGCGTGGAGATACTGGAAAATATACTTAAGAACCACAGTATAGCCATATACACCATAGATGACAGTCAGAATTATGCCCGTCTCGTTGCCTGTTCAAGAAGCATGACGGAAGAGCTTTCAAGGTCACTCAATCTCGATGCATACCGGGATGTATATGATGTGATATTACAAAGGGATACATGGAAAAATATCACCTTTTCGGAGGATAAACCTCAGTATGCATACGGAATAGTAAAGGATGAAAAGCTGAAGCTAATGATCTGTATCTACGAAGCGGATACGGAACAGATGGGACAGTACTATATGAATCTTTTTACCATCATGTGCCATCTCGTAAGGATCTCATTGATCAGAGCCCTGGAGTATCAGAAAGCCATCGAGAAGGAGAAGTACAGAACCGGCACAGAAATACTAGTACCATCATATTTCGAAAAGGAGCTTGAGGCACAACGAAGAATGATAGATGCGGGAGTGGCATCCTTTATCCTTCTGGAGCTTGAGACTACCGACATAGATGAGACCTTAGAAAAACTGGGAAAGCTTATAAGGCACAGTGACATGGTGGGAGAAGGAAAAGACGGTAAATTTTATCTGCTTCTCACACAGATAAACAGAAAGATATTTGAAACAATTGATGAGAGATTAAGAAGTAATGACATAGGTTACAGAATACTGGAGGGAATATAAGATGTTGTTAATAGTGTCTATCCTCGCTATTCATTATATTATCTGGACCATGCTTTTTATAGGGCGGTTAAGATACATGATCAGCTGCTCTTATATTGATCTCGGTGTTGCTTTTTTGATACCTGTCTTCGGACTTCTTTTTGTGCTGGTAAGGACATTGTCTGACAGACATTCCGACAGAGAGGCAGATATTGCAGAGGTGGATCCGCTTATCGATATCAAAGATAAAGAAGCCCGATCCGATAGTACAGAGTATAAATCAGCTTCCTATAACAGTCAGGAAGACCGGGAGTTAACGGAGGAACCAGGCGATATCACAAAAAGCATTGTGATGGATGAAGATGATGTGAGGGAAAAGGTGGTTCCGCTTGAAGAGGCTCTGGTCATCAATGATACGGCAACCCGAAGAGAGCTGCTGATAGATGTGCTGTATTCGGATCCGGAGGGTTATGTACCGCAGCTTTTCAATGCAAAACAGAATGGTGACACTGAGGTGGTTCATTATGCCGCAACCGCTCTTACAGAGATAATGAAGAAATTCGATCTGGAATTTCAGGACATCATGAAAAGAAAATCGGCTGCTCCTCTGGATGAGGAGCTGGATGTGGAATATCGTAAGCTGCTTGAGAGATACATATCAAGCGGTCTGTTGGAGGGAGACGGACTGAAAAACCAGCTTAAGAAATATTCAGGGCTGCTGAAAAAAGAGCTGTCAAAGAATAGTGTGAGGGGAAAATGGACTCTTATAAATAAAAAGGCTGATGCGGATCTCAAGCTTCATGATCAGGATGCCCTGGACGAAGACATCAGGTACATGAAGGAGAGGTGGCCGGAAAGAGAAGGCACATACACAGCTATGCTGCAAAGTGCGATTCTCAGAAAGGACAGGAAAGAGATCAGACGAACAGTCAGGGAAATAGATGAAAAAGGAATCTATCTTTCGACGGAACTAAAAAGTCTCGTGAGGTTTTGGTGTGAAGACGAAATGGTTTCATAGAAATTCTGATAGTGGGCAGAGGCGTTCCTGCGTCTGCCATGGAGTAGTAGAAGGAAATGGAAAAAGAGACTAGGAAGACCGGCAGAATTAAAAAAATATTGGCACGTATGGAGTTCGGCGGCCTTTTTATATTGGGAATAGTATTCTGCATTTTTTCTGCAGCACTTATTATGGTCCAGGCCAATGTGATATATACCGTGAGGCCGGAGATGATTTCCCTCATGCCCAAGGAGACTCTCCGTGTTATAAAGAGTGATGATGAAGGTTCAAAACCTACCAACAGTATCCTGAGTAAAAGTAAAGTTGAAAATACCTATGATCAGGGAACCATCCTGATATATGAGGATGGGGATCCCCAGAGCATGAAGGCCCTGGAGCTTTGGAATCCGGTGCTGAGCCAGATGAAGATCCCCTATGACACATGTGAAGTGGGAAGCTTTGAAAGCGGGATGCTGAAGGATTATAAGAAAGCTATAGTTGCAATTACGAAATATCCCAAACTGGCAAAAGAAATCATCGCTATAAAGGACTGGGTTACCGATGGGGGAAATCTCATGATTGCTTACCCGCCCGAAACCAGCGGAAGTTTCCAGAGCTTTTATGATCTTCTGGGAATACTTGACAGTGGTGATGCACAGTTCGTGGAAGGTATTCATTTCAATAATGATTTTCTTATAGGCGGATCGGCCCATGATTTCAACATCATTGATCCTTATGATTCAGCACTGGCATACTCCATTAAGGATGACAGTGAAGTCTATATGCAGTCCACAGATGAATATCCTGTACCGCTTATCTGGAGAAGAAAAGCAGGAAAAGGCACTGTGGTCATGGATAACTTCGGAATAATAGATAAGGCCTACAGAGGTATCCACAGTGCAGCATACAGTCTTCTCGGAGATTACTGCGCATATCCTGTCATAAACGGCGCGGCGTTTTACATTGATGATTTCCCATCTCCTGTACCGGAGGGGGACAGTAACTTTATTGACAGGGATTACCACATGTCGGTAGCAGATTTTTATTCCCAGGTATGGTGGAATGATATCTATGAACTTGGGAAAAAATACGGAATACATTACACCGGTCTTGTGATAGAGGATTATTCCGACCAGGTGGAAGGAGTGTTTCCGGAAAATCAGGAGATAATGAGATTCCAGTATTTTGGAAATATGCTTCTGGACAGTGGCGGAGAGATAGGTATACATGGCTACAACCATATGCCGCTGGTACTCAGGAACTTTGACTATAAGGACCAGTACGACGCATATTTGCAGTGGCCTTCAACGGTTGAAATGAAAAAGTCCCTGGAAGAGGTTTTTCGTTTTACGGGAGAGCTTTTTCCTGATGAGGAACTAAAGGTGTATGTTCCGCCGTCCAATGTGCTTTCAGAGGAAGGAAGAGAGCTTTTGAATGATACAACCATACGAAGCATCGCAGCAGTATATCTGCCAACAGATATGGCCTATGAGCAGGAATTCGATGTTTCAAAGGATGGAATCATAAATACACCGAGAATCACATCGGGCTGTGTGATAGATGAGTATATGGAGCTTACTGCCCTTTCAGAACTGAATTTCCATTTTGTCAATACGCATTTTCATCATCCCGATGATGTGCTCGATGTGGACAGAGGAGCAGAGCTTGGATGGGCAAAGCTTTACAGCAATCTGAAAAAATATATGGACTGGCTTTATAATTCTGCACCGGACATAAGAAATCTTACCGGTTCGGAGATAGCCGCAGCAGTCCAGAACTATGACATCCTGAAAGTAAAGAGTGAGAAAAAGAATAGTGAGATAAAGTTAGACCTTTCAGACTTTAATGAAGAAGCATGGATGATTGTACGGCTTAACGAGGGGAAAAGCATAGCCGGAATCCGTGGCGGAAGTTACAGCAGGGTAGCTGAAAATATGTATCTGATAAAGTGTGAGGATAAAAGCGTCGAACTGAGTCTTGAGTAGGGGTAGATATGAGAATATGTGTGATTTTGGAGGGGTGTTACCCCTATGTTACGGGTGGTGTATCCACATGGATCCATCAGTACATAAAGGCCATGCCCCAGCATGAATTTGTGATCTGGGCAGTTGCTTCGGATTCCTCCATGAAGGGTAAATTCAAGTATACCCTTCCGGAGAACGTGGTTGAGATAAGGGAGGTATTTCTTAACGATGCACTGAAGCTGAGGACAAAACCGAAGAAGTATGATTTTACTGAAGAGGAAATAAAAACACTTCATGATCTTATAAGCTGTTCCGATCCTGACTGGGAAAAGCTCTTTAAGATGTATTCAGAGGATAAAATAGATCCTCTGTCCTTCCTTATGAGCGAAGATTTCCTGAATATCATCACCGGGATATGTGAAGAGGAATATACCTATACAGCGTTCTCGGATTTCTTTCATACCATAAGGTCAATGTTTCTGCCGGTGCTGTATCTGCTTCATACGGACATACCTAAGGCGGATGTGTATCATGCCATCGCAACAGGCTACAGCGGCATACTGGCAAGACTGGGAAGCTACAAATATCAGGTCCCCTATGAGATCTCAGAGCATGGCATCTATACCCGTGAGAGGGAGGAAGAGATCATAAGAGCAAAGTGGGTACTCCCTGCCTTTAAGAAATTCTGGGTCCGCTTTTTTTACATGCTCTCCAAGGGTGCCTATGAAAAGGCAACCATGATAACCAGTCTCTTCGGAGGCGCCAGAAGGATCCAGATCGATATGGGCTGTGATCCTGATAAATGTGTGTACATCGGAAACGGCATACACTATGAAAGGTTCAAGGACATAGGTAAAAAGAAGGATGACGGACACGTGAATATAGGCGCGGTACTCAGAATCGCACCCATAAAGGATGTCAAGACCATGATCTATGCGTTTTCCGGAGTTAAGAAAAGGGTGCCCAATGCAAGGCTGTTCATCGCAGGACCCGAGGATGACAAAAAATACGCGGAAGAGTGCTATGACCTGGTAAAGCTGCTGGGAGTAAAGGATGTCATTTTCATGGGTTCCATCGATGTGGTAAAGCACATCGGTGACTTTGACTTTACGGTGCTTTCAAGTGTTTCGGAAGGCATGCCTCTTTCTGTACTTGAGTCCTTTGCGGCAGGAAGGCCCTGCGTGACCACTGATGTGGGTAACTGCAGAGAGCTTCTTACGAAGGTTCAGGATGATGACGATTTCGGAAGCTCCGGAATATGCGTGCCTCCGATGGATATACCGGCTCTTACCAATGCCATGACCCTTATGTGTCTGCAACCTGAGAAAAGGTACATGATGGGAGTCGCCGGAAGAAGCAGGGTAGAAAAGTATTTCCGCCATGAAGATATGATAACCAAGTATCAGAGAGTTTATGATGAGGTGTTTAAAAGATGGCAGGCATAGGCTTCAGCTTAAAAAAACTCTTCAATAAGAAGGGATTAATGAATCTTTGTAAAGCATACGGATATTCCGGAATAGTGACTGTTGGTCCCATGATTCTGGGAGTTATCCTGCTCACAGGCATATCCAAGCTTTCACAGATAGCGGGACTTCCGGATCATGAAAGGGAGCTTCTTAACTGTATGCTGACCTATACACTTCTGGTTTCGCTTTTTGTGACCACCTGGTTCAACATGGTGATCACCCGTTTTGTGTCAGACATGATCTACAGCGGAAAAAAGGATAAGATCATGCCATCCTTTTATGGGCTTCTGATCATTGAGCTCATAATCTGCGGGATAATGTATCTGCCTTTTCTTGTGGTTTCCGCGGAAAATCCAGCTCAGGTAGTGCTCTGTATGTGGCTGGCCATGGTTCTCATTGTGGCCTGGACAGAGATGATATATCTCACTGCCCTTAAGGATTTTAATGCCATAGTTCTAACGTTTACCATATCACTGATGTTTGGTTTCCTGGTGGCGCTTCTTATGGTCCTGTTCGGAAAAGGTAGTGTTGAGAGCCTTATGCTTTGCGTGATAATAGCTTACGGATTACTTTCAGTACAGCAGCTTAAGCTGATGATGGATTACTTTCCGAAGAGCAGAGGCGGTTATTTTACATTTCTTAAGTATTTTGACAAGTATCCTACACTGAGTCTTTCCGGGGCCATGGTGAGGATAGGGCTGTTCAGTCATCTGTTAGTTATGTACTTCGGTCCTCTGAGAGAACAGGTTAGCGGAGGCTTTTACGGAGCACCTGAATATGATGTTCCTGCTCTTGCCGCATTCTTCTCTCTTATCATAACAACTATCAGTTTTGTTATTTCCGTTGAAGTGAATTTCTATCCGAAGTACAGAGACTTTTATGGGCTTTTTGCACATCAGGGAGCCATAAGTGATATAAAACTGGCAGGAAAAGAGATGATGGATATGCTTCAGAGAGAACTTATGTACCTCGGCTGTAAGCAGCTGTTTACAACTGTTCTCTTCGTTGTTATAGGTCCGCCTTTTATGGAATTCTTTTTTCCGGGAATCAGTTCACTTTCACTTGCCATCTTCAGATTCCTGTGTGTGGGTTACGGGGTATATGCCGTGGCAAATTCCGTAATGCTTATAGAGCTTTATTTCGAAGACTATGATGGAGCTTTCGTGGGAACCGCGCTTTTTGCACTGGTAAGTACCCTGGCAACTGTATGGCAGATTAATTTCGGGGATGTTCATTATTTTGGAGTCGGTTTTTTTCTTGGAGCGGTGGTTTTCTATTTTTATGCTCTTTTGAGACTTAACTGGTATACCAAGAGACTACCCTATTTTCTGCTTTCAAGACAGAACCTTATACAGGGTACAGAGAAGGGCTTTTTTGTGACACTCAGCAGTAAGCTTGATAAGTTTACGGAAAAGGAAGAAGAGAGGCTCAGAGCAGAAAAAGAAAAAGCTCTGGAGAAGCTTATGAAAAAGGAGGGAATCGGATATTGAAGAAAAGAGTGATTTTCAGATGGCTTTTCGGAATGTGTACCTCCATGCTGATTCTTTCCGGATGCAATTTGAGGGTTCCCGAAGCTGAGACAAACATGGAAACCGTGGCTGTCACAGAGCCATCCGAAGAAGGAAAAATTACAGTTGATACTGCTGAAAAGACTGTTCCTTCCGATGGGAATCTTGTAGAGAACAAAGATATTTACATGAATGACAAGGATTATTCTGTCATAACCATGTATCTTACGGTAACAAAAGGAAATGAAGCTGACAGCAGCAATCATACCTGGCAGGAGGTTAATACCTATTCGGCCTATGACTACCAGAATATGGGAGTGGACCGATACAAGGTAGAGGGTGTTCTTCAGATTGACGAAGAAGGAGAAGGAATAGATTCCGGAGACTTCGGTTACGGTGAAAACGTGCCTAATGTTTCTGTTCAGGTAAGAGGCCAGACCTCATCCAGATCAGCCCAAAAGAACTATAAGATAAGGATAAAGGACGGGAAAGGCGATTTCAGAAATCAGAGGACACTGGATCTGAATAAGCATGTGGGACAGCCCTATCGGTTTGAGAACAAGCTATGCTATGATCTTCTGAAAAATATTCCTGAACTGATAGGCGGAAGGACACAGTTCGTTCATCTCTATGTGAAGGATGATACCGAAGAGGGAAGCGAAGATTTCGCGGATTATGGTCTTTATACCATGGTGGAGCAGGTCAACAGAACCTATTTAAAGAATCATGGTCTGGATGAGAACGGACATCTTTATAAGGTATCATTCTTTGAGTGGAACAAATATGAAGAGGTAATGATGTCAAAGGATGATCCGGAATTTGATCAGTCTAAATTCGACAGCTACCTTGAAGAAAAGGGAGACGGAGATCCTTCAAAGTTACAGGAAGTAATAGAAGAAATCCATAATTATTCAAAGCCTATAGAAAAGATAGTAGAGGAACATTTTGATGAGAGAAATCTTTGTTACTGGATGGCATTCAACATCCTGAACGGTAATGTGGACGTGGGTGCCCGCAATCTGTTTATTTACAGTCCCCTTAATTCCCGGAAGTTTTATATGATCTGCTGGGACATGGATGCAAGTTTTCATAAAGAGTATAACAAAAGCAAAGGGAGAAGTGACGGTGAATCCTGGGAAAAGGGAATGACCAAGTTTTTGGGACTTGCACTTATAAACCGAATGATGAAGGTGGAAAGATACAGGAACCTGCTTACATACGCTGTTGAGGATCTTTATAAAAATTATGTATCACCTGAGATAGTTAACGAAAAAGCGGAATCCTATTCGGATATAGTTAAACCTTATATATTCTCCATGCCAGATGTTGAATTCAAGAAAACAGATTCTGAAGAAGAGTTTGATGAACTTACTTCGGGACTTGGGGATGAGGTAAGGGATAATTATCTGGAATTTCAGGAAACCATGAAGCGTCCATGGCCCTTTTTCATAGATATGCCTATCATAGATAAGCAGAATAACAAAACTCTCATAAGCTGGGGCACTTCCTATGATTATAACGGCGAGGAAGTGACTTATGATTATATGATCGCAAAGGATGACCTTTTTCAGGAAGTGATTTACGAAGGGCACGACTTAAAGATACCGCTTGTGGAAACAGATATTCTTGAGCCCGGAAGATATTATCTCAGGGTCACTTCAAAAAATCAGTCAGGGTATACCATGGAATGTTTTGATTATTATGTAAAGAGCAGGGGTGGAAAGGTATATGGCTGTTACTGCTTTACGGTTGATAGTGAAGGTAAAGTGCAATATATAGTAAAGGAGAAGGTATGAGAAAAGAGCTTTTTATAAAAAAAGTAATAAAACTTTTTTCACTTTTCTTGCTGTTGTGCCTTCTGGGCTGTGGAAGTGTTTCCGGTACAGCGGAGAAAGATAAGAAAAAACACGGGAATGACAGCTGGTTAGAAGAGTTTAAATACTGGGCATTTCCTCAGGATTATTATGAAAAGGCTTCTCTCAAGGATATGTATCAGGTAAAGGATTACAGAGCCCTTTATGATGAGCCTGTAGGGAAAGATGTTTTGTATCTGACCGTGGGAGGAGATGAGAGCTTCGGGGATTCGGAGCATACCTGGGAAGAGATAAATGAACATAATCTTTCCTGGTATGAGGAGAGAGAGGAGGAAGCCTATACCTGCGATGCGCTGGTGCAGTTCGGAAATGAAGACGGCCCCACATCCGATGCCTTCGGTTACGGAAGCATGTCTGCCAATGCCACAGTGAAGCTTAGCGGCAAAAAGGCATCCACAAGACAGCAGAAGAGTTACCGTATAAAGATCAATTCCGGAAGCGGCAATGTTTCCGGAATAAAGACATTGGTACTCTCAAAGAGCTTTACCGATCCTTTCCGTTTCACCAATAAGCTGTGCTACGAGCTTATGAGTAAAACTGATGACATGATGTCCGTAAGAACTGAATTTGTACATCTGTATGTCAGGGATCTCAAGTCGGAAAAGACCAACCTCTTTGTGGATTACGGACTCTATACTCTGGTGGAGACTGTGAACAAAAAGTATCTTTCCAACAGAAATCTCGATAGTTCAGGTGAGCTTTATAAGATAAATGATTTTGACTTCGGACGTCACGGTGATGTGATAATGCAGCCTACGGAGAAGAACTTCGATAGAGATAAATTTGAAGAGCTTCTGGAAGCAAAGGGAAGTGAAGATTACAGCGGGCTCATTGAGATGCTTGACGCACTTAACGGTGGGGACATGTCCATAGAGGATGTAGTGAAGACTTACTTTGATGAGGACAATCTCTACACTTGGATGGCCTTCAATATCCTGATGGACAATAAGAAAACAGATACCGAGAACTTCTATCTGTACAGTCCCATGGGGGTCAATAAATTCTACATTATTCCCTGGGATAATGACGGGGCCTTAAGATCCGATTACGAACTGTTGAGAGATACTGATTACTCGGAGGGGTATGAGAAGGGAATTTATCTCTATACAGATTCGATTCTTTTCAGCCGTATCCTTAAGAGCAGGCATTGTGTGGATAAGCTCAGTGAAAAGATAAAAGAGCTTCATGAATCGGATCTCTCTTCCGAGAATGTATCGAAAAGGGCAAAGAAGCTGGGGGATAAGGTCAAAAAATATCTTTACAGAATACCGGACTCTTCTTATGCGAGAGTTACCGAAGAGAATTACGATAAGCTCCTTGAGATGATACCGGAGCAGATTGAGAAAAATTACTATGCTTACTATGATTCACTGGAAACTCCATGGCCTTTTCATATAAATGATCCTGAGTTAAAGGATGGACATGTGATCATAAACTGGGATGAATCTTCAATGATCAATGGGAAGATAAGCTATGATGTGGAGATTTCCGATGCATGGTCATTTGGCAGTAAGCTTGCTCAGGGAACAGATCTTGAAGATACGAAATTTGATGCCGGAAAACTCGCTCCGGGACAGTACTTTGTAAGGGTATATGCAAAGAGCGATAACGGAACAGGCCTTAAGCAGGAAGCATTTGAATACTATAACACTGAAAAGAAGACGACAGTGCACGGAGTACTTTGCTTCTATGTAAAGGAAGACGGAACTGTGGTGAAGTCGACTTTCCAGGAAGAATGACAGGAATTCAGAAAAGAGAAGTTTGAAAATGAACTTTCAAACTTGTTTGGTGGGCCATATACGAATCAGGTAAGAGATTCGTGTATGAACCATGGAGGCTAAAATGGAGGACAAAAAACCTATATACAGGAATGAATGGAAGTATGTCATTTCTCGAAAGGAGGCGGAGCTTCTGAAGAGAAGGCTGAGACCTTTGCTGCATCTGGATCCGCACGCCTCTCAGGATGGATATGAGATACGAAGCCTGTATTTTGATGATTATAATAATACGGCCTATGTGCAGAAGCTCATGGGTGTTTATGCCAGAAAGAAATGGCGTATAAGGATATATAACTACAGCGATAAAAAGATATCTCTTGAAAGAAAGAAGAAGAGCGGAAGTTATATCTTTAAGGAATCCGTGGATATTTCCAGGCAGGAATTTGATAGTATCATGGATGGCGATTACGGCTTCCTCCTTAAGAGAAAGGAGAACCTCTGCGGGGAGTTCTATGCTGAATGTGTCATGAATCTATTGAGACCCAAGGTCATAGTTGATTACATGAGACTCCCTCTGATACTGGATGAGGGTACCGTGAGGATCACCTTTGACAGTGAGGTGGCGGCTGCAGTCGGAGGATTCGATATATTTGATGAGACTCTTCCCAGGCTTCCGGCTATAGAGCCGGATGTGGAGGTACTGGAGGTCAAGTATACCGAATTCCTTCCTCAGATCATAAAAGAGGTACTGCCTCTTGACGGAGAAGAATTTGTGGCTTTTTCAAAATATGTGTCCTGCTACGATGCGGCACATCATCTTACGGATGTGACTGCGGGACTCAGTAAGACCGTATTGATGTAAAGCATTTTTATGATGATCAATTCCTTAGAGACGGAGGATATAAAATGAACGCAAAAGACTATTTTAAAAAATCGGTACTTAAGAACTTTGTGGCAAACAATGCCATAACCCTGGACTTTATCATTACGGCTGTAATTGCCATGGTGATAGCCATACTGCTTGGATTTGTGATATACCGGATCTATAAGAAGTATTACGGTGGAGTAGTATATTCATCTTCTTTTGCCATGACTCTCGTTGGTATGACCATACTTCCATGTGCCCTGACTCTTGCCATAAGCAGTAACATCGTTATTTCCCTTGGTATGGTGGGTGCCCTTTCCATCGTAAGATACAGAACAGCCATAAAGGATCCTATGGATCTTTTGTATATTTTCTGGGCCATATCAATAGGAATCATAGTTGCGGCTCATATCTATCCCCTCGCACTCATAACCATGGTGGTGATGTATGTACTTGTGAGACATTTCTACATTAAAAAGAAGGAAGGTGTCATCTACATACTTGTGGTTCACTATGAAGGTGAAGAGACAGGTGCAGAGGTACTTAAACAGCTTGGAAACCGTAAGTACCAGATCAAGTCAAAGACTCTGAGAAAGGGAAGAGCAGAGCTCACTGTCGAGATCATGTCAAAGCCTGAAAACATGCCTTTTGTTGAGAAGATAGCGGAGCTTGAGGGCGTAAATGACGTAAACCTTATTCAGTATAACGGGGAGTACAATGGGTAAAAGGAAAAGCTATGCCATCCAGTATGCCATGATCCTGATTCTGGGAGCAGCCATTGCGGGGATAATGTACTATATGGTTCACCGTTCCGGGCTTAACTTCGATGTGACCTATGCTCCGGACTATACAATTACGGACAATCCTCTTATGGGATTTGCACCGGATGCTGAAAATGAGATTCAGTGTGAAGAAGCCAATATGGTATATATCCCTCTTACCTGGGCAGAGTGGGAACCGGCGGAAGGTAAATTTGACATAGAGGGTGTCGAGAAAAAATATCATATAGAAGAGTGGAAGAATAAGCATAAGCATGGAGTGATACGTTTTATATGTGATATTCCGGGAGAAGAGGAGCAGATGGATATACCTGAGTGGCTCTACCAAAAGACCCAGACGGGAACATTCTACGATACTGAGTATGGTAAAGGATATTCACCGGATTATGCTGATGCGGTCTTCAGGAAGTATCATGATCTGGCGCTTAAGGAACTGGCCAGATACTGCAACAAGGACTTTTTCATCTCCTTTGTTCAGCTCGGAAGTCTGGGACACTGGGGAGAGTGGCATGCAAAGGACGATAGCCACAGCTCTCTGATGCCGAATGCAGATGTTTGTGCCGAGTATGCGGAACTGTATTCCACGAGCTTTGCGAATTCGAGACTTATGACCAGAAGGAATTATGATTTTTCTGTTGAAGGAGCAATGGGTGTCTTCAATGATATGGTGGGAGACAGGCAAGATACGGAAGAATGGCTTAACTGGTTAAAAGAAGGAGGGACTCAGGAGACGTCAGGAAAGCAGCTGAAGCTCAGTCCCTCACCGGATATAGGAAAGACAAGTCCTGTTGGAGGAGAGTTCACCAGCGGTACTCCTATGGATAAGATCCTTACAGAGGATTTTGGCGGAGTGCTTGAGGATATTTCGAATTCCCGGATGACCTTTATAGGCCCCATGGTGCCTGATCTTACGAACGAAAATTATAAGCTTCAGGAAGAATCAATACTGAAAAGAATGGGATACAGAATATATCCTTCAAGACTCAGTGCCAATTATGATTTTTCGCAGAACAAGATAAACCTGGATATCTCCTTCAGGAACGCGGGAAATGCAGGATTTTTCTTCGACTGGCCGGTGACTGTATATGTATTTGACAAGGACGGGAAACGCATTTTCTGGCAGGGACTTGAAATGGATATCAGGAAGCTGAGTGGGGATGAAGATCTTACGGGCTCCGTGTCCATTCCTTATGCGGATGAAATCAGGGATGAGTTCTATATAGGTGCGGCCATAACGGATTACAGCGGTAAGGAAAGTATTGAACTGGCCATAGATTCGGAAGAGGAAGCAGAGTATCTGGACGGCGTGAGACTGCTTTATCATTACAAGAGAAATAAGGATTAAGAAATTCTGTAAAGAGAGGAGCATTGGCCTTTAAAGTGGCAGTGCTCTTTTTTTTATAGGGGATGATCATATAATACGAGGAAAGTGCATTGACTATGAATAGCATGACATATGGTCTTCTATGTGATAAGGCTAGGGCAGTGCGCCATAGGACTCTGCATGAACAAAGTCTGTCATCCGGGAGCAGGACTGATTGTAATTCCAGTTATAGCCACAGCTTATAGCTCATTATCATTTATCCCTAATTGATTAAAGGCTTTTCATATAATAAAATCTTTGTTACGAATCTTTGAGGTTTTCTTCAGAATCTTTAGATAGAGGAAATCAGAAGAATTCGTAAAAAAGATGGTGGGTGAAAGACGTCGAACCCGCGATCATTAAAATGAAAAACAGCCGCCCGGGCGGCATCCGCAGTTAATCTGCGGAACGATGGAGGTTTAATGGCTAAGGGTGATAATATCATCCGGTTGGTGAACATGGGCAAGACATTCCATACAAGTTCAGGGGATGTGATTGCTCTTGATGATATCAATCTGGATATCAAGGAGGGTTCCGTTCAGGGAATCATCGGACTTTCCGGTGCAGGAAAGTCAACACTGGTACGTTGTATAAATTATCTTGAGGTGCCTACCAGCGGCAAGGTCATTTTTGAGGGAAAGTCCCTCGGAGACCTGTCGGATAAAGAAGTCAGGGAAGCCAGAAGAAACATGGGCATGATTTTCCAGCAGTTCAATCTTCTGGACCAGAGAAATCTTCTTTCGAATGTCACCTTCCCGCTTGAAATAGCCGGTGAAGACAAGAAAAAGGCAAGAGAAAGAGCCATGGAGCTTCTTAGACTCGTAGGGCTTGAGGAAAGAAGCAGGAACTATCCGGCCCAGCTTTCGGGAGGACAGAAGCAGAGAGTCGCTATCGCAAGAGCTCTTGCGACAAATCCGAAGGTTCTTTTGTGCGATGAGGCCACATCCGCTCTTGATCCGAAGACCACAGCTCAGATCCTCGATCTTCTGAAACAGATCAATAAGGAGCTTGGTGTAACGGTCATAGTGATCACTCATCAGATGTCCGTAATTGAGGCCATTTGTGACAATGTTGCCATCATCGATCACAGTCATATAGCGGAGAGCGGTCCTGTTTCGGAGGTATTTAACAATCCAAAGACTGAAATAGGAAAGAGACTTATCCTGGGAGACGGTGATGCGGATTCAGTTAAGCCGGTGATCTTCGGTGAAAGCAGCAACAATAAGATACGAATAGTATTCGACGGTCATTCCGCACATCAGCCCATTCTTTCGGATATGATTTTAAGCTGTAAGGTTCCGGTGAACATCCTTTTTGCAAATACAAAGGAGGTTGAAGGACAGGCTGTGGGACAGATGATAGTGGAGCTTCCGGATGACGATAATGATGGTGAGAAGATAAGACAGTATCTTAAAGACAACAATATTATATTTGAGGAGGTGGACTAATGGATGCAGCATCAATTTCCATGTACATAGAGGAGACCTGGTCTACCATTTATATGACACTTATCTCCAGTGCCATTTCCTATCTCATAGGAATACCTCTCGGAGTGATCCTGGTGGTCACAGACAAGGACGGAATAGCGCCCTGCAGTGCGGTGCATACGGTGCTTGGCGTTATCATTAACATCTTCCGTTCAATTCCGTTCCTGATCCTTTTGGTCATGGTGCTTCCCATTACGAAGTTCCTGGTGGGCACGACCCTCGGACCAAAGGCTATCATTCCGCCGCTCATCATTGCCTCAGCTCCCTATATCGGAAGAATGGTAGAATCTTCTCTTAAGGAAGTGAGCGCCGGTGTAATTGAAGCCGCAAAGTCAATGGGAGCAAGCAACTGGCAGATCATTTACAAGGTTCTGATACCCGAGGCCAAGCCAAGCTTACTTGTGGGTGCAGCCATCTGTATCACAACTATCCTGAGCTATTCAGCGATGGCAGGCTTTGTCGGAGGAGGCGGACTCGGAGCCATAGCTCTGAACTACGGTTATTACCGTTATAAGACAGACATCATGATGATTGCGGTCATTATTCTGGTTGTGCTCGTTCAGATGATTCAGGAAATCTGGATGCGTCTTTCAAGAGCCACAGACAAGAGAGCAAGAAACTGATAGATCTATGTATTTTAGCCGGGTTTTGTGGAGTTAATCCTATAAACGCCCGGAATAAAATAAAGTTGCAAGCCGGAACAAGGATCCGGCATGGAAAGGATACGGAGATATCCTGATAGTAAAGAAAAGTCAATGTTTTATATAGGTACGGAGACTTTTCAAAAAGGAGGAGAGATTATGAAGAAAAAGATCACATTGGCACTTGCAGCAGTTCTTGCGGCAGCTTCTCTTGCAGCCTGCGGTTCATCAGCATCACCTGCAACTACAGAGGCGGCAAAGACAGAAGCAGCGCAGGAGACAACTGCGGAAGCTGAGACTCAGGCTGAGGGTGAGAAGACAACAGAGGCTGCTACACAGGAGCCTGTAACCGTAAAGATCGGTGCTACACCAAGCCCTCATGCTGAAATCCTCGAGCATGCAAAGGATGCTCTCGCCGCAGCAGGTATCAATATCGAGATCGTGGTTTACAATGATTACGTTCAGCCAAATCTCGCTGTAGATCAGGGTGAGCTTCAGGCCAACTATTTCCAGCATCAGCCATACCTTGATGATTTTAACAAGGAGAACAACACTCATGTGACATCAGTTGGTGCCATTCATTATGAGCCATTTGGAATCTACGCAGGAAAGTCAAATGATCTTTCTGCGATTGCAGACGGAGCACAGATCGCTGTACCTAACGATACAACAAACGAGGCACGTGCTCTTCAGCTCCTTCAGGCAAACGGAATCATCACTCTTAAGGAGGGTGTAGGTCTTACAGCTACAAAGCAGGATATCACTGAGAATCCACATAATGTTGAGATTCTTGAGGTTGAGGCAGCTCAGATCCCAAGATCAATTGAGTCTGTTGATTTTGCATGCATGAACGGAAACTATGCTATCGATGCAGGCTTCAAGCCATCAGATGCACTTGCACAGGAGGATGCTTCTTCAGAGGCAGCCCAGACCTTCGCAAATGTAATCGCAGTTGCAGAGGCTGATAAAGATCAGGCGTGGGCAAAGAAGCTTGTAGAGGTTCTTCAGTCAGAGGAGGTTACAAGCTACATAACAGACACCTATGAGGGCGGCGTTATCCCTATTAAGTGATGAGCTTCCTCTTCAGACACAAGATATTGTATGTAGACATCTGAATATAAATGTTATAAACTCTCCGGGTGGCAGTACCAACCCGGGGAGTTTTTCTATATATAGTGGTTTTTGGATGGGAATAATTCTTTGAACACTTAATGTAGTTAAATCAATATGGCAATTTCTACAAAACAGCACTGAAATTCGTAAACAGTAGCCGGAGCCGCTAAATCACTTGTTACGGAGCCTGTTTTTGCCCGAAAATACGTAGGCCACAGATGTTGTGAAAAATTGCGGAAATTCTCTGTTTTCTACAAAAAAGTGACATTTTTGATTTAGCTATTTCATTTCGCCGTGAATAGTAGTATATTTATTTCAGACACAAGATATAGTGCTTGAACCAAAGACGAAAACAATATTTGGTGAAGCATAAAATCAGGAAATAAATATTTTTTGTAAGATGATTTGATTGAAACTTCATTATTATCAGATTACATAACAAACAGATTTCAAGTCGTCGTAAGTTACTTCGATTTGTTTTTTTTCGCGGTAAAGCCGTAATACAGCAGCGGGCTTATTCAGGCGGATATATGACGGCCAACGCGAAATCGGGCAGGGACTTATCCCTATCCGATTTGAGGGGATTATTATAAAGGGGAGATGCAAAGATGACAGAATTAAAAGAAGCTGTAAAGCAGAATGTAATCAAGCGTAACGGAAAGGAAGTTCAGTTCGATCTTACCAAGATCGCAAACGCTATCCGTAAGGCAAACAACGAAGTAGAGCCTATCTACCAGATGAATGAGTACCAGATCATGGGAGTTGCCGAGAACGTTGCCAACAAGTGTGCAAAGCTCAATCGTGCCGTATCGGTTGAAGAGATCCAGGATATGGTAGAGACAGGTATCATGGAGATGAGAGGCTATGAGGTGGCACAGAAATATGTGCGTTACCGTTACAAGAGAGAGATAGCCCGTAAGTCCAACACAACGGATGACGATATTCTTTCACTTATCGATCAGTCCAATGAGGAACTCAAGCAGGAGAATTCAAACAAGAACCCTGTAATAAACTCAACCCAGCGTGACTATATGGCAGGAGAGGTATCAAGGGACCTTACAAGACGTCTTCTTCTTCCCGAGGATATCGTGAGAGCACACGAGGAAGGCATTATCCACTTCCACGATGCTGACTATTATGCACAGAAGGAGCACAACTGTGACCTCATAAACCTTGAGGATATGCTTCAGAACGGTACTGTCATTTCCCAGACCATGATCGAGAAGCCTCACAGCTTCTACACAGCCTGCAATATCACAACACAGATCATTGCACAGGTCGCTTCAAACCAGTACGGCGGTCAGTCATTCACACTTTCACACCTTGCTCCTTTCGTAGACATTTCCCGTCAGAAGATAAAGAGCCAGGTTATGGAAGAGAACAGCGAGGCCGGGGTTCAGATGACAGAAGATCAGGTGAATAGGGTCGTTGAGAAGAGGCTTCACGAGGAGATCACCCGTGGCGTTCAGACCATACAGTATCAGCTTATCACTCTTATGACATGTAACGGCCAGGCTCCTTTCGTTACTATGTTCATGTATCTTGATGAGGTTCCTGAGGGACAGACAAGAGATGATCTTGCCATGGTCATCGAGGAAGTTCTCAAGCAGAGAATGAAGGGCGTTAAGAACGAGAAGGGTGTATGGATCACGCCTGCGTTCCCTAAGATTATCTACACACTTGATGAGGACAATATCTATCCTCAGTCAAGATACTATTACCTTACAGAGCTTGCTGCCAAGTGCACGGCCAAGAGAATGGTACCAGATTACATCTCCGCAAAGAAGATGATCGAGTACAAGGGCGATGTATATCCATGCATGGGCTGCAGATCCTTCCTTACACCGGATAATGAGCAGAATGATGAAGGTCTCTGCGATGCCGGCAACAAGTCAAACAGCAAGACCTACGAAGAAGGAAAGCACAAGTATTACGGACGTTTCAACCAGGGTGTTGTTACCATTAACTTAGTTGATGTGGCATGTTCATCCCACGGCGACATGGATTTGTTCTGGAATATCTTTGATGAGAGACTTGAGCTCTGCCACAGAGCACTGAAACTCCGTCATGAGAGACTCATGGGAACAACCTCAGATGTTGCACCTATCCTCTGGCAGTACGGAGCGCTTGCGAGACTTAAGAAGGGAGAGAAGATAGACAGACTTCTTTTCGGAAACTATTCGACCATTTCCCTCGGGTATTCAGGTCTCTATGAGATGTGTGTGCGCATGACAGGAAAGTCACACACAGATCCTGAGGCAAAGCCATTTGCACTTAAAGTAATGCAGCACATGAACGACAAGTGCGCAGAGTGGAGAAAGGCAGAGAACGTAAGCTATTCACTTTACGGAACACCTATGGAGTCCACAACCTACAAGTTCTCCAAGGCTCTTCAGAAGAGATTTGGAATCATCAAGGGAGTTACAGATCATAACTATGTGACCAATTCTTACCACGTAAATGTCCGTGAGAAGATTGATGCTTTCACAAAGCTTAAGTTTGAGGCTGATTTCCAGAAGCTTTCACCGGGAGGAGCTATCTCCTACGTTGAGGTTCCTAATATGCAGAACAACATCCCTGCAGTTCTCAGTGTCATGAAGTTCATCTATGACAACATCATGTACGCAGAGCTCAACACCAAGTCGGATTATTGCGAGTGCTGCGGTTATGACGGTGAGATAAAGATCGTTGAGGATGATATGGGTAAGCTTGTATGGGAGTGCCCTAACTGCGGAAACCGTGATGAGAGCAAGATGTCGGTAGCCAGAAGAACCTGCGGCTATATCGGTACACAGTACTGGAACCAGGGAAGAACCCAGGAGATTAAGGACAGAGTGCTTCACCTTTAAGATTTTTTGATAACCGGCCAAGAGAATTGTGTCACAATTCCTGGCCGGTTTTCTTTACAAAAAAGCACGAAAATGATTGCATAGTGTCATGTTAAACCGATATAATAGTTTAGTTATATCTTATAAAAATAAAAAAAATTTAAGGAATAGTTATGAAGATTGGTTTTTCAGAAATTGTCATCATTTTCATCGTTGCTCTGATCGTCATCGGACCTGATAAACTTCCGGAATACGCAAGGAAGCTGGGAGAGGCATTGAAACAGTTCCGAAATGTATCCGGTGATCTGACAAAGGACATCAAAGAGACTGTTATCGAGCCTTTGGAGGAGGCGCAGAAGCCTATAAGAGAGGCACTGCAGCCCATGACAGAAGCGGCAGATGATATCAAGAAAAACATCACTGAAGTGAAGACCTCGGTCAACAATATCGGAAAGACGACTCCGAAGAAGGCTGAGCCTGTAAAGGATGAGGTCAAAGAGAAGGCCGCTGAAGACGCTAAGGAAGCAGCTGAAGAAACAAAGGCAGCAGCTGAAGAGGTAAGGAAAGCAGCCGAGGAGACAGGTGTTTCTCAGGAAGAGAAGGTTACAGAAGCTGTTGAAAACCAAGATGCCGTTGTAAAAGAAGTATCCGGAACAGCAGATACGGCGGAAGAACCTGATGGTAAGGTAAAATAAAAAAGGAACTGTGACTCTGTCACTTTCCTATATACATGAAAATTTGCAGTAAAACTGCTTTAAAAAAGGAGATAATCATGAGAATCGGAACACAGGAATTAATAATCATACTTGCAATCGTAGTAATAGTTTTCGGACCTACACAGATCCCAAAGCTTACAAAAATGTTCGGTAAGTCTGTAAAGAGCTTCCGTGACGGTGTCAGCGAGGCTGAGGAAGAAGAGAAGAAGGACGAGATCAAGGTAAGCGAGACAAAGGCAGCTGAGGATGAAAAGAAGGACTGAAAACAGTGAAAACGGCGGGGAGATGACTCTTTCGGGGCATCTCACTGAATTAAGAAACCGTATCATAGTCATCATCGTCGTGCTGATAGTCGCCATGCTGGTAGGACTGCATTATGCTGAATCCATCATAACAGCTCTTCTCGATATAGGCCGGGCAAGAGGCTACCAGTTTGTATATCTGGCCCCACAGGAGATGCTTATACAGTACTTCTCACTGTCACTTGTTTTTGCGGCGCTCATAGGGCTTCCCATTATTTTTTATGAAGCTTATCAGTTTATGAGTCCGGGACTCAGGCATACCGAAAAGATATTCATGATGCTTGCCATCATCTTCGGTATGATCTTCGGATTTCTGGGGATACTTTTTGCCTACAAGATACTTATACCATTCATGCTCTACTTCCTTCTGGATATGAGTAAGGGTGTTAATGTTTCTGCGGCTATCAGTGTGGGAAATTATGTTTCATTTCTGATGACCATATTTATCATATTCGCGGTGCTTTTTGAATTTCCTGTGGTTTCGGTTCTGCTTTCACAGCTCGGAATCATAAAGGTTCAGTGGATGAGAAAGGCCCGTAAGGTGATGATAGTTCTTATCTTCCTTATGGCAGCTATAGTAACTCCACCGGATATAGTATCCCAGGTGATGGTGGCACTCCCGATGCTTCTTTTATATGAATTAAGTATCATTCTTTGTACTGTTTTCGGTGTATTCAAAAAGAAAGAGAAGAAAACGGAAACTGAAGAAGACGGTGCGTCGGATGAAGATACGAGCCCTGAGGAAAGTACAATTTAAAGAAATTATTTTTGAGCCGCAGGGATAAGAACCTGCGGTTTTGTGTTTAGAAAGATATGAAAGACAGAGGAGGGAGAAAAGTATGCATTACGCAGAGATAAAACATTTTGATATAGCCAATGGCCCCGGAGTCAGGCTCAGTCTTTTTGTTTCAGGCTGTACACATAAGTGTCCGGGCTGCTTTAATGTAGTAGCGTGGCCCTTTGATTACGGCATGGAATTCACGAAAGAGGTAGAGGACCGTATACTTGAGGAGCTTTCGGACGATGCCTATCAGGGTATGACACTTCTTGGTGGAGAGCCTTTTGAACCGGCAAATCAGAAGGGACTGTTATCTCTTATTACACGTTTTAAAGAAAGATACCCCAAAAAAGATCTCTGGATATTCTCTGGATATCTTTTTGACGAGGATATGCTCGGATGGATGTCTGAAAAGCTTCCCGAGACAAAAGAGATACTTAAACGAGCAGATGTTATAGTTGACGGTGAATTCAAACAGGAGCTTAAAGACATAACCCTTCTGTACAAGGGATCTTCAAACCAGAGAACCATCGATGTGCAGAAATCTCTTTCGTCGGGAGAGATCGTGCAGTGGGATCCGGGAGAAGGCACAACGGTGTCCAAAACTACTCATCTTTAAAGACTGTGACATGCCGCTATATCCTTTTTGAAGCTCACGTCGCATGCTGATCAGAGAGGCTTTATGCAGCTGGTAATTAAATCTGTACGATGTTACGGAAAAATAATGCAAAAACATTAATGAAAGAAAGCTAAATGCCGATAAAAACTATAGAAAACCTGTCATTTATGGAATTCTATTAGAAATTCCTGCAGTTTAAAATCGTCCTAAGCAGGAGGCGGTATGAGAAACTTTAAAAAAAATCCCCAAAAAGGTGGCAGCAGGCCGTATGTCAGTCTTGCTGTTCGTATCCCCGCAATTATAGCAGCGGCAGTATTTGTTGTAGTTGCCATCATTTGTATTGCGTTTGGTATTATGACCTTCCGTAATGTGGACAATATGGCCAAGGACCAGTTCAGAAACATTGCCGGGCAGAATGTTCTTACAGTTCAGAAGTATATGAACGGTATGAACATCTATGCTGATGCCCTGGGCAGCAGTGTCCTGAATTATGAGAAGCTGGGGCGTGAGGCCGGAGAAGATGCGATAGTATCGGCGCTTAAAGAAGCTGTCGGCTCCGGAAAGATATTCTCGGCATATTTTGCATTTGAGCCCAACGGACTTTTCGCTGATACTCCAGAGGGTCTGTCCTATTATGTATATCCGAGCGGGAGTGAAATAAACACAGATATACTCTTCGATTATGATACATACAGTGGGGAGGATTATTACGCCCCCACAAAGGCGACCCTGAAGACCCATATCACAGCACCCTATGCATACGAACTCACCGACGGATCTACGGTATATCTTATTACATTAAGTACACCTATACTTAAAAACGGCCAGTTCATCGGCGTTGCCAACTGTGATATGCTTCTTGATACACTGGGAACACTTCAGTACACAAACGGAGGATATGACAGTACCTATCTTACACTTTCGGATTCCGATAATACCTTCATTGCAAACACGGGGAATCCAAAAGCGGTAGGTGAGAAAGCCGGATTTTCAAATGATAATACCGTTAAGGCACTGAAGGGAGAGACATTCATAGCTTCGGTACATGATCACATAGGAGATGCGGATTCTTTTGTTATATTTACACCGGTTACTCTGGAAGACTCAGACCTTTCCTGGGTTCTGACAAACATCGTTCATAAGAGTGAATTATACCGGGATTTATATCGCTCCCTTGTTATAGTGGGAATTATAGGTATCCTTGGAATAGTTTTTCTGGCATTTATGGCAGCATTTTTTGTAAGAAGGGCGCTTGCTCCTATAAAGCCTCTTATGGGTATAGCTGAAGACGTGGGAGCTTTTAAGCTTCACACAGAGCATAATACGGATTATCCTAACGACGAACTGGGAGCTCTTGCGAAGATCTTCCTTAAGATGGAAGATAATCTGAGGCTCATCATTCAGGATATGGATCATGTACTGGCTGATATGGCTCAGGGAGATTTTACCAAGACAAGCTCATGCCCGGACAGATATGTGGGAGATATGAGAAGTACTCTTGAGTCCATCAATAAGATAAGGTCCATTCTCGGAAATTCTCTGAAGGAGATCAATGCTTCCGCAGCCAAGGTTGCCACAAACTCTTCACAGATTTCAGACGGAGCTCAGGCTCTTGCCCAGGGTGCAACCGAGCAGGCAGGTTCTGTTCAGGAGCTTAGTGCTACTATCAGCGATGTCAATCAAGAAGTAAAGGGCAATGCCTCTAATGCGGAGAAGGCAAGTGAAATCGCTATGAAGACTCAGGAAGCTATCAAGCTAAGTAATGAGGAGATGCATAAGCTTACGGATTCCATGGATGCCATAGAGGAAGCATCCAACAAGATCCAGGATGTCATCAGCATCATCGACAATATAGCCTTCCAGACCAATATCCTCTCACTGAATGCGGCTATCGAGGCTGCACGTGCCGGTCAGGCCGGCAAGGGCTTCGCGGTCGTTGCGGATGAGGTAGGAAATCTTGCTAAACGAAGCCAGGAGGCAGCCCAGAGTACGAGCGATCTTATCCAGATGGTTACAGAGGCTGTTAACAACGGTAAGGCCATAACAGACGACACGGCAGAGGCATTGAAGACAGTTTCCGGTTATGCTGAAGAAACCAACAATATGATTAAACAGATTTCGGAGGCATCTGTGAAGCAGGCGGATTCCCTCAATCAGATAAGCATTGGTATCAACCAGATTTCGGAGGTCGTGCAGAACAACTCTTCCACCTCCGAGGAAAGCGCCGCTGCAAGTATCGAGCTTGCCAATGAAGCGAACAGACTCAACGAACTGGTGGAACCTTTCAAGCTTCCGTAAAGAAAAAGGATAAATTTAATTTTATAAATTGAATTAAGAGCATGTTACATGTAGCTGTTCAGACCGTCATATACATGGCGGGATATGATCATGATGAATTGTAAAGCTCGGAAAAAGGACTTCGGATTCATACTTATATTCAAGGAATAACTCTCATGAATATAAGTATGAACCCGGAAGTCCTTTTTTATGTACTGAGCTATAGGAATAATACAATATGTGGTATAATGTTTAAGTTCAGAATCTTCGTTTCAAGGGGAGGTTTTTCTATTATCATGATGACGATTTCTCAGATCAAGAATTTTGCAAAGCGTCAGCTAAAAGGTAATCTTTTGTCGGCGATAGGCGCCATGATGCTTTCTTTTATTTGTTTTTCTCTTTGGGCTTCGGTTTTTTTGACGGTTGTGCTGGTAGGGATAGTGGGGCCCGTGACAGGAAGACTGCAGCTTATAAACATTAGCAGTAATCCTGATTTAAGACTCATTTTTTTTGTGATTCTCGGAGTCGTTATTGCGGCACTGGTATTTCTCGGACTGTATTTGAGTGTGGGACTCATGCTGGGAACCCAGAGGTTCTATCTCGAGATGGTCAAGGGAAAGCAGGTAAGGGCTTTTGATATTTTTAAAGGTTTTTCCGATACTGTACATTTAAAGCATTATCTGGGAGTAGTTTTGATTCTTTACCTCGTAGAGTTCATTCTGATGATACCTGTGAGTCTGGTGGGGATGAAGTCAGGATACAAATCCATGGATTATGAGCTGACAAAACATATTACCAGTTTCCTGAGTTTTATTATCACACTGTTTCTGGGGCTTTCGACCTATGCATCGGCTGACAACAGGAACATGAAGGCTCTGGATGCCATAAAGGTATCGTTTCATCTCATGCGGGCCCGTAAATTCAAACTGGTCATATTTGAGTTAAGCTTCATTTTATGGTTCCTGCTTATGGCGATCACCTGCGGAATTGCGGCGTTCTGGGTCATCCCATATTTTTACGCCTCATATTCCATATTCTATTTAAGTGCCTATGGGGAGGATTACCGGAATAGAACTGAGGAATCTGAACCTAAGGATTCTTATGTTAGAGGCGATGCGGTACCTGAAGAGTCAAGGGAGGCGGCTGAGTCTCATGATGATGGATTTTCGGCATACGAACAGTGGAAAAAAGAGCATGGAATAGGGCTTGATAATCCGGATCCCTTCCATGGCAGATATACAGATCCGGACAACAGTACAAAAGAAGAAAACTGATATACAAGTGACTGCGGCAGCATAAGTGTTATAGCTATCAGTCGGGAACACAGGCGGGAATAATGCCTTAAAAGAGGGAGGAAGAATATGAAATGTCCGTTTTGCAATGCGGAAGATACCAGAGTCATTGACTCAAGACCGGCAGATGACAATACAGCCATAAGAAGACGTCGTCAGTGTGAAGTCTGCGGAAAAAGATTTACAACCTACGAAAAGCTTGAGACCATGCCCATGATGGTCATCAAAAAGGATCAGAGCCGTGTTCCCTATGACCGCTCCAAGATTGAAGCCGGTATAGTAAGAAGCTGTCACAAGAGACCGGTCTCAACGGCACAGATCAATCAGGTGGTTGATGAAATAGAGAATGAGATCTTTTCCACCGGAGAGAGGGAGATCCCTACGTCTGCGATCGGAGAGCTGGTCATGGATAAGCTGAAGTCTCTTGATCAGGTGGCCTATGTAAGATTTGCATCTGTTTACAGGGAATTCAAGGATGTTAATACTTTTGTGGATGAGATAGGAAAGCTTTTGAAAAATCAGAAGGTGGAGACGGGTACAGATGTTGATGCATAAGGTTAAGGTGATAGTTCCTGTTACAGGAGCTGATGAAGATGCGATAATAAAGGAAGCTTCAGTTATTTCAGGAACGGATGCTGATGCGGTGGAGTGGAGATTTGACCTCGCAAAGGATCTGTACTGTTTCGGAGAACATAATGAAGTGGCTGACGCAGAGATATACAGTACAGCCGAGACCATGCAGGCTGTGCTGAATCAGCTCTCTTTGATACTTAAAGGCAAAGAACTTCTCTTCACTATAAGAACAGAATGTCAGGGAGGTGAATTTCCGAACATCCCTGATGCCTATGAAAAGCTTTTGTGTGAAGCTGTAAAGAGCGGATGCCTAAGCCTTATAGATATCGAGGATACAACTCCTTCCTGCAGCATAAAAAAAATCATTGAGCTTGCAGGGAAGTACGGAGTGAAGACCATAGTGTCCTATCATGACTTTGACAAAACCCCGGAATACGATGATATCATTGCAAAGTTTGAATCAATAAGGAATACAGGAGCTGACATTATCAAGACTGCATACATGCCGGTAACCCCGAGTGATGTAGCGAGAGTGATGTGTGCAACTGCAAACTATAAAGAGAATGAAGGCAGGAACTGCAGCCTGATCACCATGTCTATGGGGGATCTCGGAAAGATAAGCCGCGTGAGCGGAGCTGTATTCGGTTCGGACTATACATTTGCAGCAGCAGCTGAGACCAGTGCACCCGGACAGATGCCCATAGAAACAGTTCGTTTAATGATGGATGCGCTGAAAGGCAGCGAAGAAACAAATTTGTTTCTCATAGGCTTTATGACTTCAGGAAAGTCTACTGTAGCTGCAAGACTCAGTGAGCTTACAGGGAAGCCTGTATTTGAAATGGATCAGTGCATAGTTGATAAAGCGGGAATGAGCATTCCGGATATCTTCGATAAATTCGGAGAGGAGAGATTTAGGGAGATAGAGACTGAGACCCTTAAGGGAGTAGGTTCCATGCATGGCGGCATAGTATCAACAGGCGGCGGTGTACCCATGAGGGCCCGGAACAGGGATATCATGGCGGGTAAAGGAAAGGTGGTGTATCTTTCCGTAAGACCCGAGACTGTTATCAAAAGGCTTTCTGCGAATCAGACAGATCGTCCTCTTCTGAAAGGTCATATGGATATAGATTATGTGAAGGATCTTCTCGGAAAGAGAGAACCGATCTATCGCGAGACTGCGGATGTGATCATAGAGACTGATTCCATGAGCGTTGATGAAATATGCAGGGCTATAATGAATTTAATGTAATAAATTATGCGGTCTTCAGATGTTTTTTCATCTGAAGACCGCTTTTTACTTATCTGAAAATCTATGGGGTCGACATTATAGATATAGATCAGGGTACATACTTGTTAGGGTAGAGTCCGGGATGACCGGACTTATTAAGGTGTATAGAGTGAGAAAGTTAAGTTTTATAAAAGGGGTACTTACCGGATCAAAACATCGTGCTATGGCCTTTACAGCCATTATCACTGCTTTTTCTTTGTTTGCTTCGACTCCTGTCTTTGCAGCGGGGAGATTCGGTTTAAGAACTGAATACGGAAGCACAGGCAGCAGCGGAAGCACAGGAAGTACCGGAAAGCTAAATGAGGGAATGGTGGTATACGATCCTGAGGAAACACTGACCAAAGAACAGGAAGAAGAGGTATTAAACACCACCGAAATAGAAAATTATGTTAAAGCGAACTATGCAGTGCTGCAGCAGTTCACAAATGAAAGTGAATATACCACCAGGGCACGGCAGGCACTGGTGAGCTATGCTATGCAGTTTATCGGGAATCCTTACGTCTGGGGAGGTACCTCACTTACGAATGGTGCTGACTGCTCCGGATTTGTTCAGGAGATATTCAAGCATTTCGGTATAGTGACGGGCAGGACATCGAGGGATCAGTATGCAAACTGTCTGTACCTTAAGGGCAGGGAGGTTATGCCGGGTGATCTGGTGTTCTATGCCGACTCAACAGGCTATATCAATCATGTGGCCATATATGCGGGAAACTACATGATCATTCATGCTGCCAATAAAAAGGCAGGAATAAAGGTGAATCGTTATGACTATAAGCAGCCTTACGCTTACGGAAGATTCATAGCTAACTGATGAATACTGAGCGTAGTTCTCATTTTCGAGGCATCTGGTCTCAGCCTTATAAAAATCACAAAATTGTCGATATAGTTGTAAGAAGGTAGAACGCACAGGTCTATCTTCGCGTAACTATGTGATGACGATTGTGATAGAGAGGAGACAAGGATGGCACTCGAAATTAACAATTTGACAAGTAAGATCATTAAAACAAGTGATTCGCTCAGGAAGACTGAAGGGACAGGGAAGTCCTCATCGGATTCAAAGGCGGGCACAGTAGCGGATGTTTCAAAAGAGGCAGCAGAGCTTAATATGTCAGTTGACTCCTTTGTACGTTCAAAGAGCTCAGAAGGTGAAGCAGGTGGAGATGCTGCGAACTCACAGAGTAAGGGAAGCAGTAAGGGAAGTACGCTTCTTGATACATCAAAGGCCGATAAATTCGGTGTGACAAAGCTCAGTGAAGCAGACCGCCGGGAACTGGTATCCCAGCTCAAAGACCAGCAGGAATCTATACAGCAGCAGTTTTTACAGAAGATGACCACCGGAACCTTCGGAGAGCAGTTCCGTAAGTGGAGCGCTGCCAATTCCCATCTCACCCAGGATGGTGACGGCATCTGGAAATTCATAGCAAGCGGAAACTATACAGTTGATGCGGAGACAAAGGCGGCTGCACAGGAAGCTATCTCTGAGGACGGATACTACGGCATCCAAAAAACATCCCAGAGAATATTTGATTTTGTTGCCGGCATGGCAGGGGACAATGTTGAACTTATGCAGAAACTTCAGTCATCAGTACTTGACGGATACAATGAAGCCACCAAGGCATGGGGCGGAGAGCTGCCTGAAATCTGTTCGAAGACCCTTGATGCGACCAATCAGCTTTTCGAGGATTATTACAAGCAGCATGGCGCAGGATGAAGATCTTTTACAGCATTAATAGGATCTTAGTAGCTTAATCAAGTTTCTACGATACTTTGCAAGCAGGGAGCCGAGAGGGGGAATCGGGCTCTCTGTCTTGTGTGAATAAAAGAATAACATGTTACCGGATGCAGGAAGTGTCCTGTAACGGTAAATGATTACACCCGCACCCGGGAAAGGGACAGAAGCAGAGGAAAGACATGATACAGAAGACCTTCATCATTCATGACGAAAGTGAAACATTTGAATTACTGGCCAGCGTGACTTTGTATTCATTGTATCAGAAAGCAAAGACTACACTTGCCTTTCTGAGTTGTTCAAATACTTCACATATACAGATGCAGCAGGTTACGAGGGTACTGAAAAACGCTTATCCGGGAATCAGAGTCATAGCAGGTTCTCAGGCCGTCAATGATGGACTACAGGGAAGGTGTACCGTCAGGATAAGTTTCATCTATTTTAATGAGTCGGACGTAGAAACTTTTTTGCTTGACTACAACAGGATAAATATAGATACTGCAATCGAAAAAGCCAAGGGTTTCCTTGGAAGCCGGAATGACCTTAAGGGTGTATGTCTTCTTACCATAGGCAATAATCTGGAAATCGGAAGATTCATAGAGGAAGTTTCGGACGAATTTCCGGATATCCCGTTTTTCGGAGGGATAGCAGGAGATCCAGTGGGATCGGATATTCCCGATGATCAGTCAGGAGTGATAGTGATGGATTCCATGACTGACCGCGGTATCGCCATGGTTGCCATGTCAGGAAAGAAGCTTCATATCATGGTAAACCAGCAGATTCCCTGGAAGGCTGTGGGACGTGAGTTAACAGCCGGAATAATGAAAAGCAGCGGTAACTATTCTTCGGAGGTATGCCTTTCGGAACTTGACGGTAAGCCCCCTATTGATATCTTCACCCATTATCTCGGAGTGGAATTCAATGAATATTTTCTTCAGAATGTAATCGAGTTTCCGCTTATACAAAAGTGTTACGGTACCAGTGATGTGGTACACATCCCTATGGATGTATCAAAGGACGGGGCACTTTACTTTAACAGTGAGATACGTGAAGGGGACAAGCTGAGGCTTGGTTACGGAAATCCGGAGGATTTTCTGATCAGTGCAGACTCCGGAAGCCAGCTCATCAATCTTTTCGGGGCAGAGTCGGTCCTGATTTTCGTTTGCTTTACTCATCCAAAGATCCTTAAAGAGAATACCGGAGAAGAATTAAAGTATTATCTCCGTAATTGTGTGAGTCTGAATTTCTTTTATTCACTTGGTGAGATATACAGATATGATCACATGGGTGGTGTGCAGAGCGGAAGTCTGACTGCTGTTGCCATGCGTGAAGGCGAAAAAGATGATGGAGTGGAAAATGAACTTTTTAAAATGCGAAGCACCTTGAAAAAGAAGAATCTTATTCCGCTTAATGAACGTCTCATAAATTTCCTTGAAGTCACAACAGATGAATACGATGAAATGGCTCATATAGCTGAACAGGCAAACAAGGCCAAGTCTGATTTCCTGTCCAACATGTCCCATGAGATCCGCACCCCCATAAACGCAGTGCTGGGAATGGATGAGATCATCCTCAGGGACACAAAGGAAGCGAAGACCAGAAAGTATGCCGAAAACATACAGAACGCCGGAAACATACTTCTGTCACTTGTAAATGACATACTGGATTTTTCAAAGATAGAAGCCGGAAAGATGAACATCATTCCTGTGGAATATGATGTCAGATCCACTCTAAACGATCTTCTCAACATGGTAAAGAAGCGTGCCAATGAAAAGGGACTGGAGTTCCGTGTACAGGTGGACCCCAGAATCCCCTGTATCATGAGAGGTGATGTGATAAGAATAAAGCAGATCATCCTCAATATAATCAACAATGCCATTAAATATACAAATTACGGTTCCATCATGCTGAAGGGAATCCTGAAGGATTACGATCAGGAAAAGGGAATCGCCTATATAAAGATAAATGTCATAGATTCCGGAATAGGCATCAAACGAGAGGACATACCACGTCTGTTCAAGGCCTTTGACAGGATAGAGGAAGACAGGAACAGGGCCATCGAAGGAACGGGTCTCGGGATGAATATTACCGAGAGACTCCTTCGGGCTATGAACAGCAGACTGGAGGTGGACAGCATCTATGGTGTTGGTTCCAATTTCGGTTTTACGCTGTGTCAGGAGGTTACGGACTGGAGTCCGGTTGGCAATTTCGCCTTTTTCCTCAGTGTGAACAGTAAACAGAATGAGATTTACACACCGGGTTTTGAAGCGCCGGAAGCAAGGATTCTGATAGTTGATGATGCGCCTATGAACCTGCAGGTGGTAGAGGGTCTTCTGGAAGGCACGACGATGCAAATGGATACAGCCATAAGCGGTGAAGACTGTCTCAGCTGGGTACAGGAAAATGAATATGATCTGATACTTCTTGACTATCGTATGCCCAATATGGACGGAATCGAGACCCTTCATGCATTGCGTGCTCTCGGAGGCTGGAGAGAGAAGGTTCCGGTCATCTGTCTTACTGCCAATGCACTCACCGGAGCAAGAGAACAGTACCTGAACGCCGGTTTTGACGATTATGTAACAAAGCCCATAAAACCTCAGGTGCTGGAAAAGACCATACTGCTTTATCTTCCTGAGGAGCTTGTAGTCACCAAGTCAGGCACAGAAATCATAGATCGTGGAATTACGGTGCCGGAGAGTATAGTAGTGGATAAAAAGGGTACTGTATCCGAACCTCCTGTGCCGCTGGAGCTGTACCTCAACGAAGAGCTGGATATATACCATGCCTTCGAAGCCTGCGGTGGTCCTCAGAGATTCTTTATGAGTCTTAAGGAGTTCAATAAGTATCTTCTAAAGGCTGAGGAAGAAGTAAGAGCTTTGTATGCCGAAAGGGATATCAAGGGTTTCACCATCAAGGTACATGCCCTGAAGAGTTCATCAGGGATGGTGGGCTTCATGAGACTCAGCAGACTTTGCGGAATACTGGAGAAGGACGGGGATGCAGGTGATGTCAAAGACATAGATGAAAAGGTACCGGAGCTTTTCGAACTTATCGATAAGGTGTACACAAGCATAGCCAATGTGGATTTCAACAAGATGAACGGAGTCCAGAAACAGGGAGGAACGCCGGGAGGACTTGATAAAGCCTATGAAGTCATAAGAGATGCTGTAGATAATTACGACTACGATAAACTGACATCGGTACTTGATTCTCTTCAGGGATATGCCCTTCCGGAACCGCATAAGGTAAAGATCGGAAGACTCATTAAGGCGGCTGATGATCTCGACTGGATGCTTCTTCAGGAAATACTGGATGAAGGATAAACCGGTTTCCATGACTCCGGGGACTTAGGTATAAACCTGAAAAACCGGAGGCAGAGAATACTTCAACAGAATAGTAAATTAACAGTGCAGTGGATTTATGAAGCATAAATCCACTGCACTATTTTTCGTCCTGCCAGTAACTGTTTGCGAGTTTGATGAAATCCTTCGCAGCTTTACTGAGATAAGCGTTTTTAGGATAGGTCACGCACACCTTCCAGGTGGGTCTGAAGGGGAGACGCAGGAAACGTATTCCCTCAGGCTTCTGCTTAACATAATGATACGGCAGCAGTCCGCAGGCAAGCTTTGCCCTAATCATAGACAGTATAGTGATGTTGCTTGAGGTCTCAAAAAGGACCGTGGGAGCGAAGCCTGCATCCCGGAATATCTGGTCAGTCATCTTTCTGATGGTTGACTCCTTGTACATCATGACAAAAGGCTCATACTGTAAGGCTGAAAGGGGCATGGTAGGGTATTTGTCATCAGTCTTCAGATACTCGGGACTTATGGGGTATCCTTCCGGAATTGCGATGTAGATCTCTTCTTTATACAGATCAATATATTCATCATTGGTCTTCTGGGAGTCAGTCAATGTCACAAAACCGATATCCAGCTCTCCCTTATGGACCGCATCCTGCTGCTGTTTTACACTCAGCTCTCTCGGTTCCACCGTGAATTCCGGATACATGTTGTGGAAAACAGGATACACATAGGAGAACATATCATAACCTCTTCCGGGAGTCATGCCCACGGAAAGATAGCCGTTATGCATGTTCACCATATCCGCAATGATGGTATATGTTTTCTGTTTTATGCGGAGCATTTCCCTGGCATTTTCCAGATATACCTGACCCTCCGGAGTCGGGGCCCATGCCGCTTTGTTTCTGACAAAAAGAGGGGTACCAACCTCCTTTTCAAGCTTCTGAAGCTGCTGGGAAAGGGCTGACTGGGTTATGAACAGCTTTTCGGCTGCCTTTGTAATGGAGCCTTCATCTGCGATTTTTATGATATATTCGATCAGCTTGGTATCCATATAGTCCTCTCATAAAACGAAGTGTAAAATGATAAACTGTAATCCTCGGATATATTTCCGGAAATTACTGAAAGAAGGAAAACATAAGCAAAACTAATTTAAGATTCATTATTATTAATTTTACTTAATCAAATAGCGCAATTATACTCATTTTACACAGCACAAATAATTTTGTAAATGTTGATGAACAATATAACAAGTAATCACTTATAAACTATAAAAGCCTTTTCTCTTTCAAAATCACCTGGAATCAGGCAAGAGTATATGGGGTATAGCTTTAATGGTGCTGAAAGATACAGATATAATGAAAACTTGAAATAAGAGGGAGGCTTATATGGCAGACAGATTGTGCATAAGAATAACTGACAGAGATAATGTTGCTATAGCTATCAGAGACATCGCCGTGGGAACAGAGGTGATGCCCGGGGTCGTGACAGCCGAGGATATCCCACAGGCTCACAAGATTGCCCTGAAAGAATTAAAGAAGGGCTCTGAGGTCGTACGTTACGGTGTTGTGCTGGGGACAACCGCCGAGGATATCCCTGTAGGGGGATGGATCAACGAGAAGAACCTCATCATGGCTCCCGCGCCGGATCTCGACAGTATGGAATTCGCAACGAATATCCGCACCGACCTCCCTAAACCAAAGAGGACCACATGGATGGGATACAAGAATCCTGACGGATTTTATGCCGGCACCAGAAACATCCTCGGTATAAATACAACGGTGCAGTGTGTTGCAGGTGTGCTCAATGTTGCCATCCGCAGGATAAAGGCTGAGATACTTCCCAAGTATCCCAATGTTGACGACGTGGTCGCCATCAACCATCCCTATGGCTGCGGTGTCGCCATAGATGCGCCGGATGCCTATATACCTCAGAAGATAATAAGGAACATAGCCATGCATCCGAACTTCGGAGGCGTATTCATGCTGGTGGCTCTTGGATGCGAAAAATTCACGGTTGAGCGCTTCTGTGAGTGGTGGCCGGAGCTCAATAATGAGGATAATGTTATCATCCTGCAGGAGCACAAGGGCTATCAGGCCATGATGGATGCCATCATGGAAATGGCCGAGAAAAAACTTAAGATCCTCAATGAGAGAAGAAGAGAGGAGCTTCCACTTTCCGATCTTTTGGTAGGTATGCAGTGCGGCGGTTCCGATGCCTTTTCGGGAATAACAGCCAACCCTACGGCAGGCTATGCCGCTGACCTTCTGGTGGCCGGTGGCGGTACTGCCATGTTTTCCGAAGTTACGGAGGTAAGGGACGGGGTACAGTTTATCGCCCACAGATGTATAGATGAGACCGTAGGCAAGAGACTGGTGGAAGAGATGAAGTGGTATGACAATTATCTTAAGGCAGGCGGTGTTGACCGTGGAGCCAATACCACACCCGGAAATAAAAAGGGAGGTCTTTCCAACATCATCGAGAAGTCCATGGGTTCCATAGCGAAGTCCGGATCATCCCCTATAGTGGAGGTTCTTTCTCCCGGAGACCGTCCCACAAAGCACGGAGAGATATTTGCCGCAACACCCGCGTCAGATCTGGTCTGCGGACCTTCACAGCTTGCTTCAGGAATGGGACTTGAGGTATTTATGACGGGTAGAGGCACGCCCTATGGTCTTGCGGCTGCACCTGTTATCAAGCTCTGCTCCAGAAACGAGATGAAGGAGCAGTGGTCCGACATCATTGATTTTAATGCGGGCCCGGCAGCTGTCGGTGACAAGACCATAGAAGAGCAGGGTGAGGAGCTTTTTGACTTCATTCTGGATGTGGCATCAGGTATAAAGAAACCTTTTACGGAGCAGTATGGTTTTGCAAACGACCTGTGTATTTTCAATCCTGCACCCATAACCTGATCTCAGGACGGGTATGGTGCGGATCCGGCATTGGCAGCGACGTTGTTTCTCAAGGCAATTGTCAATGCTTGCTGATTTACTGAAAAAGCTGAGGAACCCCTGATTATATCAGCGGTACCTTAAATATAGTCACGGATATAACCCTTTGTGTTCTGCAGTTCATCTGCCGGATACATGGGGTTTTTCTTATGCTGAATTACTAAAATTAATTTTTCTAATGTAAACATTAGCAGAACTAACAGTAAAACTTATGAAGCCATAGCATCGATAAGTTTTGCTAATTCAAACATAAGATTTACGAGTTTTACAACGGGTTTTGTGTAAGTTATCCTAATACCGTCAAATAAAAAGACATTATTCGGTTACTTTTACGAAATTGAATAAGATCAGGAACTGGTCTTATGAAATGATAAACAACTGCCGAGAGGCGGGATCTCCGGGAGACCGGAAAGAAAGGGGGAACTTAAATGTTCTTTAGAAAATATGGCGACTTTGTTGTCGGCATCTTTTATGCAGTTCTGGGTGCAGCTCTTATCATAGGGTCGAAGGCACTTCCTAAGTCGAAGGTCATGGAGATCGGCCCTGATTTTATGCCGACCCTCATCGGAGTCATCATACTAATTCTGGCAGGTATACTCCTTGTTGAGACAGCGATACGGTTTAAGAGTCAGTCAGCCGAGCTCGAGAAATCAGGGTTCAAGGATACCTCGGATTACAAAAGAGTTCTTGGAAGTCTTTTAGCAGCTACGGTCTATGTGAACATCTTAAAGCCTGTCGGGTTCATCATCAGCACACTGGTATATCTCATAATTCAGATCTATATACTGGCGCCTGATAAGAACAGAACAAAGAAGGACATAATCACATATCTCATCATCGATGTGGTATTCACAATTGTTGTTTATCTGCTTTTCCGTTACGGATTCAAGATAGTGCTTCCGGCGGGAATTTTCGCATTACAGTAAGGAGGGGAAACAAATGAATGCATTAGCACAGTTAGGAGCTGCGGTGGTTTCCGTCTGTCAGCCCGTTTCCCTGCTCTTTATGGTGGCAGGTGTTGCAATCGGTATCGTCTTCGGATCCATCCCGGGACTTTCCGCATCCATGGCAGTAGCACTTATGCTCCCGCTGACATTCACCATGGATTCATCACTTGGAATGAATGTTCTTGTAGCTGTTTATATCGGTGGTATCTCCGGAGGACTTATCTCGGCCATACTTCTCAATATGCCCGGTACAGCCTCTTCAATAGCCACCACCTTTGACGGTTACCCCATGGCCCAGAAGGGTGAAGCCATGAGAGCCCTTGGAATCGGAATAGTCTTTTCCTTCCTCGGTTCACTCTTCTCATTCTTCGTGCTTTCCTTCTTTGCACCGATGCTTGCGGATGTAGCACTTAAGTTCACACCTGTTGAGAACTTCGGAATCTGCTTCTTCGCACTCACCATGGTGGCCATCCTCTCATCGGGAAATATGGTAAAGGGTCTTCTGGCAGGACTATTCGGACTGGTTTTCTGTTTCGTGGGCATGGCACCTATCGACGGTACACCGAGATTCACATTTGGAAATCAGGACCTTCTGGCAGGCTTCAACCAGCTTACAACACTTATCGGAATCTTCGCTGTTGCAGACATCCTTATCTCAGCTGAGGAGATGAATGCTAAGGGCGTTCAGACAATTCCGGTAACAAAGGTAAAGGGCTTCGGTTTCTCCGTGAAGGAGTTCATCTCATGGATGCCGGGAGCTGTAAGATCAGCAATCATCGGAACCGGAATCGGTATCCTTCCGGGAATCGGCGGTTCCACATCGGGAATGCTTTCATACGTGACAGCAAAGAACATGAGCAGACATCCTGAGACCTTCGGACAGGGCGATCCTGAAGGTATCGTGGCAACAGAGTGTGCCAACAATGCCACCATCGGAGGAGCTATGATCCCTCTTCTGGTTCTCGGTATCCCGGGAGACGGTGTTACAGCTATGATGCTCGGCGGTTTCCTCATCCACGGTCTTTCGGCAGGTCCGCTTCTCTTCGTAAAGAACGCAGATGTTGTTTACGGAATCTTCGCAGCATGTATGGTATGTGACCTGATAATGCTGCTGGTCGAGTGGACATGTATCAAGGCATTTGTACAGGTACTTAAGGTTCCGAAGCATATACTCATGCCTCTCATCCTTGTACTTTGTGCAGTAGGTGCTTACGCCACAAACAACAGAGTTTTTGATGTACAGTCAATCATAGTATTCGGTGTTGTCGGTTACGTTTACCACAAGTTCAGACTTCCGACCACTCCTTTCGTACTCTGCTTCCTGGTAGGCTCCATGACCGAAACCTACTTAAGAAGAGGAATCATGAGCTACAAGAGTTTCGGGGCATTCTTCACACATCCTATCTTCGATTTCTTCTGGTTCATTGCCTGCGGAGTATTGATATGGTCAGTTTATAAAGAAGTAACAGGAAGTAAAAAGAAAAAAGCAGAGGCAAGGGCAGCTGCATGATCACCGGTAATTAAAGTAAAATCAAAAAACCGGTTTCTAATTTGAACAAGTATGTTTTTCTCTGAAGGAAGCCTGTGGCCTATGAAGGTCCATCAAGAGTGATTTCTTTTTGAAGGGAAATGAAAGAAATCACTGCTTCCCAAGGGGAGAGTAAATAAAAGGAGAAAAAAATGAAAAAGAGAATCTTATCAGCAGTACTCGCAGGAGGAATGGTACTTGGACTTGCAGCTTGCGGTTCCTCAAACACAGCATCAACAACAGCCGCAGCAAAGGAAACAGCTGCAGCTACTCAGGCAGCAGAGACAAAGGCAGCAGAGGGCGGAGCTTCAACCGATGCTTCAGGATGGACACCTTCAGGACCTATCTCACTGGTGCTTCCTGCAGGTGCAGGCGGAGATACAGACCTCTCAGCAAGAATTTTCGCACAGTATGCAAAGGAGATTACAGGCGCTGATTTCGTAGTTGTCAATGCTTCCGGTGCATCAGGATCTGTTGCAGCTAACCAGGTTCTTTCCGCAGCAAATGACGGACTTACAGTTCTTTACGGACACAACCTTGTTAACGTTGCCAATGTTGCAGGTATCACAGATTACGATTACACAGCATTCACACTTGGACCAACATTTGCAAAGAATGATGCCCAGGGACTCTATGTAAACCCTGAGAAGTACAAGAATCTTTCGGAGTTTATCGAGGCAGCAAAGGCAAATCCCGGACAGCTCAAGGCCTGCACAGAGGTTGGAGCTTATACATACTACGAGTTCCTTAAGTTTGAACAGATTGCGGGAATCGATCTTGATCTCGTAGACGTTGGATCA
>DFGZ01000313.1 GCA_002371295.1 Oribacterium sp. UBA3737 | reverse complement strand
CTTATGACTATGGGTATCCCCGGAGACGGTGTTACAGCCCTTCTTCTCGGAGCATTCATCCTTCACGGCATGCAGCCCGGTCCTAATATGTTCACAAAGCAGGCACTTCAGGCATACACTATTATCGTTGGATGTTTCGTTGCAAACCTTTTCCTGTGGCCGCTTGGCAAGGTCATGACCAGAGTTGTAGCCAAGGTGGTACAGGTCAAGTACACCTATCTTGCTCCGGCAATCATGCTTTTCTGCTTCGCGGGAGCATTTGCAGGAACAGGAAACTTTAAGGAGATGATCTTCTGTGCAGTACTTCTTGTATTCAGTTATCTTCTTAAGATCATGGAGATAGATGCGATTCCACTTCTTCTCGGACTTATCCTTGCGAAGATCATGGAAACAAACTTTGTAACTGCCATGATGTCCTATGACAGAGATTACTTTATCTTCTTCAAGAGACCTATATCTCTTATCATTCTTCTTATTACAGTGGTTCTGGTAGGTTCAATGCTGAGAATCAATAAGAAGGTTGAAGCCCTTAACGAAGAGCAGGCTGAAGAGATCAACAAGATGCATAACGACCTTGAGGCTCAGGAGGCTTGTTGAAGGGGAGTGAGTGATGAAGGGTCTGAAAAGTGATATTAAGACCACGACATCATTCCGGAAAAAACAATACATAATTTTTATACAGAGACATTAATATCGGAAAAGAGGAAATAACAATGGGTTTTCAGGTGGCTTATGTGCCTATCGGAGTAGGAACATTTCATTTAGAGAGTGCGCAGATTCAGTTCGAAAAATCAATAAAGATGCTTAAGGATATCACAGAGGATGTTGTGGTTCCCAAGGAGATGCTTCTCTCCATCGATCTTTTGAATGAGTTCCTGGATGAGATCAACCCGGATCTTATAGTTTTACAGAACATTACATTTGCCAATGCAGCTTACGCTACAGAGGTTCTTCGCAGATTCTCATGTCCTATCTTGCTCTGGACACTGAGAGAGCCTGTTATCGATGGAGGAAGACTCCGTCTGAATTCACTCACAGGCGCTTTCTCCGCAGCGAACAGTATCAAGGCATTCCGTAAGGACTCAAAGTTTGAGTATATGTTCGGAGGGCCCGAGGAGAAGGAAATCATCGATAAGGCTGCAGCCGCTATCAGGGCAGCGAAAGTAAAGAAAGATCTCAGGGGATTAAAGCTTGTGTCCATCGGACATACACCACAGGGCTTCGGTTTCGGAAGGGCACTGGATGCAGACATTACATCTGTTTTTGGAGCAACACTTGATTCCATCGAATCAAGAGAGCTTATCAACAAAGCTAAGGCATATACCGATGATGAGTGTGCGCCTTACCTTGAGGATGCAAAGAAGCAGATCGTGGGACTGGAGAATACACCGGAGAAGAACGTAAAGGATTTTGCAAAGCTTTATAAAGCTTATAAGGACTATGTGACAGAAAATCACATCGGTGCCATCTCTTCAAGATGCTGGCCTGATTTCTTTACAGATTTCGGCACACCTGTATGTGCGGTACTTTCACTCCTTAATTCTCTCGGAGTAAGTGCAAGCTGTGAGTCCGACACTTATGGTGCGCTGTCAATGTATATCGGTTCGAAGCTCACTGGAAGATCCTGCTTCTTCGGAGATCCTGTATCTCTGGATGAGGGTGAGAATACCATAACATTCTGGCATTGCGGAATGGCAGCCTGCGATCTCGCAAGAAAAGATACCGGTGCTGCTGTAGGTGTACACCCTAACAGAAAGCTGGGACCGACCATGGAATTCGGCTGCGAGAGCACAGAACATGCCACAATTTTCAGAGTGGGAAGAGACGAGAACGGCAGGTTCAGATTCTTCATCGCAGAAGGTGCTGTACTTGACAAGCCACGTCAGTTCCTGGGAACATCCATTGTTGTAAAGACAGAGAATGATTCCAAAAAAATCGTTGAGCAGGCAGTTAAGGATGGCTGGGAGCCACATTATGTTGTGACTTACGGAAGCTGTGCCGAAGAACTGGAAATGCTTGGAAATATGCTGAATATTGAAGTGTTCAGGTTCTGATATTAAAAACAGGAAGATTAAGCCTATCATCCTCTTGTATTTAAGTTAAAGAGGGTGGTAGACTTCATCACAAGATGTCATATTTTGATTTTCATCTGGTGGATGGGGGCGACATGAAGTATACGGGGATAAACAGTAATGATGTAAAATCAGAAAACAGAAGTAAAATCATCCGTCTTTTGAACGACAAAGGTGATATGGCCAGAAAGGACATCGCCACTCAGCTTGGGCTTACCGCAGCTGCCGTGACACAGATAAGCAATGAGCTTCTGGAGATGGGCATTCTCAGGGAAAACGGTGAGATGGAGGAAAAAGCCCATGTTGGCCGCAAGAAGATCCGCATAGGACTTGATGATGATTTCACTAAGATACTGGGGATATGTATCGAACGAAATGTAACTGTGGTTTCCGTAAACAACATGAGAGGCAAATGTCTGCTGAAGAAGACATTGGTGACAGATACGGAACTGCCGCCTGAAATCTTTCTTGAGAAGATCATCGACACAGCCTATGAGCTTATGGACAGCCTGTCCCTTACACCGGATGATATCCTGGGAGCGGGAGTGTCTGTGCCCGGTAATGTCTCAAGCGACAAACAGAGAGATGATTATATTCCGAGCATCTGGAATGCACCTGTGCCTGTACGCAGAAAGCTTGAAAGAGGACTCCGTATTCCGGTGGTCGTTGATAACAATGTCAATGCCTTTGCCATTGCAGAGCTTATATACGGTGCCGGCAGGGAAAAGGGTAATTTTGTTTTTGTAAAGTGGGGGCCGGGACTCGGTTCTGCCATCGCCATAAACAACAAGGTATATGGCAATCAGGACGGAAGGATCCCTGAGCTCGGACACATCATACTTGACGAGAATGGAAGTACTCTTGAGTCCATGATTTCTTTAAAAACGATCACAGAAAAGCTCAGAGAAAAGTTCTCGGAAACTGAGACTCCCGAACTCTGGGAGGCACTTGAGGGAGACCGGGAAAAAATCACAGTGAAGACCCTTTCTGTATGGGGTGGAATACATGATCCGGGGCTTGAAAAGATACTTTACGAGGTGATGGGCAAACTTGCCTGCGCACTTTACAATGCTTCCATGGTTCTGCCTCCCGATAAGATAATATATTACGGCGGTTTATTTGAACTGCCTTATATCAAAGAAAACTTCAAAAAGATATTTTTAGATCGCTACCATGTGGAAGATACTGATTTTATCAATAAATCCACACTGGGAGATTTTGAAGATTCCATTGGCACTGTTGCCATAGTATTCAATGAAAAAATATTAAAGCTGAAAGTATAAGAAAATCTCAGACCAAAAGCAAAATGGGCCCCGAAGCTGACTTCGGGGTCCATTTTGACGGAAAAAAATTACCCGGATTTTCAATTTGACGCTTTAAATCATTAAAATTGTGAGAGAAAAAGCAAAAATTAAATCTTTCTAAATGATTACAAAAGTGGAAAAAAATTTAATAATTTTGTTGCTTTTTCGTCAGAGATGGGTTATCATGATGGTGGTGGGAAGAATATATAGTAAGTAGCTTATGGGCACAAAGTTCAAAGCGTGAAACATTGGCTTATGCGTGTAGAAGATGAAAACTCGTTTTCTACACGCTATTTTTTGTACATGCCTTGTAATCCTTATAAAGAAAAATTATAATTGATTTATCATTCGGCTGAAGTGGGCAGTAAGACTGTTCTTTGAATTGTCTTAAAACGTATGGTCGATATAAGTCCTCATTTTTGAGGCAAAGTATAGAAAATTGAATAGAAGAGGGGATGAAACTATGATTCTTGCAATTACTTACAATCCTGATAACAAAGAGGTATTTCAGCATTTTGAAAAGACTAGATTCTTTAAGCTCTATAATATCGAGAAAAATGTTATCATAGATTCATCTGTTGTCAGTACAGATGGGCAGGGACATTGTGCTCTTGCCGGTGTTTTGCGCAGGATAGGTGTTAACGCGGTGGTTTGCGGTAACATCACAGAGGACGCACAGGTAGCTGTCGCACAAATAGGTATCAGAGTATTTGACGGCGTGTCGGGAAGCTGCGATGTGGCGGCTGAACAGTTTGCCGGAGGGGAGCTGAATTGCCGTGAGTGGGCTGTGGGCTGTGAGATGGATGAATATCGTCTTGCATAGGATTGACGATGGCAGCGTTTCGCCATGTGCCGATCTGATATTTGATGATTAATACTGAATTTTAAATGAGTCTGTCTGAGGGGCGGGCTCATTTTTGCGTTATGGCTTAAAAGCGGAGACGCATTTGCACCTGCATGTATTTTAAGTCCGGTTCATCGGGCAGGGAGCTGCATTCATGCCCGTTTTCATAGGGGTGAGAGAATCGGAAAAAAGACTCATGGCTTTAGGGGGAGCCATGAGTCTTTTTGTTAGAATATAGATATTTGTTTGAGGGTTTTACCTTAATATAATAATAAAGCTTGGAACTATTCCAAGGTCAATATAAAATATATGTAAGAGGGGTAAAATGAACAATCGGACTAATTCAGTTGTGCCCGATTGCAGATGTACAATATACAAACATTAGAGTGTATTATGGCATCAAAATAAAGGGGATGTGGGCTATGAATATTAATCAGGCCAGTCAGATGACCGGAGTTTCAAAGGACATGATTCGTTTCTACGAGAAGAAAGGTCTGATCGATCCGGTGAGGAACAAAGAAAACAATTATCGTGAATATAATGACCATGACCTGAATATGATCGTTATGATTCATGAATACAGCACAATGGGGATGTCGCTGAAGACCATTTCCAGACTTATGAAAGAACATAATATCAAAGATGCCACTCTGGAGCTGGAGGATTCTATACGCAGGCTCAGGAATGAAGAAATGTGGATACACGCCAGAATCAACAGTGCGTTGGATTCTGCCAAGCTTCTCAGTATGGTAAGAGATGAGGTGCCGTACGAGATCGGAATAAGGAGCAGCTCATTTTGCTATGTCGTAAAGAATGAGAGCTTCGGTAATATATATACTTCTCTTGCCGACAATGGCGGCATAGCCCATTCTGTTTTCAGGGTCAGAAAAGAAAATCTGAAAAATGAGGTATGGCCTGAGGAACATGCGCTGCTTTTTAACATTCCCATCGGAGAATTTGAAGCTGAGACCGAGAAAATCCCGGCCCATAAGTATTACAGGACTATATGCAAGCATGAGAAAGGAAGCAAGATCAGGTACAGAGACATTGTGGGCATCATTGACGAGATAAAATCGATGGGGTACAATCCCGTGGGTGAGGTCCATATCTATCAGATAATGGGCAGCATAGAAGATGATGTAGAAGATTTAGTATGTGTTGAATTCGACATAGGCGAGATCTGAAAAAGAGGGGGTATATATTATGCAGGTAAACAAACGTGACATAGTTATTTCAATTTTACTTTCTATTGTAACATGCGGAATATTCATGCTGTATTGGCACTATTGCCTTGCAAGGGATATAAATGAGGTGACAGACCATAGAGATGACACATCGGCGGCTATGGTCCTTATTCTTTCGATAGTGACTTGCGGCATATATAAGTATTACTGGATGTACCGCACAGGAACCAAGCTTGATGAGACCTTCATGAAGAGCGGGAGACAGAACCAGAACAGAGCTGTTCTTTTACTGCTTCTTTCGATTTTTGGCATGGATCTTCTGGCTTTTTCGATCATCCAGTCCGAAATCAATGATCTGACTCCGTACGGAAGCGTTCAGATTAACATCTGATAAGATATAGATTTGTAAATAAAGTGCAGATGACTGAGAGAAAATGCTCTTAGTTATCTGCACTTTTTTGAATACAAAATACAATAAAAAACATGGAGAAAGCCACGGTCGATTTAATTAAATTGTATACAATAAACGCTGCAAATGGCAGAATTTCAAGCTTTGTCGAACATACACCATCCGTTTGTTAAAAATTTATAAATAATGATAAAAAATAATCATAAATGTCCGAAAAATATCATTTGTTTTCATGCAAAATTGATAGTGCTACAATGCACGTAGTTGATTTTGCGAAAGGTCATGTCGGATTTTTGTTGAATTTGACATGTGACGTCAGCTCATCACAAAAAGAAAAAAACGGGCTGATGTTTCCATTCAGAGAGGAGTAATTATGTTAGTAAAAGTTGGTATCAATGGTTTCGGTCGTATCGCAAGAGTTATCCTTCGGATTCTTGAAGAGCGTGACAATGACATCGAGGTATGTGCCATCAACTTACGAAATGCGGATCTTGCACGTATGGCTTATCAGATGGAGTATGATTCTGTATTTGGCAGATTCAGAGGAAGAGTCCGCTGTACAGATAAGGAACTCGTTATCAATGGGAAGAAGATTCATGTATTTTCAGAGGACGATCCTGCAAACATTGACTGGGCATCAACAGGGGCTGAGTACATAATTGAATCAACAGGCAAGTTCCTCCGCCTTGAGGATTGTGAGAAGCACTTTAAGGGCGGCGCAAAGAAGGTCATTCTTACTGCGCCAGGTAAAGATCCGGATTTCCCGACATTCGTATTTGGTGTTAACAATGAAAGCTATGATCCTTCGATGAGAATCATTTCCAATGCTTCATGTACAACAAACTGTCTTGCTCCTCTTGCAAAGGTTCTCAATGAGAAGTTCGGAATTGAGCGTGCACTTATGTCCACTATCCATGCATCGACATCCAAGCAGAAGCCTGTAGACTCTAACGGAGGCCGTGACTGGAGAACGGGACGTTCCGTATTCAACAACATTATTCCTTCCTCAACAGGTGCTGCAAAGGCGGTAGGAATGGTAATTCCTGAGCTTAAAGGAAAGATGACGGGACTCAGTTTCCGCGTACCGACAAATGATGTATCGGTAGTGGATCTTACGGCTGAGCTTAAGACAAAGACAAACTATGAGGAGATCTGTGAGGCTATCGAACATGCATCACGTCATGAGATGAAGGACATCATCGAGTACAACACAGATGAGATCGTATCTTCAGACCTCAGAGGAAATTTCCAGACATGCATCTTCGATGTCAAGGCAGGAATCATGCTTGATGACAATTTCGTAAAGCTGATCGCATGGTACGATAATGAGTGGGGATATTCGAACCAGTGCATCAATCTTTTACAGTATATTGCCCGTAAGGATGCAAAGGCAGAAGCCCTTGCTGCGAAGAACAGAAAGAAGGAAGAGCCAAAGGTTTCACCTGCAGTTCAGGATGCTGACAAGAAGCAGAACGAGAAGAAGAAATAAATCTTCTATTCAAATGGTATAGATAATATAAAAGAATATTTACATATATATTAAGAGTGAAAAGAATTGACGGTGCTGCGAAACGGCACCGTCTTTTTAACTTGTAAAATGCTTTCATAATAGTATACTTTAAAATTAAAAACCGAGTAAAACTTCAGAAAATTAATACTACTGAGTTTGAATTGTATGTCGGGTCATGACAGAACTTGAGCAGAATGAAAGTGTATATGACCCTGAAAGGTAAACGATGAAGAAAAGCATTTTGACCTGTGCGGCAGTGATTTCAGCATGTTTAGTGATGTCTGTATCTGCATATGCCGGTACCTGGCTTCAGCTGGGACAAAACAACTGGACCTATACCGAGGATGGATATTCCGTAAAACCCGGATGGATAAGTGACTCAAATAAGACTTATTATATTGATCCTGCAACAAACCTTATGGTGACAGGCTGGAAATATATAGGCGGAGTACCGTATCTGTTCGGAAGCGATGGAGCTCTGATAAACTGCTTCACAGGCGGAACTTCAAATATGAGTGCAGATGCATTTATAAATGGATTTGGAAAGGCATTGCCCCTGTGCTATGGAAACAACTACTACATGGCAGGCACCGCTGCGGGTTTTGGCATGTCGGGAGAATCTGAGACTGACCGGAAGAGCTATGAAGAGATTTCCGGTGAAGTGTATGCCATGGTCAATGCTTACAGAGCGGGGATAGGTAAAAGTGCGTTTGTGCTCGACGCTGACCTTTCAAAGGTTGCAATGAAAAGAGCCGAGGAGTTAAGCAAAAATTATTCCCATATAAGGCCGGACGGAACAAGGTGCTTTGCTCTGATGAAAGAGAATGGATATTCATATAGTATTGCGGCTGAGAATATAGCCTACGGACAGATGTCTTCAAAAGATGCTTTAAACACATGGATGAATTCAGCCGGACACAGAAAGAATATACTTGGGGATTTCAGGGATATAGGAATAGGAGTATACAAGAGTAACGGAGTTTACTATTGGGTACAGGAATTCGGAAACAGAAAGTGAATTAATAAACTATTTGGCGTTTATATGAACTATATCCGGAACCATAGGTCATTTGATAAAAACGGATCGCTTGCAGCGGAAAGATAATGATTCAGCCCCCTAACATGTGCTAAGGGGCTGATTTTTATTTTTTTATTCCTCAATGATTTAGATGACTTATGACTCGGGATATGACTGATTCCGACTTTTGCTTTTGTATTAAAATAAATACTCAAAAGTGTTTGACAATCAGATTGGTAGTTGATATTATAACTGAGCGCTTGAGAGATGCGGAACACCAGTTCTTCTAAATCAAGCGAAAAGAACCTTGAAAATCAAAGATCGATTAATACACAGACCCTGAAGATTCTAAGAATTAGAATTTCAGAAACGATGCAAATCGTAAGCGAATTTATTCGCAGTAAAGAATAAACGGACAGAACAAAAGCCAAGCTT
>DFGZ01000249.1:281-5169 GCA_002371295.1 Oribacterium sp. UBA3737 | reverse complement strand
GTGCCAGGACTGGTGCGGAAAGAGGATCACAAGCTTCGGTAAGAGACTTCAGTGGGACTGGCATTTCCACAAGGAGATGTACCCGGGTCTTCCGGAAAAGATAAAGGGACTTCATGAACAGGGGATCAAGTTCCTGGGTTATGTAAATCCTTATCTTGTAAACGACGGTGAGCTTTTCAGAGAAGGCGAGGAAAAAGGCTATTTTGCAAAGAGACACGACGGAACCACATATCTTGTGGATTTCGGAGAGTTCTACTGCGGAGCCGTGGACCTTACAAACCCTGAAGCCTTCGAGTGGTTCAAGGGAATCATAAAGAAATACAGCATTGACATCGGTATAGACGGATGGATGGCTGATTTCGGAGAATATCTCCCGACTGACGATATCGTTCTTCACAGCGGTAAGTCAGCAATGGTAGAGCATAATCATTGGCCTGAGCTTTGGGCTAAATGTAATTACGAAGCAGTTTCAGAGACAGGAAACCTTGGAAAGATAGTTTATTTTATGAGAGCCGGAGCAGCAGGCAGCCAGAAATACTGCACACTACTCTGGGCAGGAGATCAGTCAGTTGATTTCTCGAGACATGATGGATTATGCACAGTCATTTCTGCGGCATTAGGCTCAGGAATGATGGGTAATGGTCTCAGCCACAGCGATATCGGAGGATATACATCACTTTTCGGCAATGTTAGAACCAAGGAAGTTTTCATGAGATGGGCGGAGATGGCAGCATTTACACCTGTTATGAGAACTCACGAGGGCAACAGACCGGACGACTGCTACCAGTTCTATGATGATGAAGATGGTATCAGAAGGATGGCAAGACTTGTAGACATTTACAGAGAGATGTCACAGTACACAAAGGATGCCGTAAAGGAAAATCATGAAAAGGGAATACCGGTACAGAGACCGCTGTTCCTTCACTATGATGAGCCACGCTGCTACGAAGAGCAGTTCGAATATCTTCTTGGAAGAGACGTGCTTGTGGCACCGGTTTACGAGGCCGGTAAGACCGAAAGGGAGGTTTATCTTCCTGATGACGAGTGGGTACACCTTTGGACAGGACGCACCTACGGAAAGGGCATCAATGTTGTAGGCGCTGAGCTTGGATTTACACCTGTATTCTACAGAAAGGCTTCAAAGTACAGAGAGCTTTTTGAAAAGATAGCAGAGAAGTACGGTGCAGAGAGCTGAGTTTAAGCTATTCGGAAAATTGCGGGTTGCTGAACATTGATACTTCAGGTGAACTGAAAAGGGATACACATGATAAGTACTGATTACATTCTATTCTTTCTTGATGTTTTTCTCGCCCACATCATGCATGGAGTCACAGGGTTTGCGGGAACACTTCTCGCCATGCCCTTCGGACTCATGCTGGTGGGATATCCGGTGGCGAAGCCGGTACTGAATATCCTCGGATTGTTCAGCGGGATCTATGTATTCCTGGGTAACAGGAAATACGTAGTCTGGAAGGAATTATGGAAGATAGTAGCCATCATGGCTGTCGGAATTCTGGCAGGCATCTATATAAAGGATATGCTTCTCGGGAAAGAGAAGCTGCTGTATCTTGCGCTTGGGATATTCGTTATAGCGGTTTCGGTGCACGGGCTTATAAAGGAGCTGAGATCGGACTCCGAAAAAAAGAACGGTAAGGAAGCATCAGACAAAGATTCAACGGCAGCTGAAGATGAGGCCGGAGAGATTGAGTCGGGAACAAGTGAGAAAGAAAGTGAAAAAGCTTTTTCGCCTCTGAATTACCTTCTTCTTCCGGTGGCAGGAGTTATACATGGCATCTTCGTAAGCGGCGGACCCTTACTGATAAGCTATCTGACAAAACGCATCCCGGAAAAAAATCAGTTCAGAACAACCATATCAACGGTATGGATATTCCTTAATACACTGGTTCTTTTGGATGATATAAGATCCGGCTACTGGGATATGAAGCTTGTGATAACAACACTGATTGCGGCACCGTTCCTTTTCGGGGGATTGAAGATAGGCTCCATACTTTACAAGAGGATGAGCCAGCATACATTCATGATAGTTACATTTGTTTTACTCCTTTTAATGGGAATAAAACTGCTGTTCTGAAAAGGCTGAACAGAAACAGCTTACGGGATTTTATATTGAATACATAAGCTAAAGAAACGCTCCGGTCGTAAGGATCCGGAAATGAAACAAATAAACAAAAAAATCAAAGGTCATAAGACCAAGATAATAAAAAAACATAGGTACACAGGAGGAAGGTTACTATGAGAAAACAGTTTATGGCAGGAATTCTTGCTGCAGCAATGGCAGCAGCAGCGCTTACAGGATGCGGAAGTTCAAATACATCTGCACCTGCAACAGAGGCAGCAAAGACAGAAGCAGCAGCTACAGAGGCTGCAAAAACTGAGGCAGCAGCTGAGACAAAGGCAGAAGAGAAGCAGGCAGCAGCAGGAAGCGGACAGACAGTTAAGGTTATCTGCCCATACGGTGTAGGCGGTACAGCTGATATCATCGCAAGAAAGTTTTCTGAGGTTGCTACAAAGACACATCCTGAATACAACTTCATCGTTGAACAGCAGACAGGCGGAGACGGATTCGCAGCTGCAACAGCATTCACACAGGAGGATCCAAGCACAACAGATCTTCTGGTTTACGGATATGGCGTAGCTTACCGTCATGATCTCGGAAAGCAGTTCAATACAGAGGTTGTTGATTTCGACAGAAGTGAGATCCTTCCGCTTGCAACAGTAGATGACAGAACATGGATCCTTTACACAACACCTGATCAGACACTTGCAGGTCTTCTTGAGAAGGCAAAAGCCGGCACCCTTAAGATGTCCGGTGGAAACCCTCTTTCAGATCCACATCTTGCATTAGGTTCACTTCTTGCTCAGGAAGATGGAAAGGTTATGGTAGTACCTTATGATGGTGGTGCTGCTCAGAAGAAGGGTCTTACAGACGGTGAGGTTGACTGTTTCGTAGGTACAACACAGGCTGCACAGGAAGATGTTGAGGCAGGTATCCTTATCCCTGTTCTTGCATTCTCAGACAAGGCATTCAAAGGTTTCAAGGGACCTCAGGGTGATATAGTTGTTCCTTCACTTGCAGGTGACGACAAGGCTGCTGAACTTGATGCTTCCAAGGATTATACAAAGTCAATCCTTCCTGCAGGCGGTTCTATCGCAACACGTAAGGGTGCTTCACAGGAGTGGCAGGATGCAGTAATTCAGGTTGCAAAGGACGTTTGGGCTACAGACGAGTACAAGGATTTCATCGCAAGCATCATGCTTAACGATACAGAGTACTATGGCGAGGATGATGTTCAGCACTATGAGGATGCATGTGCAGCAGCAGTAGAGGCATTCAAGCTTCTCAGCGGCCAGCAGTAATCCATTCTCGGTAGGAAATATGTTGTAAATGCCCGGCGTGGTCATTTTGACAGCGTCGGGCTTTCTTTAAAAAGGATAAGATAATGAAAAAAACAATTAAGATTAAAACAAACCTGTTGGCAGGTACAGTAATGGGGCTTTTCTCCATCATCATGCTTCTGATCATGCCTACACAGGTTAGACTTCCCATGTGGGATTCCGGAGCGCCCAGTCCCAGGATCATTCCGGGCATATGTTTAGTGGGTATCCTTATCTGCTCAGTCATACTTCTTGTGCAGAGCCTTGTTTTCCATAAGGAGCATATCTATGAATTTGTTTGGGAGAATGAAAGAAAAGAGCTTCTCCTTATCGCAGCACTTGTTGTGTTTGTTATTCTTACAAATGCGCTGGGTTTCATACCTGCGGGCATGCTTATCTTCTGTGCCATCCAGTGGTATGAGGGTGAAAGAAAACCGTTTATTTATATCTATACACTGGCTATGGTAGTCATAGTTTACTTCCTTTTCCAGAATGTCTTCCATGTTGATCTTCCTGCAGGAATACTTAAGGGAATAATCTAAAGAGGTGTCGTTATGGGTTATTTTGATTATGTTGCTTCCGCACTTGCAGCGGTATTTACAGTTACCAATATGATGTTCATTCTCGGTGGAATGCTTATGGGTATGGTCATCGGCTGTATCCCGGGGCTCAGTGTCACACTGGGAATCATCCTTTTCCTTCCGCTAACATACGGAATAAAGGATCCAAGTACAGCCATAATAGCACTTCTTGCAGTTTACGTAGGCGGAATGTACGGCGGTTCCATCAGTGCCATCACACTTAACACACCGGGTACAAACTCAGCTATCGCCACAACCTTTGACGGATATCCTCTGGCAAAGAAGGGCAGAGTTCTGCAGGCACTTGATACTTCTCTTTTTGCTTCCTCCTTCGGAGGCATCATCGGAGCTCTTTTACTCCTGGTACTAGCAGCTCCTATTGCGGCTTTTGTTTCAAAGTTCACCTCAGTTGAGTATTTCTCAATGGCTATCCTCGGAATCTCACTTCTTGCGGGTGTTTCCGGAAATTCTCTTCCCAAAGGTATCATGTCAGGTCTTTTCGGAATACTCATTGCCTGCGTCGGTGTTGATGCGGTAACCGGTGTTTCCAGATTCACTTTCGGAGTATCGATCCTTCAGTTCGGTATCGATATGCTTCCAGCCATGATCGCACTTGTAGCTCTTAAACAGGTTGTCGGAAAGCTTGCAGAGTTCAAGGTAAACGGCGGAAAGATGGAGGATGCCAATAAGATCGATAAGAAGGGCTTAACTCTTGCAGAAGCCAAGTCGATCCTTCCCGCAACGGCACTTTCAACTATCATCGCTTCCTTCATCGGCGCTATGCCGGGTGTAGGCGGAGGCGTTGCCCAGTTCCTTTGCTACAATCAGGCAAAGCAGTTATCAAAGCATCCTGAAAAGTTCGGTAAGGGCTCTCTCGAGGGAATCGCAGCAGCAGAGTCTTCAAACAATGC
>DFGZ01000249.1:0-152 GCA_002371295.1 Oribacterium sp. UBA3737 | reverse complement strand
CTCCTTCTCGGAGCATTCATCCTTCACGGTATGCAGCCGGGACCTAACATGTTTACAAAGCAGGCTGTACAGGCTTACACCATCATCGTGGGATGTTTTGTGGCAAACTGTTTCCTCTGGCCCCTGGGCAAGGTTATGACCAGAGCGGTTGC
>DFGZ01000181.1 GCA_002371295.1 Oribacterium sp. UBA3737 | reverse complement strand
ATCTTCGGGAAACTTGCGAAGGTATGAAGAACCACATTATCATGAGTTCCAGAATCAGATTATCTCTTTCTTGCTACAATAAAATATATTCTCGTTTCATTATGTATAGCAACAGCCGGAGCTAAGGATAATTATCCCTGCTCCGGCTGTTTTCTGATGCTCTTCTATTTCAGATACTATATTTTTACCTTTCCCACAGATATACAGGAATCGTGGTATAGAGATTATGGCATACAACTTTAAGTTCGTTTTTTCCCTTCGGTTGCAGCACTGTCACTGTGCATTTCATGCCATCATCACTGGCTTCCAGGGAAACCGCATCCTCATTGCTGAATGACCACTCAACAGGATAAATAAGGCCCTTGGGTTCTAAATCGACATAAATCTCAACAGGCTTGTCTCCGACGTATAATGTGATACCGTCAGCATTCAGCTCCCGCCCATACGCATACAGTCTGATAGCCGTAAGATCAGGTGCAGGAGTAGGAATCGGTGCCGTTGAGGCAACAGGTGCTGCCGTAAGCTCCGGGGTTGGTTCGGCTTTAACAGTCCGAGGAGAGGATAACAGCATCACCAGCACTCCGATAATCACGGCCACACCAAGGAGAATCGCACCGATCTTTGCAGGCTTTAAGAGTTGATTTGTATCTTTGCGATCCATAAGTGTGCCCTCCCGTATGAGATGTGAGAATATCTTACCACACTGGATTTCCACTCTCAATCCTAGGAGACTCTTAAAATTCTATTAAGAGGCCACAACGATGCAGGCCAGATAGCGGAAATGAGTTTACTAGAAAAAGCATAAAACTTGAATGAGGAATAGACAAGTAAATGAGTTCTGCACGTATAGGTGACGAATTCTCCAAGAGAGCCTTTTTGAAAGTTATAACTGACACAATTCCGCAAAACGGCTTGATTGTAAGATATAAATGTGATATGATCGGAGCATACTAATAGGCTAATGGCGGTGATCGTTATGATTAGACGAGAAAGATATATGCAGAGGATTCGCCCATTTATGGGAAATGAGCTTATTAAAGTGCTTACAGGCATTCGTAGATCCGGTAAATCCGTTATGCTCGATTTGATCAAGGATGAACTGAGAGAGCAAGGAATCTCTGAAACGCAGTTCATCACGTTCAACTTTGAATCTCTGGCTAATGCGAAATACTGTACGGCCAGTGCCCTGTATGAGGAACTCACTAAAAGAATATCTGCTATTTCAGGGAAATCTTATCTGTTCTTTGATGAGATACAGGAGGTTGCGGATTGGGAGAAGTGTGTCAATTCTGCCCGGGTGGATTTCAACTGTGATATTTATATCACCGGCTCCAATGCGAAGCTGCTGTCCGGTGAACTGGCTACATATCTTGGAGGACGCTACGTAGAATTCGTTGTCTATCCATTCTCTTTTGAGGAATATCTGGACTGCAGACGGTCGGAAGATCCACAGCTTGTTATAACCGAAGAGTTTAAGAACTTCGTTACCCTTGGAGGCATGCCCTTCCTCGCCAATCTACATGGAGACAGATTGGCCTCTCTCCAGTATTTGCGGGATGTTTACAGCTCCGTCATTCTCAAAGATGTGGTCAAGCGCAACAATATCCGAGATGTGGATCTGTTGGAGCACATCATCACCTACGTTTTGGCTAACGTCGGGCACACATTCAGCGCCCGCAGCATTTCCAACTATTTCAAAAGTGAGAATCGCAAAGTTGCGCCGGAAACCGTTCTGAACTATATCAAAGCGTGCTGTGATGCGTATCTGTTCTTCAAACTCAGCCGAGAAGATATTGCTGGAAAAAAGATCCTTGCTGTCAATGAAAAATATTATATAGTAGATCATGGTCTCCGTGAAGCAGTCTACGGAGGAAACACCCGTGATATGGACCAGCTGCTGGAAAACATTGTGTGCGTAGAGTTGATTCGGCGCGGCTATGCAGTAACCATAGGCAAAGCCGGTGAAAAGGAAGTGGATTTTGTCGCACAGCGTGGCAACGACAAACTATATGTACAAGTAGCGTATTTGCTGGAATCGCCGGAGACCATCAAGCGAGAATTCAGTGCTTATGCGGGAATCCGGGATAATTACCCCAAGTACGTTGTCTCTATGGATGAATTCGATATGAGTCGCGATGGCATTAAGCATCGGAATATACGCGATTTCCTGCTTGCCGAAGAGTGGAAATAATACGCTAAATATAGATGCCCTATCACTTCGATGAGTCCCGCTCCACTGATACGGAGTATGTCTTTGTACGTACGGAGATCCCCAGCAAACAACGTCAATCAGCCCAGGTTTTTTCCTGAGCTTGAAAACCAAATAATGATCAGAAAGGAACAACCCATATGCTTACTTGGAACGTAACCTATCATTGCAAGCCCGGAAAAAGGGAGGCCTTTTATGCTGCACTCAGTGTACTGGGCACTCGGGCTGTTTCCACATCAGAAGCTGGAAACAAGCGATACGATTATTATTTCTCAGCGGATTATCCTGATGATCTGCTTTTGGTTGAAACCTGGGAAAGCCCCGAACTTCAGCAACTGCATTGTCAAACGGAGACTTTCGCTAAGCTTCAGGAA
>DFGZ01000184.1 GCA_002371295.1 Oribacterium sp. UBA3737 | reverse complement strand
TTTTCTACTGTACTCAGCATCAGAGTTTTTCCGAAACGACGTGGACGGGTAATTAATGTGATATCATCCTTACTGTTCCACCATTCAGATATAAAATCAGTTTTATCTATGTAAAAAGCATTTTCTGTTATGACCTTTTCGTAATCTTGTAAACCCAGTCCAACTGTCTTTAGCATGCGAACACACCTCTTTCCACTACATCCATATATGCCTAAATAGTAGCATAATTCCCTCTAGCGCTCAATTAAGATGAAACTTCATGAATAATATGACACATCTAATTATAAAATCGGGGTATTATGCAGTTACCTTTGCAAAACTGATAATACCCCGATATTAAACATTTACCTCTTAAAGTGGCCATAGACCATGCCCCCGTTATGGGCTCATATGTCCACTACTTTCTCTTTCCTCCGAAGTTAATAAGCGCAGCTTTTTCCTTCAGGAACGAGATAAGCTCCGGTGAGCAGTTAGTTTTTTGAACTACCAGAATCTTTGAGGATGAAAGCTTTAAAAAAAAGTAATCTTTGTCTTCGTAAATTCTGTTAAGTGCGTCATAGCTTACACTATTCTTTATCAAAGGACTTTCCATCTGAAATCCATCGTCGTAGAATCTGTAATGGATATCCAGTTTGTCTGACGTCCTGTTCTTTTCGAACACCATCTTTGTACTTATCATGATGGCAATATAAAACACCAGCACTAGCACGAAAGGTACAGTAAGGCCCGATATGATCGTCGCCTTATCTCCCTCCATGATTCCCTGACCGTAAGTAATAGCTGGGATTCCTATGAATACACTGAGAAAAATGAGCCAGTTACTTTTAAACAGGACGAACATTCTTGCCCTGTTTGCTTTCTGTAACTCTTTAAGTGTGCATGAAAAAACTGTTTCAAATGGCATTTTGTTTCCTAAAGCTGCATCAAATTGTGCTCCAGCCGCCATCCACTAACAGAAGCTGGCCAGTAGTATATGTGCTTATTTGCCTCCTTTTTGTGCATTATTAATATGTTCAATAGTGTATAGGTATGTTAATTATCAGTCAATATATTCAAATTAATAATATCAAAAAAACGGCAAATACCGAAATATATCTAAATGCATTGACTTTCCGCAATTAGATATTGTCTACAGGATCTTTCCAACTATAACTCACTTATTTACCATACATTCATTTACCCAGCTGATGAAGTTAGCCGTTGAATCTCCGCTTCGCTCCGCCTTGGTATGTTCCTGCCCCCAGACAAAGCTGTAATCTACCTCTGAACCATAATTCTGAAGTGCCAATACAAGATTTGCCTCAGTATTGACTGCAGTGTCACTCTGCCAGAGACCTGTATTGATACGGAAGAACTTCGCGACATTTGAAGTTCCGTAGCCTTCGGATCCGGAAACGAGATAATACAAAGGTGAGTACATATTTAATCTGTAGGCCGCATCATGTCCCTCAGAATCCAGATTCTCAAGGTCTTCTTTAAAATCTTCTGCATAGGATGATCCGATCTCACTGAGGATTTCTGCCAATGCTGAGTCAAAGTGAGCTCCCTCTCCGTCACCGTAACCGAACAGAGTGTTTTCTCCCTGCCCACCGTCAAGCTGATCAAAGGCTGCAATGCCCTTGGAGGCTGTTTTTACCGCTTCCGAAAAATCAGAAATACTTGTTATAGCAGCGGTATTTGAAGACTCGTCATAAATAACCCATGTTACATCTTTATTCAAGGCATCAATATAGTCCTGTACTGTTTCATAGGTTCCCGAAATGGAAACTCCTGAATTACTCTCGGTTCTTGAGATGTCATCTATAGCTGTGTAGTCAACCTCTCCGCCTGCATTCTGAGCATTACCGGAAGCTTCCCCTGCACCTTTTCCATGAGGATTCATACCATCGGGACCGCCTTTACCGCCACCGGGACCTCCGAATCCGCCATCAGGACCCATTCCTGCCTGATGGCCCTGGCTGCCCGCATCAGAATCATATGGAAATGTTGTATCTGAAAGGAAATTGTTGAGAGACTCTTCAATGACACTTACCATGTAGTCATAGTAGGAACCTGACTGGTATCTTCCATCTTCACCTGCTTCCAGTGTGAGGACAGCACCCTCTGAATCCGTAAGCTTAAGATCGTTAATGTAGGCAGCGTATGCTTCTGTAAGCCCCTGAGATATGCTCTGCTCCTCATCTGTAAGTCCTGATCTGGTCGTACCCATCATCCACTCGTAGGCTTCGTCGGCTGAATCAAGAGAGGTTATGGGGCACCATCCCTGAGATCCAAGCACAGCATCGCTGACTCCCATAACGGCACCTATGGCCTCAAGATAATCATCATAAAGAGCCGAATCTCCCGTAACACCGAGCAGCGCTGACTGGGCTCCGCCGCCGGACATGCCAAAGGTAAAGATACTGTCCATATCTCCGGCGATATTGCCGGCATTGTATCTTATATACCGGATAGCTGCTTTAAGATCCGTAACTCCGGCAGGAGCACCTGCGTCTCGTCCACGGCATCCGGCATGAACATATATGAAACCGGCATCGGTATAATCAGAAACACTCTTGTATTCCGTCATAGGGGACTGTGCTGCGTAGCCCGGAGTATCCACAGGGAATACCACAGGAGCTGTTTCAGCAGTATAACCATTCACAACCCCGGTTTTATTGATGGAACAGGTAAAGGTTCCGTCACCGTTGTCGGTAGCCTCCATAAATGCCGCAGGTACTATGACAGCGAGTTCCTCGTAAGCTGTATCTGCCGGATTCTCACAGTACTGTATTCCCAGCTGATAGTAAACATCGTCCTCTTCATTATACAGCCACTTTGTGTTGTCGATTTTTGAGAGCTTTGTGACCGCTGTCTCTGAAGTTTTACTTCCTGATGATGTCTGATTGCCTGATGATTCCTCATTTTCTGTCGAAGCAGAATTCTCTGCCGCATCCACTGTGACCACCTCTTTGGCGCTCTCAAGGATTTCAGGTACTGATGTACCTCCGCAGGCTGTAAGTGAGACAGTCATTCCGGCTATAAGTGCCAATATTTGTCTTCTTTTAATCATGATTCCTCCTCGCCATACATTTCATGCATATGACGTGAGTGTCAAAAGTATTTGCCACTCACCGATAGCGCCACCGCACACGTTCGTGTGCAAGGTGCTGCTGCATCATATAACTATGGGGTATTTTTTATGGCGAACCACCATCCGCCGCTTTTCTGTTGCCAGTCACTATAGCAGCTTAGGCTGAATCAAAACTGAAAACACAAAAAAAAGAACCTCGAATCCATGAAGCACCCGCCATTTCATCTACCGTTCTTCTATCACGATTAGCTTAAGATCTGTGAAGCACTCGCCACATCTCTTTAAGTTGTCTTAGCTCTGTCAGTCACTTCCGAAAGCTCCGGAATAGACGGCGCGGCTCCGGGTCTTGAAACCGCTATGGCCGATGCTTTGGCAGCTGTTTCCAGTGCCTTTTCGGGTTCTTCTCCCCGGATCAGTGAGCCTATGAAGAATCCTGTGAAGGTATCTCCTGCTGCGGTTGTATCAACTACGGGCACCTTAAATATACCCTGCTTTATGACCGTATCCTCAAATGCATATACCGAGCCTCTTTCACCGAGCGTCAGCACAACATGCGCCTTCGGGAATATCTCTCTCAAGCCCGAAATAAGCCCATCGGAATCCTTTGCCTCCACTCCGGTAATGGCTGCTGCCTCCACTTCATTCAGCATAAAGTAATCCACCATATCAAGGGGCAATGTCTCTATCTTTTCGTTCATGGGAGAAGGATTCAACACGATCTCCATTCCCGCATCGCGTCCTTTTTCAATGATATAGGAAAGCTCATTTATCTCATTCTGAAGAATCAGATAATCTCCCTTTCCGAAAGCCTTAAATGTCTCATCGATATCCGATCTAAGGATTTCCTGATTTGCACCACCGAAAAGAAGTATGCAGTTGTTTCCCGCTTTATTCTTCTGTATGATGGCGTGTCCTGTGGGACCGTCTTTAAATCTGATAAAATCCCTGTTCACTCCTGTACTGTCCAGCATATCGAGAAGTATGCCGCTGTCGGATTTTCCCACAGCTCCCGCATGAAATACATTGCATCCAGCCTTTGCAAGAGCCACAGACTGGTTAAGTCCCTTGCCTCCGCAGAAGGTATTCCTTTCAAGAGAAGAAAGACTCTCTCCCTCCTGTACGAAATGATCCACTGAATATACATAATCGAGATTAAGAGACCCAAAATTCAATACTTTAGTTTCCATTATTATCTCCAAGGGTCAAGTGCAAATCGAGTTTTCTCGGATTTGCATTTGGCCCGCTATCATCCTTCAAATTTCAAAAATTCCATCACTACCTCGATGGCTTTATGATACTTCTCAAGCTCCACGTATTCATTGGCCTTATGGCAAAGCTCAGGGTCCCCGGGCCCAAAGAGCAGAACCCCCGCATCCGGCAGTGCCTTCAAAATGGCAGAACCATCTGTGAAATAGCTGATTCCCGTATACCGAGGCTTTTCCCCATGTCTTTCCAGTATATGTTTCAGGTCTTCGGTAAGTTTCGCATCCCTTCCGATCTCCACCGAAACTCTCTCATTTTTCACCTCAGCATGACATATAAGTCTCGGATCGGTTTTTTTCTTATCCTTAAGGATTTCATCAAGACAGTTCAAAACCATTTCCTTCGTCTGCCCCGGAACCATCCTTATATCCATAAGGAGCACACATCTGTCAGGTGTCATATTGGGGGCTACTCCCCCTTCTATTTTTGTTACCTGAGCGGTAGCGTGGCCAAGCACAGAGTTAGCCTCCTTCTGAACGGCCTCCTTCAGGAACTCTGCCACCCGCATGCCTTCCTCAATGGCATTTAATCCCTTTTCAGGATATGCTCCGTGTCCTGTAATTCCTTCAAAGGATAACTCAAGCCATAAACAGCCCTTCTGGGCAATTCCCAGATTTAGATATGTCGGCTCTCCTATAAGAATCTCGGTTACATTCGGAAGCAATTCACTTCCGGAAAAGACATTGGCACCAAGTCCCCCCTTTTCCTCATCACAGGTGGCTGCAAAGGTGATGTCAAAGGCAGGAGTTCCCTTTTCCGCAACATGGGTTATGGCGTAGCTGAGCATAGCGAGACCGCTCTTCATATCGCTGGCCCCTCTTGCAAAAACCCGGCCCTCACTGTCCATGACTGCTGCTCCGGGATCCGTATTCCACTTTTCAATGTCTCCGTAGGGCACCGTATCCATATGCCCGTTCATAAGGATATGTCTCGAATGATCCTTTCCGGAAATGTGAGCCACAAAATTACTGTGCTTTTCATCTATCCTCTGAATTTCCGAAGAAATACCGAAGCTATCAAAATAAGATTTGAGGAACAGTGCCACCTGCCCCTCATCATCTCTTCCATTTACACTTTTTATGTTTAAAAGATCTGTAAGAAGCTTATCAGCTTCATCCCATTTATTCATCAGAATTTCATCCTTATGCTTCAAGATAAGCTATTATGTTTGCAAACAACTGATTGTAAGACTCCCAGTTACAGAACTCAGGCGGTGCCCAGTGAGGTGCACAGTCTGTGGTGAACACACCGGATTTTCCCTTTCCGTACTTTCCGAAGGCTATAAACGGATCGCCGCAGACGGTTGCAAGGACCTCAGCTTCCGGCTTTGCCACTGTCTTATTGTAGCCGAGAACCTGTGGCCATTTATCGGAGACACCCTTAAACACAGGGTGATCCTTTATAAGTATCTCCGGGGTCACTCCTTCACAATGCTCCATTCTGTCATCCAAGGTACTTACTTCTACAGGAAGAACCTCCTGAACAGCGGTATCATGCCACTTTCCCTTTCCGTCTATTCCCGAAAAGGTCATGTAGCCGCCTACCATCAGAAGAGCTCCGCCATCCAGAACATAATCCCTCAGTAAATTACAGCGGTTAGGCTTCTTCACGCTCCTGTTAAAGGTCTCCGTCGGCAAAAGCAGTGTATTGGCGCCGATATCCGACAGAATGATACAGGAATACTCCTTGAGCTCCGAAAGAGTAAATGGAAAACCGTCCATGGCCTCGTGGTTCGGAATGAACACGAACTCGTATCCGGCGGCCTTTATGGCCTTTTCCAGCCACTCCTTTCCGGTCTCATATACTGATGTATGAAATGTATCGAATCCCTTCACATGTGTAGTGAAACTCATCCATGATTCACCTGCCAGCATTACTTTCTTCGCCATAATTTTATTCTCCTTTACCATAGGTCAATATCAGATTCGCATATACCAGTATCGCCTGGAAATAATCCTCCACCGGCACATATTCATTTACAGCATGGCACTCAGCAAGCTTTCCGGGGCCGTACTGCAGGACCTTTGCCCCTGCTATGTTCTTCCAGAGTCTGGAATCACAGCCACCCGGAGAGCCCACGATCTTTGCCTCGTGTCCTTCAACAAGTGAGTAAGCCTCCTGAAAAGCCGAAACGAAGGGATCCGAAGTCTCCTGCAGAAATGCTCCGCCGGCCTGATACATGGTTATCTTCGGCATATGATCCCGTAGCCATGGGTCAGATTTCGCCACTGCCTCCACAGTCTCCGTAAAAGCATCATATATCTTATGATAGCTCATGATGCCCGGAAGATAATGTATGCAGGTCTCAAAATAACAATCTCCCGCTACAGTAGACCCCGCTGTTCCTCCGTGTATGGTGCCAATGTTAAGATTTGGTGCCGGAAGCAGGGGATGCTTATACCGTAAGAGCCACTCATGCTCCAGCTCCTCCAGAGCCCTGATGATCTTCAGTGTTTTTTCTATGGCGGATACTCCTGCCCACTTTTCTCCGGAATGGTTGGATTTTCCTTCCACCTCCACCTTGAAGAACACAAAGCCCATATGGGCCGCTATAAGCTCACGGTTTGAGCATTCGCATACAACAACGGCGTCCGCTCTCTGGCCGCTCATTATGGCCTGCATGGAGCCGTTTCCGCCTCCCTCTTCATCACATACTGAAGTGATCTTTACATTGCAGGGAAGCCCGATTCCGGCCTGCTTAAGAAGCTTCACCGCCATGGCTCCACCAAGGAGCCCTGACTTCATGTCTGTGGAGCCGAGTCCGTAGAGCCTGCCGTCAATAATTGTGGGTTCATGGGGCGGAGTGTTCCATTTTGAAAGCTCCCCCGGGGGCATGGTGTCCATGTGCCCGTTGAACATAAGGGTCTTTTCCGGGTCTGCCCCCCTGAAGGTGGCGTAGACATTGTACCTGTCCTCATAATTGTGACCGGGATTTCCTTCCTGATACTCCTTAAGGCACTTTTGAATCGCCTCTTCCGTCATGGGATCCCGGATTATCTCATCTGCACCGAAATCCTGAAGTAGCCGGGCAAAATACTCCTGCCCCTCCTTTTCTCTCCCTCCGGCTATTCCGTGACCCAGGTCCTGGGTGTCGATGGCTATAAGCTCCATAAGGGGCTTTAGATATTCCTCTCTGTTCTCCTGAAGAAGCTTCCTCAGCTTTTCACTTGTCTCCATAGTATCTGATCCCCTGTTCGATGATATCCCAGAAACGCTCGACATTTATATCAACAGCAACATCGCAGTTGGGCTCGCCTCTCCGGAAGAACTCGAAAATATCCGCATTGGTCCTGCCGTAGCTCTCTTCCGATTTAATGTCTACACTTACGTGACAGAATCTGGTGGTCAGAAGCTCAGGATCTATGATGGATGCACAGGTAACGGGATCATGGGTGGGACCGCCTTCCCAGCCGAAAACCTCTTTCTGGGTCTTATTGAAGAACCTCATGAGATCCACAAAGAGGTGTGATGCCTTATTGTCTATCTTTGCCATCCTGTCAACGATCTCCGGGTAACAAAGAACCTTTCTCGTTACATCCAGTCCCACCATGGTGATGGGAACACCGGAGGTAAATACCACGTATGCGGCCTCGGGATCACAGTGGATGTTGAATTCAGCCGCGGGAGTGACATTACCGTTCTGATAGGAGCCCCCCATAAGAACGATACGCTTGATCTTTGGAATGATACGCGGCTCCATCCTGAGAGCCATGGCTACATTGGTCAGAGGACCCGTGGGAACCACCATGATCTCATGATCCTCCGCTGCCATGAGAATATCGATCATAAGCTGAACTCCATGCCTTGGATCCGCCTTCTTAACCAGGGGTTCAAATGTGGGTCCGTCAATACCGGTGGTGCCGTGAATCTCAGGGCAGATCTCTCTCGGCTTCACCATGGCATTGCCGCAGCCTGCTGCCACAGGCACATCCATGATTCCCAGATACTGGCATACATTAAGTGCATTGACAGTGGTCTTCTCAATGGTCTGATTTCCCGCCACTACGGAAATCCCAACCAGCTCAAGCTCAGGATAGGCATGGGCCAGCATGATGTTAATGGCATCATCATGTCCCGGATCACAATCCAGGAATACTTTTTGCTTTTTCATCTTTACCTCCATGGGTCATGCACGAATCGGGCCTGCTCGAATTTGTATATGACCCACCATTTATGCTTGAAAGTTCACTTTAAAACTTTACCTCCATAGGTCATGCCGCAGTGATCAGTGAGCTCTTCCTCTTGTTTTCCATAGCCTTCTTTGTAGCCATGGAGATCGCAAGGATGGCAATAGTTGCAACATACGGCATCAGAAGAACCAGCTGGCTGGGAACACCGTAGGCCTGAAGTCTGGCTCCTATAGAATCCGTGAACCCGAAGAACAGGCATCCGAGTGCTGTAAATATAGGATGGGCTCCACCGAAATACATGGCTGCAACACCCATGAAGCCTCTTGCGTTAGTCATGTTCTCAACGAACATCGCTGAATATCCGAGAGACAGATGCGCTCCTGCAAGTCCGCCTACCAGGCCAGAAATGGCTATGGCCTGATATTTCATGGAATTGACATTGATACCTGCAGTCTGGGCAGCCTGAGCCATACGTCCCACGGCTCTTATGCGAAGTCCCCAGACCGTCTTATAGAACACGAACCAGAGAATGATAACGAGAAGGATGACGAACCATTCTGTGATGGTCCAGTCATTGAAGGTATCATTCAGGAAGCTGATCTTTTCAATTGCCTTTATATGTACCTTGGGAATGGCGATGATCTTCGGATCCGCAAAGGTACCGCTCTGCTTGAGCCATGCGTTAAGCAGGAATTTGGTTATGGCAACAGCGAACATATTAACGCCCATTCCGATGGCACAGATGTCAGATCTGAACTTGAGATGGCTTACCGCCATGACCATGGCGATGCAGAGTCCGCCAACCATAGCCACAAGAACACCCAGTGCCCAGCTTCCCGTAAGATAGCTCACCGCAACGGCCATAAATGCGCCGAAAAGCATGATTCCCTCTGTACCTATGTTAAGGATATCCGCCTGCTGCGTGATAGCCGCACACAAGGCTGCATAGATGATGGGTGTCGCAGTTCGAAAGGTGGAATATATAAGCGATGCATTAAATATCTTTGAAAATGTCATACTCAGCTTCTCCCTTCTTTAAGAACGCGTTTCTTCTTTATATCTCCGATGAGATTCATGCAGGCGAAAATGATAAATACCGCGGTGATAGTGTCAACCAGTGATTTCGGAACACTGGTGGCCTGCTGCATTCCCATGGCACCGGACTTAAGAACCGCAATGAAGAATGAGATCAGAGGGGCAACGAACATGTTGTTCTTGCAGATAAGCGCTGCCAGCATGCCGTTAGTACCGAGACCGCTTGCAAAGTTGTTCAGGAAGAAGCCGTGAACTCCCAGTACCTCTATAGCTCCTGCGGTTCCGCCGATACAACCCGCAAGCATCATTGCGGATATGAACATTTTCTTCGGATCTGTTCCTGCGAACTCGGCATTTAAAGGATTGGTTCCTATCTGTCTCAGCTTAAATCCGAAGGAGGTCCTGTAGACAAGGATCATGATAACCACAGTCACTATGATGGCTATGAAAAGTCCCATATTGGCGGAACTCGGCTTCATGAACTGAGGGAGCTTCACCTGTGGAGCCACCTCCGCAGACTGAGGCAGGGAGGTTCCGGCACTCATGACTCCGGAAACAAGGTAATTGGTTATGTACAGAGCCACAGAGTTCATGAGGATGGTACAGCACACCTCAGAGACATTGAAATAAATGCGCAGAACTCCGGGAATCATGGACCATAGGGATGCCACCAGCATCGCCCCCAGAAAGCAGGCTATGAGCTGGAGCGGTCCCGGAAGAAATGTCCAGTTGATTCCTATGTAGGCGGCAACGATGCCTCCCAGAAAAACACAGCCTTCAATTCCGCAGTGAAAGGCCCCGGCCTTTGCGGCAACGATAAAGGCAAGTGACGTTAACAAGAGCGGTGTGACTCCTGCCAGAGTTGTACCGAATTTCAGTTTTCCGTTAAATGCGCCCCTTACAAGAGCGGTATAAGCTTCCACAGGACTTTCTCCCTGCAGTACCACCACAATCGCACCGGCTCCCAGCGCCAGTACCATCGATAAGAGGATATTTAAAGCAGCCTTTTGCTTCTCGTTCATACCTCTCCTCCTTCTTCCCTGCCGCTCATCATCAGCATACCGAGCTGTTCTTCATCAGCATCCTCTGCATTCAGGCGTCCGGTGATTTTTCCGTTGTGCATAACTATAATTCTGTCAGAAAGAGACATGATCTCTTCAAGTTCAGCGGATACGAGCAAAACTCCCAGTCCCTTTTCCTTAACATCCTGTAAAATGCTGCGGATGGACTCTATGGCTCCGATATCCACACCTCTTGTGGGCTGTGATGCCACAAGAAGCTTTCCTCCGAGAGTAACTTCCCTCGCAACCACCACCTTCTGGGCATTTCCGCCTGACAGAAATGAAGTAGGAAGCTCTGCCTTGGCAGGTCTTATGTCGAATTTCTCTATAAGCTCTTCAGCGAACTTTTTGATCGCATCCTTTTTCAGGAAACCGTTCTTCGAGAAGGGTTCCTTGTCCAGAGTCACCTCTATAAGATTCTCGCCTATGGAGAACTGACGGTTCAGTCCTCTTGTATTTCTGTCTTCCGGAACATGGGTCAGGCCTGCTTCTCTTATCTTCTTAACTGACAGATTGGTAATGTCTTTCCCGTCCAGTATGACCTTTCCCTTTTCCACCTTCCGGAGTCCGGTTATTGCTTCTATCAGCTCACTCTGACCATTTCCGTCGATACCTGCAACTCCGACGATTTCTCCGGCTCTTACATCAAAGGAAAGACCTCTTATCTTACTTATCTCCTTTTCTCCCGAAGTCCAGAGATCCTCGACCTGGAGGACCGGTTCTCCTATTTCAGACTTTTTCTTCTCGATATTCAGGAAAACGTCACGCCCTATCATCATGCGTGCAAGTTCGTTTTCATTGGTCTCAGACTTAAGCACTGTTCCCATATAGGTACCCTGTCTCATGACCGATACCCTGTCACTTATTTCCATGATCTCATTCAGCTTATGGGAAATAAAGACGATGGATTTACCGTCTTCTCTCAGGTTATTGAGGATTTCGAAGAGACGTTTTGCCTCCTGAGGGGTCAGTACCGCAGTAGGCTCATCCAGAATGATGATGCCGGCACCTCTGGTCAGTATCTTAATGATCTCAACCCTCTGGGCCTCACCTACAGATATCTGGGCTATCTTCTTGTCCAGCTGAATATCCATGTTGTACTGATCTATGTACTTCTGTACGGTTTTTCTTGCAGTGGCAAAATCTATGGTCAGACCTTTCCTGGGCTCAAATCCCAGGATGATATTCTCAAGAACAGTCAGCTCTTTTACCAGCATGAATTCCTGATGGACCATTCCGATACCGGCCTCAATGGCTGTTTTTGGCGTAATGCTTTGGTATTGTTTTCCTCCGATGGTCACAGTTCCCGCATCAAAGGGATACATTCCGTACAAAAGCTTCATCATGGTGGATTTTCCCGCACCATTTTCTCCTATAAGTGAATGTATCTCTCCTTTTTTCAAATTGAACTCACCATTTTTGACAGCCTGAACGCTTCCAAAAGTCTTTTTTATGCCTTCCATGCTTACGATGTATTCGCTGTCCAATTTTTCACCCGCTTTCTTTAGTGTTCTAAATTGTTTTCCTGTAATCCCCAAAGACTCCTTAAATGCGGCTTTTCATAGCATCTTTTCACCGGGCCGGGGCAGGTGCCAAAATCACAGAAAAAGCTCTTCTTTCCACGGCGTTTTGCAATTGCACAACACTCTGGTCGAAGAGCTCTTATTCAACCGGAATATCCAGGGAATTCATCCCAGGTATTTATTTTGCAGAAGGTCCGAATCCCTCATAGTTCTCAACTACGATCTCACCGGAAACTATCTTCTTTTCAAGTTCTGCAATCTTGTCAACTATATCCTGTGGGAACTTGTCTCCAAGAGCTTCCTTGATAACAGCAAAATCTGTAAGGCTTACACCGCCATCGGCAACTGTGAGATAAGATACGCTTCCACCCTGGAATGTACCCTCTACAACAGACTTGATTGTAAGGTAGCATGCTGTATCAACTCTCTTAACCATGGAAGTGAGAACATGACCCGGCTGATCATTATCCTGGTTAAGGTCAACACCGATGGCATATTTTCCTGCGTCAGCAGCAGCTTCCAGAATACCTGAACCTGTACCTGATGCAACGTTCATAACGATGTCCGCGCCCTGCTCGTACTGAGCAAGTGTAAGCTCCTTACCCTTTAACGGATCGTTCCATGTTCCTGCAAAGGCCTGAAGGATCTGGATGTCAGGGTTGATATACTTGGCACCCTGCTCGTATCCTACATAGAAATCATGGAGTACAGGAATATCCATTCCGCCTACCCATCCGATGATGGCGTCACCGTTGACTCCGTCTATATCTGTCTTCTCGGTGAACATCGCAGCAGCAGCTCCTGCAAGGAATGATCCCTGATTCTGGGCGAAGCTTATGGACTGAACATTCGGAGCATCAACGGTTGTATCGATGATGGCGAACTTTACATCCGGATATGCCGGCGCATACTCTTCAAGATACTCCTGGAAGTTCGAAGAAGAACAGATAACAAGATCATAGCCATCTTCACATGCCGAAAGAAGATTTGCCTTCCACTCATCAGGTGTGGTTCCTTCAAGATTCTTAAGCTCTATACCAAAATCAGCAACTGCCTTCTGTGATCCCTCATTACAGGAATCATTGTAGGACTTGTCTCCCAGATTTCCCGAATATGCAACACATACACGGATCTTTGATTTCTCACCGCTGTCTCCTGATTTATCAGAAGCCTGAGACTCGGTCTTCTCCGAAGTCCCGCCCCCATCAGTTGTGGAAGAACCACCACAGGCAACAAGACTTGCTGCCATTCCGGCTGCAAGGAACATAGCTAATACTTTCTTTTTCATGGATTCCCCTCCTTTATGTGTCCATGACACCAACTTATTAAAACTAATAAAATTATATCGCGAACATATTTATTGTACAACATTTTGCACATACCTTTTGTGCGGCAATATATTTTATATAGTGCTTTTAGACAATTATTTCCACAATATCCCCATTCAATGAGAAAACATTAATATATGCCAAAAGGGCGCCCTGGATACACCAAAGCGCCCTTGCTCCTTATTACCTGCAAATATATAATTATTCAGAGGACAAAACGCGAAACAATTATATATCGACTTTTGACACTAACATCATTTATATTCAACAATCACTGTTATGAAAAATTACAATTGGAATTTTGATCTTGATACGCGGCCTGTCCACAGTCTCATGTCTCTTTCCGGACTTCGTGAGCCCAAAAACAGGATACGTTATTTCGCCGATGACGGTTCATATATCGAACTGAAAACCCTCTCCGATTCTCTTAATACAGAATCTCTCTGGATAGCAAAGCTCAAAGACTTTCATGAAAAGAACCGGACAGCCTTATTTTTCACAACGGAGTTCAGGACCGTGGACAGGTCAGAAGGCAGAATACTGGATCAGACCCTTAGTCTTCCGGAGAGCTTCATGGAATTAAAGGAACAGCTTTATTCCATATTTCACATAGCCGATGTCACTTTCGATCCTCTTCTTTTTATAGAAACCGAGGAGCCCGATGGCGCTGTCTCAGTCCACATTCTGCTGGCCCTTCCCTTAACTGAGGAACGGGATGAAGAGCATATCTATAAGAGCATCCATCCCCTTTGTGAGGCCGGCGGATTCTCAAACCATGAATACGGTCTCTATCCCCGGAGCATAAGCACTGCCCTGTCGGACACCATATCAGGCATCCATGACGGAATCCTCATTCACGAAACAGAATACCCCTGGTTTCAAAAGAAGATCCGGCTTCTGGGAAACCTCCAGAGCATAGCCTCTCTTTTCATAATGATAACTACGGTACTGTTCATGAACGAACTCCTGAAAATCCCCTTTGGATGGCTTCTTTTCGCTGCCCTCATTGCATCCGGCGTCTTTCTGTTTAT
>DFGZ01000035.1 GCA_002371295.1 Oribacterium sp. UBA3737 | reverse complement strand
TAGCTTTGCGTCGCCGGATTTCTCCGGGTTTGCCGAATGTGATCTAGGTCGGATCACATCCTAAAGAGAAGCGAACTGTTTTCTGTTCTTTCTTATTCCCATCTCCTCTTTACATTTTCTATTTTACCATTTATTTTTTAAATTGCAAGAGATAAATTAAAATTTGCAAATTAAATCATTGATTTAATTTGCAAATGAGGCTTATTTTTTAAGTATATTCGTATTTCACTTCTATATCGGTTCCATCATCAGCTTACTAAGCTCCGGAATATCATACTTCAGGGTATCGTAAACGACACTGAGGTCAACATTACCATAATCATGAACAATTCTATTCCTGAGACCGTATACAGCAGTCCATGGAATAGAAGAGTGTTGACCTTTATAGCTGTCGCTCAGCCTTTTGGCATTCTCTGATATCTGAATCAAACGGAACATCATGGAATCCTGAAGGAGTTCATTGTGAGCAAATTCGTAAGAGTCAACATCCGCCATATGTTTCACTATGAATTTCAGGTCAGATTGAATCTTATCCAAGAAATAACTGTCATTTTTCATGTTATCCATAAATCTTTATACCATACTTCATAACTTCCCTCAGCAGTTCTTCATTGTTCAGAAGCTGCTTCATATCCAGAAGATCAACTTTCTTATGTAATTCCTCTCTGAGTCGTTCTGTCAATTCAAAGAAGCGAAGACCCGTAGTTTCTGTCGATATCAGAAGATCAACATCGCTTTCTTCCCTAGCCTTCCCTTTTGCATAAGAGCCAAAGAGGTAACAGAAATCAACCTTATACGCTGCAAATATTTCTGCACACTTTTCTTTGATTTCCTCAATACCTACTATCCCATGGTTTTCATCGACCACGTTTATCTTTTCCAGTTCCTGAATGAGAAATCTGTATTTGGGAGTACCTTCTTTGTTTGGGTCATTCTCATACATGACGTAAGATCGTAATGAAACTCCCATTCTTCTGGAAGCTTCCTGCTGAGTCAGTTTTTTTTCAATTCTGCGGATTTTTAGTTCATTCATCTTTGCATTCCTCTCTAACATATAGTATGCAATTTTTGCATGTTTTAGTCCAGCATTAAATGTATTTTATGCACATCTATCATTCATAGAGCACGCATATTTTGCATGTTTTCATTTCAAGAAATGTGCAAACGCCTAAGTTCCCGCTCCATATCACCCGTAGAGCAACATCACCTCCACACCGGAAGTGCACAAAATCCCCACAACTTGCCCTATAATGCATTTTATGTTATAGTACCTCCAAACGAGAGACTTCATATATGGAGGAAAGGTCTCTCGTTAGCGCCAGGACCGTAATTGGTCGACGAGGATGACAGTTATCGAAAGACTCGGCGGATGCTGTCACGGAATTGTGAATCGAAAGAGAAAAAAGAAAAAGCGGAATCAAAACCGTAACAGAAATTTTCTCACTCACTGACATTTCATATATGTGTAGAAGAGACGGTGTAGCAGCCTCTTTCTTTTGTTACGTTAAAACCTGACCTGTTTTTGGGAATCCTCTGTCTTGCAGATTCCTTTCAGGATTCAGGCACATAGGTCATGGAAAGATCTGCTATATCGGTTTTGATGTGTTGCTGAAGATTATTACAGCATCCTCTTCACATATTGTTTTTGTTCAATGAGAGAGGAGATTTTTTATTATGTGTGGAATTGTAGGTTTTGTAGGAAATAAGCAGGCGGCACCCATCCTTTTAGACGGACTCAGCAAGCTCGAGTACAGAGGATATGACTCAGCGGGAATCGCCGTAAGAAACGATAAATCAGAAATAAAAGTTGTAAAAGCCAAGGGACGCCTCAAAAATCTTTCTGAGAAGACCGATGACGGAAGAGCACTTACTGGTGACTGCGGTATAGGTCATACCAGATGGGCTACCCATGGTGAGCCAAGCGAGCAGAATGCTCATCCTCACATGAGCTTCCATCATCAGGTTGTTGCAGTTCACAACGGTATCATTGAGAACTTTCAGGAGATAAAGGACAAGCTCCTGAGGAATGGCTATGTATTCTATACCGAAACAGATACAGAGGTAGCCGTAAACCTTGTTGATTACTACTACCAGAAGTACGGTCAGGGACCTGTCGATGCCATTTCCCGTGCCCTTGTCCGCATACGTGGCTCCTACGCCCTTGAATTCATGTTCACGGACTGTCCGGGAGAGATATATGTTGCACGTAAGGATGCCCCTATGATCATCGGCATTCAGGACGGATGTACTTATATCGCATCTGACGTTCCTGCCATCCTTAAATACTGCAAGAACGTTTACTATATCGACAATCAGGAAATCGCAAAGCTCACTTCCGGTAATGCCGAGTTCTTTTCACTTGATCAGGAGCCTGTGACAAAGGAGCTTGTTGAGATCAAGATGGATGCCCAGGCAGCAGAGAAGGATGGCTACGAGCATTTCATGATGAAGGAGATCCACGAGCAGCCCAAGGCAGTCCGTGATACCATCAACTCTGTTCTCAAGGACGGAAAGCTCGATCTCAGCGGTGTGGGTCTCAGTGAAGAAGAGATCAAAAACATTAGCCAGATCTATATAGTAGCCTGCGGTTCGGCTTACCATGTGGGAGTTGTTTGCCAGTATGTGCTTGAAGGTCTTGCGAGAATTCCGGTTCGCGTAGAGCTCGCATCAGAGTTCCGTTACCGTAATCCTATCCTTGATCCGAAGGGTCTCGTCATAATCATCAGTCAGTCCGGTGAGACTGCAGATTCACTTGCGGCACTCCGGGAGGCAAAGGAGAGAGGCTTAAAGACTCTGGGTATCGTCAATGTCATCGGTTCGTCCATCGCTCGTGAAGCCGATAATGTATTCTATACTCTGGCAGGTCCTGAGATCGCAGTAGCCACAACCAAGGCTTACTCAACACAGCTTATCGCAGGTTATGCCCTTGCCATGGAATTCGCAAAGGTAAGAGGAGAGATCGACGAGACAACATACAGCGATCTCATCAATGATCTTCAGGCACTTCCTGAGAAGATCGAATCCATACTTAAGGATAAGGAGCGTATCCAGTGGTTCGCATCAAAGCAGGCCAACACTCAGGATGTATTCTTTATAGGAAGAGGAGTTGACTACGCCATCGGTCTTGAGGGTTCACTGAAGCTTAAGGAGATAAGCTACATCCACTCAGAAGCCTATGCGGCAGGAGAGCTGAAGCACGGAACCATTTCCCTTATCGACAAGGGCGTGCTCATCGTGGGAATCCTCACTCAGCCTGAGCTTTTTGAAAAGACGGTTTCAAACATGGTAGAGGTCAAGTCCAGAGGCGGATATCTCATGGGACTTACCACCTATGGAAATTACAACATTGAGGACACAGCAGACTTTACAGTCTATGTACCTACCACAAATCCGTTCTTCTCAACTTCACTTGCAGTGATACCTTTACAGCTTCTCGCTTACTATGTGAGTGTTGCCAAGGGTCTCGACGTTGACAAGCCAAGAAACCTTGCAAAATCCGTAACCGTAGAATAACACCCGGGAAAACGGAATTATATACTGACAGACTGCACGGCGTAAATGCCGTGCAGTTTTTTATTAGTTATAAGGCCGGCTGTCAGCGCATGTCGTGCCTGACAGAACACGTACCTGACAGCCCGGCTCATGGAGCAGCTGCATCTTCCCTGCCCGATTGTGCAGCATGGATCCGTAAATAGAACCAATCCAATCAGGCCGGTTATGACAGATATTTCTTCCGTTCATTGTATACAATATCCCAAAGCCATGAATTTTTCGCATCTCCATATTACATTTTTGTAGAAAGCGACAAAGTTTTAACAATATTTTTGTA
>DFGZ01000081.1 GCA_002371295.1 Oribacterium sp. UBA3737 | reverse complement strand
CTTATGACACTTATATCATTATATGATCAATGATAAATCCAAGTGAATTTGCTGTGTCTCTCGCCAGAACTCCGTTTGTGCCGTATTGTTTTACGGCATACCGGCCCGCTTCTCCATGGATGATGACTGAAAGTACGGCAGCATCATAGGATAAATCATGAAGGTTCTTTGCATTCAGTAATTTAGCTTCGTCATTACTGAGAGCATTTTTTGCATCTGCCCTTAGCAGGGTGTATATGCCTGCGATGGCACCGCTCAGTACATCACCGGAACCGCCCTTACTAAGAGCCGGGCTCTTCACAGAGTTTTTAAAGAGCTTCTCTCCTGTTCTATCCGAGATTATGGTCTCGCTTCCCTTCATTATGGTTATCAGATGGTGATTTTCGGAAAATTCCGAAGCTGCCGTATCCGCTTTTTTCAGTATTTCTTCTACTGTTTTACCGGATAATCTGCTCATTTCCATCGGGTGAGGTGTGACTATGACTGGGATTTTATCTGATATTTCGGTAAGACATTCTACTATAGAAGGTGTTTTACTGAGAATATTGAGACCGTCTGCATCAAGAATAAGGAGTGGTGCTTTCTTTCCGATTATTTCATCATCGTGCCATAAAGCTTTGACTGATTTTAATGTCTCTCTTAGTACTTCCGTACTTAGTTCAGAGGTTCCAAGCCCGGGACCTGCAACTATAACATCCGCCCAGGAAACATTTCTTTCAGTGATCTCAGCTACTGAAGTCTTCTCATCATAGCCTTCGTATACAGCCTCCGGGAGAAGTGTCTGGAGTATGCATCTGTTGTCTTCATGGGTCAGGAACTTAACGAGACCGGCACCTGTACGATAAGCGGCCAGTGCGGAAAGATAAGCTGCACCGCTCATGCCTTTACAGCCGGCAAGAACAAGAACCTTGCCATAGGTTCCCTTATTGCTGTCGGGAAGACGTGAAGGTATTGAATTGATGTAAGGGGATGCATCAGTTTGGATAGTCATGTATGTATCCTTTCATTTTCGTGGACCTTATTAAGGTTCCTTTCCTCCGAAATGTAATGAGCCTATCAGATTTGGAGCTTTAAGTCAGAATTTATGCGAGAAAAACCAGGTGTAATATATGAGTACAGAATCTTATAAGCTCTATCCTTCCATCACTGCCACAGCTGAAACCAGATCTTTGGTATCGGTTATGGAAACATGGAGGCTTTTACCGCCCAGTTCTTCATACTTTTCCAGTGCTTTCCCATACAGTACAACGTAAGGCTTTCCGTTTTCGTTTCGCAGAATTTCGATATCCGCCGGGCGTATGCCTGAAGAGAAGCCGGTGCCGAAGCATTTGACCACACATTCCTTACATGCAAAATCACCGGCAAGCATCGAGTCTTTATCGGATGCCTGCCGGAGTTCTTCTTCGGTAAAAATGCGTTCTGCAGTATGGTTTTTTCTTGTAGTTGCTATACGCTTAATCTCCAAAAGGTCAGTACCTATACCGATAATCATGAGTACCTCTTATTCAGCATTGAGAGACTCACCCATACGGTAGCTGAGACGCATAAGCGATTCGGAAAGATGTACGTTTTCTATAACGATGTTCTCGGGAACCTCAAGATCTACATGAGCGAAGTTCCAGATACCTACGATACCGTCGTTGATAAGCTGTTCCACAACCTTGATAGCTGCGTTCTTAGGGATGCATACAGCTGCCATCTTGATGTTTGATGACCTGATGACGTCATCCATATTTTCCATGGACTGGATCTCGATCTCTCCCACTTTCTTTCCGATGATGCTTGGATCCTTGTCGAAGATGGCCTTTACGATAAAGCCTCTTTTACGGAAATTTGTGTAATTTGCAAGAGCCTGTCCGAGATGTCCTGCACCGACTATGATCATCTCGTGTTCGTTGTCAATGTTAAGGATCTTGGCAATCTCGTCATGGAGATTTTTAATGTTATAGCCGTATCCCTGCTGGCCGAAACCTCCGAAATTGTTAAGGTCCTGTCTGATCTGTGAAGCAGTGAGCTTCATTCTCTTACTGAGCTCACTTGAGGAAATACGTTCGATACCCTGATCCATAAGATCCTCAAGATATCGATAGTATCTTGGGAGTCGCTGTATAACAGCCTGAGAAATCTCTTTTTTTGCCATATAAAAACCTCTATATTATAAATCTTTTTATTAGCTGATGATTTATGAAAATAAGATGGAATTAATTTCCTCTCTTAGCATCTAACATATTATACAGTTTCGTTAATTATATGTCAAAAGAATGTAGTAGAATTCTTAACAAAGTTATATTGGAATATTCTATTAGAAGCATTTTGTAGTTTGAATGGATTATGGGAAAATGTTTATAGCCGTAAAAAAGCGGACCGGATATGTTCCGACCCGCCTTGAATAAAATGCAATTGAAAAGCCCGATTTAAGATCTAAGGTGAATTTAAAGAGCTTATATCTTTAATGAAATCACTGTGATAAATATCAGATCTTAGGTGTACGCTTGAGGATCTCATGTCTTTCAGGACCGTTTGAAACCATGGTGATAGGAGTCTCGATCTGCTTCTCGATGAAGTCGATGTAGTCCTTACACTCATTAGGGAGCTCATCATAGTTCTTGATACCGCGGATATCGCAGTTCCATCCCGGAAGGGTCTCATAAACAGGCTTTGCCTTGTTAAGAAGCGGTGTAACAGGGAAATCTTTAGTTACTTTACCATCGATTTCATAGCCTGTGCAAACCTTAAGCTCCTTAAGGTAACCGAGTACATCGAGTACTGTGAGTACTGCCTGTGTAGCACCCTGAAGCTGACAGCCGTACCTGGAAGCAACTGCATCGTACCAGCCTACTCTTCTAGGACGCCCTGTTGTCGCACCATACTCACCCTTATCGCCGCCTCTTCTTCTGAGCTCTTCTGCTTCATCACCGAAAAGCTCTGAAACGAAGTCTCCTGCACCTACAGCTGATGAGTAAGCCTTTGTTACGGCGATGATATCCTTGATCTCATAAGGAGGGATACCTGCACCTACAGCACCGTAGGCCGCAAGTGTTGAGCTTGATGTGACCATAGGATAGATACCATGGTCAGGATCCTTCATGGTTCCGAGCTGACCCTCAAGAAGAACTGTCTTTCCTGCCTTCAGTGCTTCTCTTAAGAACTTTGAAGTATCTGTAACGTAAGGAGCGATGAGGTCTCTCTGCTTGTGAAGCTCTGTAAGGAGCTCATCGTAATTCAGCTCGGCTGCATGATAAAGCTCACGAAGTGCAGCATTCTTAATCTCAACTACCTTGTGAAGTCTGTCACAAAGTACTTCCTCGTCAAAGAGCTCACATACCTGAAGACCGATCTTTGCGAATTTATCTGAGAAGAATGGAGCGATACCTGACTTTGTGGAACCGTAGCTCTTTCCTGCAAGTCTCGCTTCCTCAAGAGTATCGAAAAGTACATGATAAGGCATCATGACCTGTGCACGATTGGAAACAAGTATCTTAGGCTTTGGAACACCCGCATCAACTAATGACTTAAGCTCGGCACAGAATTTTTCGATATCCAGTGCTACTCCGTTGCCAAGTACAGAAGTTGTGTGATCGTAAAATACACCGCTTGGAAGAAGGTGGAGTGAAAAACGTCCGTAGTTGTTGATGATGGTGTGACCTGCATTGGCACCGCCCTGAAAACGAACTACGATGTCTGAGGATTCAGCAAGCATATCTGTGATCTTGCCCTTTCCTTCGTCTCCCCAGTTTGCGCCTACGATTGCTCGAACCATATAAATCCTCCTAAAGAGATAGTATCCATAGGATACTACTGATGCCCCTCACCTTTTTGACACATGATGATCCTTCTTAACCCTATGGATTACCTTAGTATCTGATCTTTTGATGTATCAGATAATGACAATATTGAAAAGTAATCTTGTTTCCGGGATCATGCAGCCTAGCTGCCGTGAGAGATTCGTGACCGAAGCATCAAAAACTATTTTTTTGTTAGATTTGTGAACCAGATAAATACATATATTACCGATGGTACCACGATCAGGCAAAACATAACCGCAAGAATGTACTCCTTTTTTGCACCTGTAATAGCAAAAACAAGGAGAAGAATCAGCAGTATGGCTATCAAGATTAATGCTAAAATCGCAAGAATCCGTTTTAAAGTCACTTCTGCACCTCCTTGATTCCCCGGTTAAATTTCACACAGACATCAAAAATTATAAAGGTTATAAAGCTTATTTTCAAGTTCAACACATGAAAAAAACTCTAAGCTCAGACTTTCCGGAAGAGATGACCCCTTCCGGATTCCATGTTGGCTGTCAAATGTATGTCTATTCGGGCACGGCATGCGCTTATAAGACTTATCGCGAAAAAAGAACTATCGGTGTTTCTGTCCGATAGTTCTTTTTAAAATAAGTCTATTCAATTAAACCTTTATTTCGGCAGTAAGACCAAGAAGAGCCTTGTTCTCCTCGAGTATAGGATTTACTACTTCGTTGATGTAGTCTTCTGTCTGCTTTGGTGAACGTCCCACATAACGCTCAGGCTGCATACTTGCCTCGAGATCCTCGAGTGAAAGATGGAAGCTTGGGTCAGCGGCGATGAGCTCAAGGAGGTTATTGTCCTTGCCCTCTTCCTTTACAGTCTTTCCTGCCTCCATGCTGAGCTGACGGATCTTCTCATGAAGCTCCTGACGGTCACCCCCTGCCTTGACTGCATCCATCATGATGTTTTCGGTTGCCATGAACGGAAGCTCTGCCATAAGATGCTTCCTGATTACCTTTGGATAAACCACAAGTCCGTCAACAACGTTAAGGTAGAGATCAAGTATACCGTCGATGGCAAGGAAGCCCTCAGGTACAGAAAGGCGCTTGTTTGCGGAGTCATCAAGTGTTCTTTCGAACCACTGTGTGCTTGATACAAGCATCGGATTCATAAGATCTGACATAACATAATCCGCAAGTGATGCGATACGCTCTGAACGCATAGGATTACGCTTGTAAGCCATGGCACTTGAACCGATCTGGTGCTTCTCGAAAGGCTCCTCGATTTCCTTCATGTGCTGGAGCATACGTATATCGTTTGTGAACTTATGGGCAGACTGGGCAATGCCTGCGAGAATGCTTAAAACACGGAAATCCACCTTACGGCTGTAGGTCTGTCCGGATACAGGATAGCAGGACTTAAAGCCCATCTTCTCTGCAATCTTCTGATCGAGCTCACGGCACTTACTGTGGTCACCGTCGAAAAGTTCAAGGAAGGAAGCCTGAGTTCCTGTGGTACCCTTGGAACCTAATAATTTAAGAGATTCAAGAACATAATCGAGATCCTGGAGATCCATAACGAGATCGTTGATCCAGAGAGTAGAACGCTTGCCGACAGTTGTTGGCTGTGCCGGCTGGAAATGAGTATAAGCAAGAGTAGGAAGATCCTTATGCTTGAGAGCGAACTTGCTGAGCTCATTGATACAGTTAATGAGCTTCTTTCTGACAAGCTCGAGGCCCTGACGCATGATGATTATATCTGTGTTATCACCAACATAGCATGACGTTGCACCAAGGTGAATGATGCCCTTTGCATTAGGACACTGAACGCCATAAGCATAGACATGGCTCATAACATCATGACGAACTTCCTTTTCACGTGCCTCTGCAACTTCATAGTTGATTTCATCCTGATGGGCCTTTAACTCTTCTATCTGCTCCTTAGTGATATTGAGTCCAAGCTCATGCTCTGTTTCTGCAAGGGCTATCCAAAGCTTTCTCCATGTACGGAACTTATTGTCCTGTGAAAAGATGTACTGCATCTCCTCTGAAGCATAACGTCCTGTCAGTGGGCTGGTGTAACGATTATGTTCTGCCATCTTGATCTCCTTTAAATAAAGCTTGTGTGAACTTATTCTTTTATCTGTGTGCCGAAGCTTAAATCCTATCCTTTGACTGAAGCTCTCAGACCACAGCAATTAGAAATATATAACATTTTTATTCTGCTGTCGAATGATTTTGCCATGCTCGGCAATATGTACATGAAAAAGCAGAATCCTGATGGGATTCTGCTAAAAAGTCACTATTATGCGAGAGCATCCTGCATTGAATAGAGTCCTGCTGACTTGCCCTTAAGGAACTTTGCGGCATTCAGGGCTCCGTTTGCAAAAATGTTTCTTGAATAAGCTGTATGGTTAAATGTGATGACCTCGTCTTCTCCTGCGAAAATGATGTCATGAACTCCGGCGATGGTTCCGCCTCTTACGGCACTGATACCGATCTCGTCATGAGGTCTTTGCTCTCGGCGGTCTGAACGGTCATAAACGTAATTAAGCTTATGGTCCAGAGCCTCATTTACAGCGTCTGCAATAGCAACAGCTGTTCCGGAGGGAGCATCCTGCTTCCTTCTGTGGTGCTGCTCCACGATGTCGATATCAAAGCCTCTCTCGTAAAGCTTCTGTGCGGCTGTCTTTACCAGCTCCAAAAGAAGGTTCACACCTATGGACATGTTGGCACTTCTGAGAACCGGAGCCTTCTTTGAAATCTCCTTTACTCTTTCAAGCTGAGCGTCACTGAGACCTGTTGTACACTGAACACAGGCTGCACCTGTTTTTTCAACATAATCCAAAAGTTTATCAATGGCAGGAGCAACTGAGAAATCGATGATGACATCAAAGTTTTCCTTTACCTTATCAAAGCTGTCGTATACAGGGAATCCGAAAGCAGGGTCATCAAGGTGATCTTCTCTGTCGATACCTGCAACTATCTCTATATCATCCATGGCTTTGGCACAGTTTGCAACGTTCCTGCACATTACGCCCATAGCACCGAATAATAAAACTTTTATCATAACAACCTCACTTTCATTTTGATCAGGCAGACCACTGCTGAAATCAACTTTTTAGATCCTGATCAGAGAACTCCGAACTTTGTCATCTCCTCCTTCAGAAGAGCCTTTGTTTTGTCACTTGCCTCTGTAAGAGGAAGTCGAAGAGATCCTACATTCTTTCCCTGAAGATTAAGGGCAGCCTTTACAGGAATAGGATTTACCTCTGCGAAAAGAGCCTTGATAAGAGGGAATGCCTTAAGCTGTGCATCAAGTGATCCCTTGATATCACCGTTGAACCACTTCTCACAGATATCGTGGGTCTCTTTAGGTGCAATGTTTGAAAGGACCGAAATGACTCCTGAACCACCGAGGGCAAGAAGAGGAACCACCTCGTCATCATCTCCAGAATAAAGTGCGAAATCATCATCTACAAGAGTCATGAGCTTTGTGCTCATCTCTATGTTTCCTGTAGCGTCCTTTACACCTGCGATGTTCTTTACGTTCTTGTAAAGATAAGCCATAGTCTCAGGCTGGATAGTAACACCTGTTCTTGATGGTATGTTATAAAGGATACAAGGAATGCTGATAGCCTCTGCGATAGTTGTGAAGTGTCTGATCAGTCCCTCCTGTGTTGCCTTATTGTAGTATGGAGTAACCAGAAGAACTCCGTCAGCTCCTGCTTCCTCAGCCTGTCTGGAAAGCTCCACAGCTGTTGCTGTACAATTACTTCCTGTACCTGCAATTACAGGAATACGATGAGCTGCCTTATCGATGATGAAACGAACAACATCCATGTGCTCTTTTTCAGACATGGTTGATGCTTCACCTGTTGTACCGCAAGCTATGATGGCGTCTGTGCCGCCTGCGATCTGTTCCTCTATAAGTTCTGTAAGTTTCTCGTAATTTACAGATCCATCCTCATGAAATGGAGTAATAAGCGCTACTCCTGCTCCCTTAAATATGGCCATAATAACCTCCGTTATTTGTGGTATTACACACTAAACTTCACCAATTATACAATAGAATTTAAGAACAGGCGACAGAAAATCTGCCGCCTGTTATACATTTTACTTATCATGACATAACCTGAGGTGTTTTTTAACCGGCTGCAGTATCAGCAACAGCCGGAACAAGCCTTATGATTTATGCCATGCAGCAATATATTATCCGTTCTTTCTTGCGATGCCGGCTCTCTTTCTGAGAGTAGGATCAAGAATCTTCTTACGGATACGGAGATTCTCAGGTGTAACCTCAAGAAGCTCGTCTGTATCGATGAAGTCGATGCACTGCTCAAGAGACATGATCTTCTTAGGTGTGAGCTTAAGTGCTTCGTCAGATGATGAAGTACGTGTGTTTGTAAGGTGCTTTGTCTTACATACGTTAAGCTCGATGTCCTCAGACTTAGGTGACTGACCGATGACCATACCTGAGTAAACCTTCTCACCCGGTCCGATGAAAAGAGTACCTCTTGCCTGTGCCTGGAAAAGACCGTATGTTACAGCCTCACCGTTCTCGAAGGCAATGAGTGAACCCTGGTGACGGTATGAAAGCTCGCCTCTGAACTCGCCGTAGCCATCGAACTCGGTATTAAGGATACCGTTACCCTTTGTATCTGTCATGAACTCGCCTCTGTATCCGATAAGACCTCTTGAAGGGATATCGAACTCAAGACGTGTATAGCCTGTTGCAAGCGGGCTCATGCCGTTAAGAACACCTTTACGCTGTGTGAGCTTCTGGATAACTGTACCTGTGCAGTCATCAGGAACATCGATGTAAGCGATCTCCATAGGCTCCATCTTCTTGCCCTGCTCGTTGGTCTTGTAGATAACCTCTGCCTTGGAAACGGCAAATTCGAAGCCTTCACGACGCATAGTCTCGATAAGAACTGAAAGGTGAAGCTCACCACGTCCTGAAACCTTGAGAGTATCGGCTGAATCAGTTTCCTCAACACGGAGAGATACGTCAGTCTGAAGCTCTCTCATAAGACGGTCACGGATATGTCTTGAAGTAACAAACTTACCTTCCTGACCTGCAAGAGGAGAATCGTTAACGATGAAGTCCATAGAGATGGTAGGCTCAGTGATCTTCTGGAACGGAATAGCCTCAGCCTCTCCTGTGATAACAGTATCACCAACGTGGAGATCTTCGATACCGGAGATGGCAACTATCTCACCGCACTGAGCTTCCTGAACATCCACTCTCTTAAGTCCATCGAAGGTATAAAGCTTTGTGATTCTTACCTTGCTCTTCTTTGATGGATCATGGTGGTTAACTACGTATGCATCCTGATTGAGCTTGAGAGAACCGTTCTCTATCTTACCGATACCGATACGACCAACGAATTCGTTGTAGTCGATTGTTGAGATGAGCATCTGTGTATCAGCCTCAACATCTCCCTCAGGCGCCGGGATATAATCGAGGATAGCCTGGAAAAGAGGCTCCATGTCTTTAGATTCATCCTCGAGTTTTGCCTTTGCAAAGCCTTCCTTTGATGAAGCATAAAGGAACGGGCAGTCAAGCTGCTCGTCGGAAGCATTGAGATCCATCATGAGCTCAAGAACCTCATCCTCTACATCTGTAGGACGAGCCTGTGGCTTATCGATCTTGTTGATAACGCACATAACAGGAAGTCTTAAATCGAGAGCCTTCTGAAGTACGAATCTTGTCTGAGGCATAGGACCTTCGAATGCATCTACAAGAAGGATTGCTCCGTCAACCATCTTCAGGATTCGCTCAACCTCACCGCCGAAGTCTGCGTGACCCGGAGTATCGATGATGTTGATCTTTGTATCCTTGTATGTTACGGCCGTGTTCTTTGAAAGGATGGTGATTCCTCTCTCACGCTCCAGAGGGTTGGAATCCATTACACGGATACCTACGTCCTGGTTGTCACGGAATACACCTGACTGCTTTAAAAGCTCGTCAACAAGTGTTGTTTTACCATGGTCAACGTGAGCGATGATTGCGACGTTACGAATATTTTCTCTCTTCTGCTTCATTCTTGTACCTCATCTATACAGTATAAAAAACCCAGCCGCATTCAGAATGCGAACTGAAAAATTGAGTTTCAGGACGCATACTTAATAGCGACTGGGCTGAATATGCGTGTTTGAATACAAATTCTCAAAAAATCTTACGCATTATACCACCGGTATTTCTCGATTGCAAGAGAAATACTTCCCCCTGACATCTCCTGTATCTGATTTTGAAACAGGGACATCTTGTCTTCCGGCACAAGCCAGGTCATGTTAACGTTGTTTCCATACTGGGCTTCTGATTCGGTTATACCTTCCGTTTCCGTAAAATATTTTATTTTTCCCACCAATGTATATGGGATTTCCGCAGTTGCCCTGAAGCCTTCCACAGCCTCCAGCACTACTGCATTTTCAATAGCCGCCTTGCTGGCGTTTGTATAGCTTCTGACCAGACCGCCTGTTCCCAGAAGTGTTCCTCCGAAGTAGCGGGTCACAACTATGAGAGCATCGTGTATTTCCTGCCCCTTAAGTACATTGAGTATGGGCATGCCTGCTGTCTGGGAAGGTTCACCGTCGTCTGACTGTTTTACGGTCTCGTAGCTGTCACCAAGAACATAGGCGTAACAATGATGGCGGGCGTCATAATATTTTTTTCTGATAGCCGCAATATGCTCCTGGGCTTCTTCTTCTGATTTAATAGGGAATATCTCTCCTATGAATCTGGATTTTTTTTCTTCGTATTCGCCTGTTGCGTATTCTTTGATATATCTCATTATTTTTATCCAATTACACCCATCTCTTACTGAGATGGGTGCGAAAGATTGTTGATTTGTTAATGTCTCTGCAGGAACTTATAACGAACCGGAGTGTACTGAAAACGGTCAGTTCACAATGACCACAGGTGCTTCTATGCCTCCTGCAGGAGGTTTTCCGCTTGGACCGTACTCATAGGTCTCTGCCTGAGTTTCTGCCGCTGTTTCCGTCATCACGGGAAGTGTGAACTGAGGTATCTGTACAGCCTGATAATCAGAATGGCTGTATCCGCTGTCATCCGTTCCTCTGTCCTCGCCTTCAGGAATCTTGATTCCTCCCCAGCTGTAGTGAACTTCACATTTGTCCACAGGCTCTGTTCCCTCGGCGAAATATTCGGTTTTAACTGCACTTCCGCGGAAATCGTTATAACATCCGCCGGATGGAAGCTGACCGGACTTGCGGCATACCTTGGCAGTGACGATTCCCACAGGCTCATCGAAGCCTATATCGGGAAGTCCTTCATGGACACGCTGCATGATTTTGCGCCAGATGTCCTTATGGAAGCCGGAGCCTCCGTTATACTCCCCGCTTGCATTGTCGATAAGAGGCTGGTTCTCGTCACAGCCGCCCCAGACACCTGCAGTATAATATGGAGAGAAACCTACAAACCATATATCCACATCCTTGGTTGTGGTACCGGATTTTCCCGCAAGGCTCATACCGTCAAAATGAGCTCTTGTGGAGGTGGAGTTGACACTGAGTCCGGATGCAAATGCTCTGTTAGGAAGCATAGACTCACGCATGGCATCTGTAAGAAGGAAGGCTGTAGTCTCCTTCATGGCCTGTCTCGGCTGGTCCAGAGTAGTGTCTATAAGAACATTTCCGTCCTGATCTATGATCTTTGTAAAGAACTTTGCCTTGTTAAAGCTGCCGTTGTTCGCGATTGTTGCAAAGGCCTGGGTAAGCTCCAGGTTGGTTACACCATTGGTAAGACCGCCAAGGGCAAGAGCCGGATTCTCATCCTCATTAACAAGAGTCGTTATACCGAGATTTTCGGCATATAAGCGTCCTCTGTGTGGATCCAGCTGTTCCATAAGACATCTTACGGCAACGATGTTGAGGGAATAAATGATACCGTCCCTTATGGTCTGATAACCGAGATATCCTTTACTGTACCAGTTCTTGAAGGTCTTCTCTCCTATTGTATAGCTTCCGTCATAGTAGGTTGAAGCAAGAGTTGCACAGTAGAGATCTATTGCAGGAGCAAAGCTTGAAATGACCTTAAAGGTGGAACCGGGCTGTCTCGGTGTGTTTGTGGCACGATTAAGGGAAAGAGAGAAAAGCTTCTCACCTCTTCCGCCGTTGATTGCCTTTACCTGACCTGTATGCTGATCCATGAGAACAAAGGAGACCTGAGGCTCAAGTGTTGCGAAATACTTTTCTCCGAGGATTACATCGGTATCGGTAAGAAGCTGTGATTTATACTCTTCTATATAAGTTTTTGCGGATTCCTCCGACTTATACAATCCGTTAAATGAAATTCCTCTTACTTCCTTTATATAACGGCTCAGATCCCTTTCGGAATAGTTCACAATGGTTCCGTCTTCATGACGTACAGTGAACCTCCAGGTTATGGAATATTTTGCGGTGTCATAGTTCTCCGGATTGTTGACCTCTTCATCAACTATAGCCTGTAAAGCAGGGTCCTGTGTGGAGTAGATGGTGAGACCGCCTGAATAAAGAAGATCCGTTGCCTTTTCCTTGGTATAGTCGAAGCGGTTCTGAAGTTCCTCCACTACCTGTTCCGTAAGTTCATCCACGAAGTAGGAGTAGGGTTCTTCGCTGACCATCGATTTCTGAATATCCACATTCTTGATCCTGGAATATACATCATCGGCCTTTGCGATATCATACTGGACCTTGGTTATATAACCCTGCTTCAGCATATTTGAAAGAATCTGTGCACGACGTTCGGAGTTCTTTTCGGGATGGGTAATAGGGTTAAGAGCCGAGGGATTCTTCGTAATTGCCGCAATGACGGCACATTCCGAAAGAGTCAGGGTATCGACCTCTTTATTGAAATATCTTCTTGCCGCTACCTTGACACCGAGGGTGTTGGAACCCAGGTTAATGGTGTTGAGATACGCGGTTATAATGCTTTTTTTCAGGTCTTCCTTTGGAATATCCGGCTGGCTTTCCAGTTCAAGGGCCAGATACTGCTCCTGGAACTTACGGACATACTTCTGGAAGGTGCCTTCATTCAAGCCGCCTCCGAAGACATTGTTCTTTATGAGCTGCTGGGTGATGGTGGAACCGCCTCCGTCAGAGCTGTTATCGGAAATTACACCCCTGACTGCACGAAGGATGGACTTGATATCTATACCGTTGTGAGTCCAGAAACGTTCATCCTCTATGGCAACAAAAGCATTTATAAGATCCTCCGGGAGCTGCTCGTAAGTAACTCTTTCTCTGTTGGAGCCGGCCTGGACCAGCGTTGCTGTGACATTGCCCTCTGTATCAAGGACTTTTGAAGCGTAGGCTGTGGGGCCTACATGGATGGAGTTGATATTTGGAGCTGAATCCAGTATGCCCTGGAACATACCAAAGCCTAATGCAGCTGCAAGTATACCTCCCGACAGAGTGCCTATAATCAGCGCCATCTGAAAAAAGTATGAGATACGCCGCCCGACCTTTCCTTTGGTATCGTCCAGTGCATCAAGTGTTTTATCTATATTATATTTGGTGTATTTTGTCATCATTACCTGCCATATTTATATTTAGACATTCTCTGTAAATTATACAATTCTGTCAATTTGTATGCAATGTCATCACACTTACAAATTCATGTCACTTGACTTAGGAAAGTTGGTGTTTATTTATAAAGAGGAATCCGGGAGTTTCACATAAGAAGAGGTAACTTTAATAACAAAAGAAGAGCCGGCATCTCTGCCGGCCCCTCTTTTTAAGAAGGATACATCATGGTGTATTTTAATCTGTGATAGATTTGATATAAGCTCCGATCTTCTCATCCTTGCAGTTTGCGAAGAAGAGCTCCTTGAAGTGCTCACCCTTGAATGCGCCCTTAACGAGTTCGGGATCGAGCTCCTTGAGAACTTCAACAAGATCCTGTCTCAGAGTGTGCTTACGTACTTCATCAAGGATCTTCTTGTTTCTCTGCTCAGGCTCACGTCTCTCTGGTGGATATCCGCCGCCGAATGGCTGTGAAAAGAGCTTCTCGAAGATGTATACGAGGTTAAGGTCTCCGCCCCAGCCGAACTTAAGTGCGAAAGGAAGTGCTACTGCATTGCCATCGTTGATCTGCGCAAATGTGAAAGCGTCAAGAGGATCCTCGATATGTCCGCAGATCACACCCGGGAATGAGTTAAGAGCAAGCATAGCGCCCTCTCCTGTTCCGCAGCCTGTAACTACAAAGTCTGCTGCACCGCTGTTAAGAAGAACGGCTGCCAGTATTCCGTTCTGAACATAGGTGAGCTGAGCTTCGTCATCTGCGCTGTACATACCGTAGTTATCTACAGTATATCCCTTCTCGTCTGCCACTTTCTTGAGAGAACCGTAGATGGAAGCATTCTTGGCTGCCTGAGAGTTCTCATTGATTAAAGCAATTCTCATGATTTTTATATCTCCTTGTTGATTTAGTTAACCGATTTACTAAATTATATTTTAGTGGATTTTAAACGCAAAAACAAGGGGTTGTCATACAATTTTTAGTTTTCAAACTTGCCGTCGTATTTATCGATCTTTCCTTCCTCGGCATCCTTGAAGATCTGGTCCATGGTATGCCATCCGAGGACAGCGCACTTGACTCTTGCCGGCATGTGATGGATATCCTCCAGGATTCCGGCCTCCTCAAGCTCCTCCTTTTCCTCGGGAGTGATGGTGTCCTTTATCATACGGAGGAAAATGTCGGAAAGTCTCAGAGCTTCTTCTTTTGATTTTCCGATGATAAGATCGCACATCATATCTGCACTGGCCTGTGAAATGGCACAGCCGTCACCGTAGAAGGAAGCCTCCTCGATGGCATTATGTTCATCTACCTTTAGGTAGAGAACCACATCATCTCCGCAGCTCGGATTCACACCTTCAAGTGAGAAGGTGGCATCCTCCATCTTATATTTGTGGGTGGGGTGAATGTTGTGGTCTGTAAGTATTTCATTGTAGAACGTATTTGACATTGTTAACCTCCATGAGTCACATACCGGGTATGCTCAATACGGCATGTGACTCATAAACTTAATTTGAAAAATCTCTCAAATCTTATGATGTGAGCTTCCGGTATCGGATCAATCCTGATATCCCATCTCTCCTCTTATTTTCTTTAAGGCGGCTATGAATTTATATACATCATCCGAAGTGTTGTAGAGACCTATGCTGGCTCTTACGGTGCTAGGTGTGTGACAGAACTTCATAAGAGGCTGTGCACAGTGGTGTCCTGCGCGAATGTTTACATCATGCTCATCAAAGATAGCTGCTATATCATGGGGATGCACGCCGTCAATGGTGAAGGTGACTATACCATGATGATCTTCGGGAGCCTCTTTTCCGAGAATATGTACATAGGGCAGCTTCTTCATTTCTTCCATCATAAGACGGGTAAGATGAAGCTCCCGCTCTTCTATGCGGTCAAAGCCTATGGAACTCACGTATTTCAGTGCCGCACTCAATCCTACCGCACCGCCGTCATTGACAGTTCCTGCCTCAAACTTGTGGGGAAGCTCATTCCATGTGGCACCCTCTGTTGTTACATATTCTATCATTTCTCCGCCAAAAAGAAATGGAGGCATCTTTTCAAGCAATGCCTTTTTTCCGTACAGAACACCTATTCCCATAGGTGCATAGATCTTATGGCCTGAGAAGGACAGAAAATCAACGTCCAGATCCTGTACATCAACTTTTGTATGAGGTATGGACTGTGCTCCGTCCAATGAGAAGACAGCCCCGTTCTCATGTGCGATACGTGCAAATGTCTTCACATCGTTTTTTACCCCGAGGACATTGGATATATGAGTCATGCTTACCAGTCTGACCCTGGGATTCATATAGGAGCGGAACATTTCTTCCGGGATGGTTCCGTCCGCTTCCGGCATGATGTAAGTGAGCTTAGCTCCCTTTTCTTTGCAGAGCTCCTGCCAGGGTATCATGTTGCTGTGGTGTTCCATGACAGTTATAACTACTTCGTCACCTTCTTTGATAAAGGCTCTTCCGTAGCTGTAAGCCACCAGGTTAAGGCTCTCAGTTGCATTTCTAGTGAAGACTATCTCCTCTGTGGAACCTGCATTGATGAAGGAACGAACAGTTTCCCTGGCTTCCTCATAGGCTTCGGTTGCCCGGAGGCTCAGCTTGTAGAGGCCTCTCATGGGATTTGCATTCATGGTCCTGTAGTAATTGTCCACGGCTTCCAGAACACATTTTGGCTTCTGGGTGGTGGCGCCGTTATCGAGATATGTGAAGCTTCCGTCAAAAATAGGAAAGTCTCCGAGTATTTTCTCATCTTCTGCCTGACGTTCTTCTTTAGTGATTTCCCGCATGGTTTTCCTCCAGATATTTCGAAATGAGATTCTTTGTTTCTACATCGGGAATCTTTGCGACAACAGAATCTATTCTTGCCTTAGCCATCATTTCATAGACTTCTTCCCTGTTCATACCTCTTGATTCCATATAGAAAAGAAGGTCGTCATCCAGACGTCCGATGGTGGCACCGTGATTTCCTTCTACATCATCCTCATCGCAGAGGATAACGGGGATGGTCTGGTTAATGACATTGTCATCCATAAGAAGAACATCTTCAATTTCGTTACCTACAGCGCCCTTCGCACCTCTTCTGAGATTGATGGTGCCTCTGAAAAGCTTCATGGCTTCATCTCTTAAGACACCGTCTACCTTGATATCACAGAGAGTTTTCTTACCTATATGATTTGCAATATAGTTCATGTCCAGGTGTTCATGGCCCTTCAGAAGATATCCGGTATCGGTCTTAAGGACACTGCCTTTGCCTTTCAGATCTGTACGTGAACCAAGATAGGTCTCCTTGCCACTCAGGACAAGCTGTATCTCTTCGAAGCTTCCGTTATCATCTGTTACGGAGGCTATATCATTAAAGAATCTGAATCCATCACCCGGTCTCTGGATCTGGATGAGAAGGACTTTTGCATTCTTTCCTACCCTGACCTTGGTCTGTACAGCAGCAAAACCGCTGCTTCCTTTTTCAGATGAGAAATCTATGATGACAGTTATATCGCTGTCCTGTGCAGCATCGATGTAAACAGCATTAACTGTAGTCTTATCCTTAGTGAAATTGAAATCTATTTTTACGGGAGAGACTGTTTTCTGTCCCTTCCCTGCAGAAATCTTCAGTACTTCTGCACCTGACTTCTTTATATAGTCATCCATGTCGGGACCCATTCCGCCGGGGATGTCCTTTATTTCCTCATAAGAAACTGCTTCTGCAGTGACTTCGGAACTTCTCGTTACAATTGGGTTGCCTTCTTCTGCAAATACCGGAACCTTAACATTTGCATCATTCATCCTGAGCCAGTTGTAAGTCGGTGCAGGCATGGCATTTATCAATAATGTAGTATTTTCCATATCTGTCTCCCTTAACCTATAGCTCCGACCATCTCAAGACGGATCAGGTTGTTCATTTCAACTGCGTACTCCAGAGGCAGCTCCTTTGATACGGAGTCGGCAAAGCCCGATACTATAAGGGCTCTGGCCTCTTCCTCGGAAACGCCTCTTGACATGAGATAGAAAACAGCATCATCTGAGATTCTTCCTATCTTTGCTTCATGTCCCACATCAGCCTGCTGAGTGCGGACATCCATGGCAGGTATGGTATCTGATCTTGAAATATCATCAAGCATCAGTGACTGACAGGATACAGAGTTCTTTGCGTTCTTTGCATTATTGTTAATGACTACGGATGAGCGATAGGTGCTGGCACCGCCGTCTTTGCTTATGGAACGTGTGCTGATGTATGAGCTTGTGTCCGGAGCCTGATGTACTACCTTGGCTCCGGTATCAAGATTCTGTCCTTTTCCTGCAAATGTAACGCCCGTAAATTCCATGTGGGAATGTGCACCCTTAAGGATGGTCATAGGGTAAAGGTAGGAAACATGGGAACCGAAAGAACCGGATACCCATTCCATGGTTCCGCCCTCTTCAACTATGGCGCGCTTTGTGTTCAGGTTATACATGTTCTTTGACCAGTTCTCGATGGTGGAATAACGAAGCTTTGCGTTCTTACCTACAAAAAGCTCTACACAGCCTGCATGGAGATTTGCAATATTGTACTTCGGAGCGGAACATCCCTCGATGAAATGAAGGTCAGCACCTTCATCAACTATGATAAGAGTGTGCTCGAACTGACCTGCACCCGGAGCATTTAAACGGAAGTATGACTGAAGAGGAATCTCCACACTGACACCCTTAGGAACATAAACAAATGATCCGCCTGACCAGACTGCACCGTGAAGTGCTGCGAACTTATGGTCTGTGGGAGGTACCAGATGCATGAAATGATCCTTTATCATATCTGCATAGGGACCGTGAAGTGCGGATTCAATATCCGTATATACCACGCCTTTGTCTGCAACTTCCTTCTGAAGGTTATGATATACAAGCTCTGAATCGTACTGGGCACCTACTCCTGCAAGAGACTCTCTTTCAGCCTGAGGGATTCCCAGCTTCTCAAAGGTGTTCTTGATATCATCGGGGACTTCCTCCCAGTCTGCTGTCATTTTTGTCTTCGGTTTTACATAGGTCACGATATTGCTCATATCGAGCCCCTCTATACTCGGACCCCACTGTGGGATCTCCTTTTTATTGTATATTTCAAGGGATTTTAAGCGGAAATCACGCATCCACTGAGGATCCCCCTTTTTTTCTGATATTTCCTCTACTATTTCTCTGGTGAGACCTTCCTGTATTTTGTAGAAGTCCTTTTCATTCTCTTCGTAGCGGAAATCATACATTGAACGGTCAATGTCATTGACCTCTGCTCTTTCCTTTTTAGCCATGTTGTATCCTCTTTCTTATTAAAGGAACTCCTCGAATCCCTCATTGTTGATCTTTTCAACGAGTGAAGCGTCTCCTTCAGCCTTTATGCTTCCGTTTACAAGTATATGAGTGTGGTCTACCTTCAGTGACTCAAGTATCCTTGTGGAGTGAGTGATGATAAGGAGGGCACCGTCCATGGATTTCTGGTATTCCTCCACTCCCTTGGATACTGTTCTTACAGCGTCAACATCAAGTCCTGAATCGGTCTCGTCAAGGATCGCAAGGGACGGCTTAAGCATAAGGAGCTGGAGTATCTCTGCCTTTTTCTTCTCTCCGCCTGAGAAACCGACATTCAGGTCACGGTCTGCATAGGAAGGATCCATATTGAGGATTTCCATAGCCTTTCGCATTTCCTTTTTGAAATCCCAGAGACGAATGTGCTGGCCTGTTCTCTGCTGAAGAGCCGAACGGATAAAGTTTCCGAGGGTAATGCCGGGAACCTCAAGAGGATTCTGGAAGGAAAGGAACATACCGAGCTTAGCTCTCTTGTCTGCTGATTCGTTTGTTATGTCCTGACCGTTGAAAAGAATCTGACCTCCGGTTATTCCGTACTGGGGATTACCCATGAGAGCGTTGCCCAGTGTGGATTTGCCTGCACCGTTGGGTCCCATCAGCAC
>DFGZ01000346.1:844-2845 GCA_002371295.1 Oribacterium sp. UBA3737 | reverse complement strand
TGTCTGCTACTATGAGTACATGGAGGGCAAGGGCTTTGCCGATAAGATGGTTCTTGATGAGAACGGCAAGCTTAAGCTTCAGTATACAGATGCTGCCGGTAATGTTTCTGTCGGAGACTATGACATCGTTCCTATACTTGATAATTTTATCGAACAGCATCCGGATTTCTCCTACAGAGGAGCTAAGGCAATCATCGCATTTACAGGATACAACGGAGTTCTCGGTTACAGAACAGACGAGACCTATGATGAAAGTTCACCGAATCGTGATCCGAGCATGAAGGCAAATCCGAATATCGCTGAGGACAGAGAGACCTGCAAGGTACTTATGCAGGCACTTGTGGATGATGGTTATGAGCTTGCTTCCCACAGCTGGGGACACCTCAATTTCACAAACAGAGAGCTTGCAACTCTTACCAAGGATACAGACAGATGGGAGCGTAATGTAGAGTCTCTCATGCCGGGTAACTGTGATATAATCCTTTATCCTTTCGGAGCGGATATCGCCGACTGGCATCCTTACACAACCGAAAACGAAAAGTTCAACATGCTTGTCAATGCAGGCTTCAGATACTTCTGTAATGTGGATTCCAATCCTGTATGGGTACAGTTCGGAAGCAACTTCATTAGACAGGGCCGCAGGAATCTTGACGGCTACAGAATGTGGATGGATTATTCCGGACAGGACAGCAAGCTTTCCGACCTAATGGATGTAAAGACTGTATTCGATACCAGAAGACCTACTCCTATAACATGGAACTAAATTAAATGTATAAAGAAAAAGTCATGACTTCTGAATCAACACTGTAAAACTTTAGCGGATTAAAAAAATTAAAATACATATTATAAAAATTCATAAAGGAAAAACTATTGATATATAAGCATGAATTATGTAAATTATGTATCTAAGTTATGGCAAACAAAGGGTATGTGACGAAAGTACATGCCCTTTTAGATTGCGACTTTTCACTTGAAATGAGTTATGACGGGTGTTATACTACTTTCGAGCTATAAAGTGTAAAAGTGCACAAGATTAGCACGCTAAAATATTAAAGCGATTTATAATGAAAGTATGGTCATGACCATATTTAAGGTCTGCCATACTGCATCAGACGATTGCATAGCAAAATCCATTAGTCTGATGTATTAACAGAGGATTTGGAATGAACAGTAAATTAAAGACAAAAGAAGTAGATCATTTATTTGATGCTATACTGACACTTAAGTCAAAGGATGAATGCTATAAGTTTTTTGAGGATGTTTGTACTATCAACGAGCTTCTTTCCATGGCACAGAGATATGAAGTTGCAAAGATGCTTCGTGAAGGAGAGACCTATCTGAACATTGCAAAAGCAACCGGAGCTTCCACAGCCACCATTTCAAGAGTAAACAGATCTCTCAATTATGGTGCAGATGGATACGATATGGTATTTGAAAGACTCGGGTATGAGGATAATCTGAAGAAGAAATAATAAAATCGGGACAACCTTAGGTTGCCCCGATTTTTATTTATTTCTTAATTTATTTCTTTTTCTTCATAGCTCTTTCAGCAGCCTGTCTGGAAAGTTCCGCTTCATGAAGCTTATCAGCTATTTTTTCCATAAGAAGCTTCTTCATGAATACATCAAGTCCCAGTTCGCATAAGAAAGAGAAAAGCTGAAGTTCACTCCGGTCTTCATCCGAAAGTTCGGAAAACTTGGGGTCATCAGGTCTGAAGGAGTCAAGTGACATCTTCGCCATGGTTTCAACCTCTGCAAAGATCCTTTTTTTCTCATCCGGCTCCATAGTAAATACTTCATCATAAATATCAGTAAGGCTGACTGTAGGATGTCCGGAAAAATACTTCTCATTAAGAGGCCTGAGAATGACCTCAATATCGTTTAACTGAAGGATGCCCTTGTAATAATAGATGAACAAAAGAATGAGCATATGCTCCCTGTTGTATCTTTTTCGATCAGGAGGAGGCAGGAGCTTGTTTTTGGCATAGTTGTTGATCATGGT
>DFGZ01000346.1:0-788 GCA_002371295.1 Oribacterium sp. UBA3737 | reverse complement strand
TTGTTGATCATGGTCTTGGTCAATGCCTTGTCCTCATGATGCCTCTTTATGGGGTCAAGATGCTGGTCCATAAAGCCTGTCACCTGGTCCATATAAAGATCAATGTTGGGAATATCCTCTGTAGTAATGTGATCCAGTGAATGGAAATATTCTATTAATTCTTCAAAGTATTTTTCGTCCATGCCGTAAAGTATAACACAATTAAATTTTAGCCACAATAAATACTTTTGACCCCTAAAGGCTCTTGTGTTATAATCTAGCGACGCTAAAAAAATCAGAAAAATAGGAGTAACATGGAAAATCTGGAAAGCATTTTAAATAAGGAACAGTGTGATGCGGTAAGACATACAGAGGGTCCTTTACTGGTCCTTGCGGGAGCCGGATCCGGAAAGACAAGAGTACTTACACATCGTATAGCCTACCTCATAGAAAACTGCGATGTTCAGCCCTGGAACATTCTGGCCATAACATTTACAAACAAAGCTGCCGGAGAGATGAGAGAACGTGTTGACAGGATCGTAGGCTTAAGAGCCGGTGAGGTCTGGGTTTCAACCTTCCATTCCATGTGCGTGCGCATGCTCCGTCGTCATATCGACAGAATCGGATATACCTCCAATTTTTCAATCTATGATACAGATGATCAGAAGACTGTTATGCGTCAGGTATTTAAAGAGCTGAACATCGATAATCAGAAGATCAAGGACAGAGCGGTTCTTTCAGCAATTTCCAAAGCCAAGAACGAAGGAATGTCACCTGAGGATTACGGAAAACAGATTTCCGGAGGTGAT
>DFGZ01000134.1 GCA_002371295.1 Oribacterium sp. UBA3737 | reverse complement strand
TTCCGAAGATTATGAACTGGTAAGACTTGGCAAAGCCCCTCAGCTGTCCGCAACTCAAAACACAGCCAGAACACAAAGTGGCCTGAGTGATGAGCGCTGAATAGTGCTGAATAGTTGCCTGTATAAGAATATCGCCTTGATACACTCTTGAGTCTTTCTAAGAGACATGATACAATACTGAAACAATTTTGTAAGAATTAAACCACACACTGCAGTACATCGGCGGCCGTCAGGCCGGGGGAAACTGATAGATGAGGGAGTATTCAAAACACGATAAACAGTGGATCGTGAGGGCTATTGCCCTCGCTGTTCTTGATGTTATCTTCATAGCGGGGGGATACTTTCTGGCACTGATGCTCCGCTTCGACTTCATCTACTCCCATATTGACGGACAGTATATTACCGGCTACAGGCAGCTGATCATACCGTACTGCATCTGCGCGGTAGTGATTTTCTATATCTTCCGTCTGTATCACAGCATCTGGCGTTTCGCATCTATCTCGGAGCTCGAACGGATGGTACTTGCCTGGGGCGTGTTCCAGCTGGTAGTTCTGGTGTTTTACTTCATCACTAAGATCCGCATGCCGATGTCATTCTGGGCGGGCGGCGCGCTGATGGGATTCCTGCTGACGACTTCCGTGAGATTCTCGTACCGGTTCTTCCGCGGAGTCAAGGGATCGTTCGAGCAGAGACAGGGGAGCACGGCGGAAAATGAGCGTGTCATGGTGATAGGCGCGGGAGAGTCCGGGCGCAGCATCATCCATGAATACATCATGAGTCGCTACCTCAACGCGAGAGTGTGCTGTGTGATCGACGACAATCCGGTCAAGAAGGGGCGCTATCTTGACGGCGTTCCCATCATCGGCGGGCGGCAGGAGATAAGGAGCTGTGTCAAAGAGTACGATATAACGACGATCATCTTCGCGATCCCGACGGCGAGCGGCATCGAGAAGAAGGAGATTCTGGATATCTGCGGACAGACCGGATGCAAGGTCAAGGTCATACCGGGTATCTATCAGCTGGTTGACGGCAAGGTGTCGGTCAGCCAGCTTCGTGATGTCCAGATAGAGGATCTGCTGGGGCGTGATCCTATCACGGTGAACAATGATGAGGTTCACCGCTATATCCACGGCAAGGTAGTCATGGTGACCGGGGGCGGCGGTTCGATAGGGTCTGAGCTGTGCAGACAGGTAGCGAAGGATGACCCGAAGCAGCTCATTATCTTTGACATCTACGAGAACAACGCCTACGATATACAGCAGGAGCTGAAGCGCAGGTATCCTGAGCTCAATCTTGTGACGCTGATAGGATCGGTGCGCAACACGAACCGAGTGAATGCTGTACTGGAGCAGTACCGTCCCGAACTGATAATCCACGCCGCGGCGCACAAGCATGTGCCACTCATGGAGGACAGTCCGGATGAGGCGATCAAGAACAATGTCGGCGGAACCTGGAAGCTCGCCGAGGCGGCCATCCGCTACGGCGTGAAGCGCTTCGTCATGATATCGACTGACAAGGCGGTGAATCCGACCAATGTCATGGGCGCGACCAAGAGAATCTGCGAGATGATCGTGCAGATGATGAACCGTCGCGCGAAGGGATCAACCACCTTCACGGCAGTCAGATTCGGAAATGTGCTCGGCAGTAACGGTTCCGTGATCCCGCTGTTCCGCCAGCAGATAGCGCAGGGCGGCCCTGTAACGGTTACCGACAAGAGAATCATACGCTACTTCATGACGATACCGGAGGCGGTCAGCCTGGTGCTGCAGTCAGCCTACTACGCAAAGGGCGGCGAGATATTCGTCCTTGATATGGGACAGCCGGTGAAGATCGACGACATGGCGAGGAACCTGATCCGCCTGAGCGGTTACACGCCGGACATCGATATCAAGATAGTCTACACAGGACTCAGACCGGGAGAGAAGCTCTATGAGGAGCTTCTGATGGGAGCGGAAGGCCTGCAGGAGACGCCGAACAAGCTGATCCATATCGCCGAGCCGATAGAGATGGATGATGAAAAGTTCGAAGAGAGTGTAACAAGACTGTACGAGGCGGCAACCAGGGAGACAGAAGATCCGAGGCCACTGATAGCGCAGGTTATACCGACATACCATCCCGGAAGCGTAGGAGATCTGAAGAGCAAAGAATTGGCAGCGGCGGAAGGAAGACAGGAATAAGGCAAGAAACAGGGTTCCTTACAGGCTATGACCGGTAGGAATCCTGTAAGCATGTTGTTTTGAAATATGTAAATTTAGAAAGCCTACGGTGGCTGAAACTCGTAGGGATGGAGAATTTCATATTGCACCAAAAACAGGCTGTTTAAAGCGGAAAACGGCAGAAAATAGTGAAAAACGAGGAAGTGCAAAATGACGAAGCCTACGAGGACGATATTTCGGAGGGTTGAATCCCCCTTTATCAAAAGACATGAAATTGCCGGAAACCCAGTATTTATGCACCTTTGAGGCACATAAAATGTACCGATTTTGGTCGGTCACTTTAGGATAGGGCTCTTATAAGTGAGATAGGAAATCTTCGATTTCCGTGATCGAACTTATGCACAGCAGGGGAGGGTCATCGTAGGGCATGAAGACGTGTTCAGAATGAACTGAAATTGCCTTTGTTCCGGAAGGCATTAAAGAACCGGAAAAGAAAGGCTCCACCACGGCCATGGACATTCGTAAAAGCAACAGAGATGCTTACAGCTGTCACACCCGTGGGGAGCCTTGGAAGGGAGAATTACGATTTGGGTATCCCATATGCCCTTTTCATTGCTTCGGATGAGATGACCCATTGCTTGCCAAATTTGCAGACATCCTGACCGTTAATCAGTTTGCCATAAGCGATTGCTTTTCTGAGGGTGCTTTCATTTAGCCCCCAGATAAGAGTGGCATCACTGAAAGCGATGAGCCCATCAAATGGTGTGGGAACTGTTTCTCCATTGAAGAAGAGTTCATCACAGGCGATGTCAATGTCGTCATTCCATACAACTCCGTAACCGCCGGTGTCGACGGAAGCGGAATAATACAGTTCGGGATGTGACTTTAGTGGAGCAAACATAGGATATTTGTCAAAAAGCGGTTTCATATCGTAATGCTTAGTTACACCTTCGGAGAACTGTACACTCAATATGAAATCTGGTAACGGAGTAACACTTTTAATCTTATGAAACATAGGATACCTCCTTACTCGAGGGGCTTGAGGGAACGAAACTCCTGACTGTTCCAAATGGTCATGAGATCATCTCTATTGAGATCAATCCATTCTCTGACCATGGCAAGTGCCTTCGGCGGAAGATGACCATCAAGTATTTTGCCATTAACAATACCATAGAATCTTGATATTACGGGCATAACAAAACCTCCTTTCGCTTAGATAATATCACGATATCGTGACAAATGCAAGCGCATGTAAAAGGAGTGATAATGCTAAAAGATATCAAAGGATATCATCATCTGATTCATGGTCACAGGAAGCTGCGGCCAGGCATGAGCTGATGATTGGCTCTAAACATGACCATTTATAAAGGGCGGTGGGTAAAGTGACTGAAAATGTACAAACTCGTATTGCACCGAATATGGGTCGAAGTTTATAGCGGTTTTATGAATAAATATTTGTAAATCCGATGAAGGGACAGTTGTGTAGTGGATAAAGATCTGATTCATGATATAGCAGAGCAAATATATTCCTTATTCGTTGTAAATACCGCTGCCGCGGGAATTCAGCAGAAGGATGGTATATATATTACGGAGTATATTCCTGTAACCCCTTTTCTGATTGAGAACGTCTCCGTTAAAGCTGCTGCTTGACTTTCTTTAAGACCCTCGCAGAAACCGTCAGCAAAGGGATTTGACAATCCTCCGTAAACAGGCTTTTTTTGGCAAGAAGGCAAAATCAGTCAAGTTTGTCAGTAGGGATGATGTTCATTAAAAATCGGCTGATATCGGCCAGTGTACCGAACATTTGAGGCTGACCGCCAGCAGAAACAGCTACAGTTATTGACATCACAGACTGTCTTAAAGAGTCGGTATTGAAGAAAGAATATGAAGTTTACATTACAAGAGGTGGCTGGGGTTGAAGATGTATATTTATTAGACGGTTAAACATCACCGACTGTCTTAAAGAAGTGGTTGTGATAAAAGAAGATGAAATTGATTTAGCAGATGTATTCTTCATTGATTTCAACGGATACCAGAGGTGTTTAAGACAGATGGTGAGTTAATGGAGCTCAATAAATCTCTGACGATTCGAGCCGACAGGTACTGCCGGTTGGAATGGGCAGAGATGTCCAAAAAAAAAACCACCTCCCTGAGGAGGTGGCAGGCGACGAAATCGTCAGGCGATTCGCTTGGCACAGAGCATAGGATGCTTTTTAGTACCCGGCTTGACCTCGGTCACCGATGTGCACTCATAGGTCGCGGTCTGGGTGCGGATCTCGCTTCCTTCACCGATGATGAAGTTGTGCGTGTCCCGCAGATCACGGACCGTTTCCTCAAGCACAACCCTGACAGAGTCTCCTTCATCCACGACTTTCGCAAGAAACTCACGGATGTCTTTTCTGCCCTTGTTTTTAAGGACAGTACTAGCGATCCAGATTGGAGCGGGCTGAAGCCCTCTTAGTGCCATTAACAATTTGGTGTTTTTCATGAGAAAAACCTCCTATAGTAAAATTCATAGTGCCCTTGCGGGCGAAATCTATGTACTTGGAGGCACACTCTGAACCGCCAAGGACATTATAACACAAATCGAACGAGTGTTCAATTTGACAGACCTTACATCTTTGTAAAGAAACTAAGGTCGAAGCTGCCCGGGTAGAGTTGCCTCCCTTTGGGTAGTGTGGATATTAGCTCTACTGTTCCGCACAGTCAACGCCATTTCTGATAATTAAAGGCGTAAATAACAGAGAAAGATCGCTGCTATTATGGGGATGGATTGCATCAGAACCAACAAAAAGAATCAGGATGTGTATGGTAGGGCAGGGAGCTTAAAGCCGCTAATATCATCGCTTGGGGAAATGAACATTGTCCCTCGGTGCGGGAGCGAGGAGCACCTTGAAAAACTGAAAATGGACATTATCCCTCGGAACATGATGCGCAGAGAAGAATGAGCATCATCCTTCGGGAAAAATGCACATTATCCCTCGGGATTCGAAAGGTTGCAACGAAACGGTGTTTTTCTGTAACGAAATGGGGTCTTTAAGAAAGTATGTCATGTGCTTCAATGGGGAGAACTGCGGAAATTATCCGCATTTCCGAAACGTCTTTAAGACAGAGCGGGACGTAGGAGTTTATAATAAAGTAACAAAAAGAGCGGCTTGAAAGGTCAGAATCACCCACATTTTTTGTGCAACATCCACAAGACCCCCACTCTCGATTTCAATTATGTACAAAACATAATCGGAGCACCCTGGCATGATAGTTACATACCGCCAGAAGAAGTCGGCACGATTAAGATATGAACTTCTGCCTTAAAGAGACGGTCGGGGTTGAGAGGGATGAAAAAGATAATTGAAGAGACGGTATAGAAGAAATCAAATGTAAAAGACATTGAAGTTGGTCATTGACTTGTCGGGAAGATACTTCAATGGATACCGAGATGTTTAAGACAGAGTGAGAGGTTTTGGTTGTAATAAATGTACAAAGACGGAGAGGGCAGGAGCGAGGATTATTGTTTACTTATTATAAATCATAGATTGTCTTAAAGAGGGCAGTCCGGGTTGAGAAACATGAAATTGTATTTCTCTATTGATTCGAGCGTGGGAGAATGCCGAGAAGCACTGGGACAACGCCGGGAGACTGTGGTGTAGCTGACACAGCTGTTACGATTCTCACACGTTGGAATGGGTAGAGAAAGAAGCCAAAACAACGGCAGCCCGAGAAAGCCGAGGTAACAGATATAGTTGGTCTTCCAGAGAAGTTCAAAATACAAATTCAACGCAGGGGTCTGAAAAAAGGAGAAGGCTGCTGCGCCATAGTGTTGTATGGGTGATATAGATTGCTTCAGAGAAAGTTGGTTAGAAATAAACATATAAACAAATAGTCTGAGGAAAACGGAAACGAGGAAACCAAATGTACGACTTTATAAATGATCCGAGATTCAAAGGTATTGAACCGTTCAAAAACAAACTGTGGCTATCATCTCCGACCATGCATGGTGACGAGCAGAGGTGGGTCGATGAAGCAATTCGTACTAACTGGGTATCTACAGTTGGCGAAAACATAAATGTTATAGAGAAACAGGTTGCCGAATATATCGGCTGCAAATATGCTGTGGCGCTATCTTGCGGAACAGCCGCACTTCATTTGGCTACCAAACTTGCCGGGGAAAAGCTTTATGGGCAGGCTAAACCGAATGTCGGGACATTGGCTGGCAAGAAAGTGTTTTGCAGTGATGTCACGTTTGATGCCTCAATAAATCCGGTCGCCTACGAAGATGGCGAAGCCGTGTTCATCGACACAGAATATGATACTTGGAACATGAGTCCGGAGGC
>DFGZ01000287.1 GCA_002371295.1 Oribacterium sp. UBA3737 | reverse complement strand
AAGTTAAATACAAGGAGGCTTACTATGATAATAGCAATGGCAAACGATCATGCAGGAACAGAGATGAAAGAGGAGATAAAAGCGTATCTCATATCACAGGGTCATGAAGTAAAAGACTTTGGAACATATGACAAGGAGTCCTGCGACTTATCTGATTTCGTATACCCGGCAGCTCTTGCGGTCGCAAAAGGAGAATGTGACCGGGGGATATTCTGTGACGGAGTAGGTTATGGAAGCGCACTTATAGCAAACAAGATAAACGGCTGTTATGCGGCAGTATGCCAGGATCCGCTCTGTGCAACACTCGCAAGGGAGCATACGGACTCAAATATTCTCTGTCTTGGCGCAAAGATCATTGGAGGTCTTATGGCGATGGAAGTAGTTAAGAAATGGCTTACTACGGAACCTCTTATGGAAGAAAAATATCGGAGAAGAGTACAAAAGGTGTGTGAGATTAACGACAAGCATTGTGTTCCGGTAAGATAATCACTTTATAAGAAAGGATCTATGATGGTTAAGATATATTGTTACAAAAAATGTTCAACATGTAAAAAGGCCTTGAAGTGGATGGACGAAAATAAAATTGCTTATACATTGACCGACATAAAGGATGATCATCCGGATGAGAAAATGCTTAGGGAATACCATAAGAAGAGCGGTCTTCCGTTAAGAAAGTTATTCAATACCAGCGGTCAACTATATCGCGAGAAGGAGTTGTCAAAGAAACTTCCAGAGATGAGTGAAGAAGATATGTTTAAGCTTCTTGCATCTGACGGAATGCTTGTGAAAAGACCGTTACTTATCATAGATGATAAGGTTTTGGTTGGATTCAGGGAGCCTGAGTGGAATGAGGCTTTTAAAGAAGATTAATGGAGTCACAAAAATATGATGAATGTCAACTTGTCACCACTTGAGGATAGTGACCGGGATCAGTTTATTCTGGACACACAGGAAGCATTTAATTATGGAGCTATGGAAGAATTTGGCCGTAGGGATGACCATTTTGAAGAAGATGAGCAGATTATTTCACGGGAGACCATTGAGAATTCAATAGATAATGGAGAAGCATACCGCATTGTGGCAGACGGGAAAGCTGTAGGCGGAGTTATCATCAGTGTGGAAGGTGACAGAGGAGATCTTGAAATATTATTTACTTCACCTAAGGAACACAGTAAGGGCGTAGGTTACGCAGCATGGTGTGAGGTTGAGAAGCATCATCCGGAAGTAAAGGTATGGGAGACCGTAACCCCTTATTTCGAGACCAGAAACATACATTTCTATGTGAACAGATGCGGTTTTCACATTGTTGAGTTCTTCAATAAGTTCCATCCTGATCCGAATGACCCGGATAATGAGCATATGGATCTCGATGATCAGTTTCCTGATGGAATGTTCAGGTTTGAGAAGGTGATGACATGATACAGATATTTGGAACGAAAAAGTGCAACGATACGAAGAAAGCACAGCGTTTTTTTAAAGAACGAGGCATAAAGTTTCAGTTTGTTGACATGAATGAAAAAGGTCTTAGCAAGGGGGAATTTACTTCCGTAGCACAGGCTAACGGTGGCATTGAGAACATGATAAACTCTGATGCCAAGGATAAAGATACCCTGGCACTTATAAAGTACATCGCAGAAGAAGACAAGCTGGAAAAGATACTTGAGAATCAACAGGTGATAAAGACTCCTATAGTGAGAAACGGAAAGCTTTCTACTATAGGATATCAGCCGGATGTATGGAAAAAGTGGGAGTGAGATAAATATGGATTAGGTCTCAATATTGGAGGAAATCATATGGGTGACTACAGGATCAATATAAGGTCATTTATCGCTCCGGGACTTGCCTGGTTGACGGGACTTATGCTTGTCATCATTTTCGCACCGAAGACAGAATATCTGAATGGTATGGTCGCACTGGGATTCTTCACAATGTGCATAGCTACCTTTTGGGCATTCTTTACACTCTATAAAGAATACGACATGACCGGGAAAGAATGGCCGGCATTACTACACAGGTATTTTCCAAATTATCCGATTGTGAAGGATTATGATGAACTGACGAAGAGGTTGAGTGGGTTTCGTAGAAGCTACAGCGATTATTTATCAAACGGACGGGAAGAGCAGAACAGCGATCTTCAGAACCATGCATCTCAGCTTTTATGGCACAGTACAGCGCTGCAGAAAAAACGTCTCCTGAAAAACCATCTTACGTTAGAGATGGATTCTGCACGAAGAGCCTATTCCGGAAATTGTGTCAGGAAAAACAAATATTTTGATGGGAGATATCTGGTTAATGATATCTATGAGGAGATCTCAGCAGTAAGAACAATAAAGCAGGACGGCAGGATCATCAAACGCATCAGGGATAATGAAGTGGCACATTTTACACTGCTTTCTGCGAATAAGGTCGGTGGAGACAAGGTCACTTGTCCCTCATGTGGGAATAAAACCACAAGGGAGAATCTTCTGGATGGCTGTGATTTCTGCGGCACATTATTTACTGTTGAAGATATGAAAAATAAGGTCGACAGTTTCGGATTAAGGCGGGATTTCCATACCAATACCAGCAAGAAGGAAGCTGTCAGGAAACTGGCGTTTCCTTGGTCGACTCTGATAGTAATGCTGCCGCTAATCTATTTTGGACTTATCGGGGCATTTGTGTATATGCCGGATGAAAACATCTTTTTGAGACTGGCTACGGGACTTCTGGCATCCGGCCTGTTTGGGCTTCTCGGCTGGAGCCTCAAGTCGATATTCCTGATTCTAATGCTTCCTTTCCTGTTACTCATCAGTGCATCTTCAAAGACAATGGACCTAAAGATGATTTACAGTCGCAGGCAGGAAGAAGAACAGGAAAAAAGAATGGCGGACCGGGTCAGGAAGACAGACCCGCTCTTTTCACTTCAGAGTTTTTTCGGAGGTATCCAGAACAAGCTTGCTGCCATACATTACGCAGAAAATCCTATGGAGATTAACGCCTTTTCAGAGAATGACCTGTCATTTCTGATAAAAAAATATAAGAATGTAGTGGATATTGATATCCTGAAGATCACTATGGAATCCTACCGTGCAGACGAGAATCTGCAGAGCGCTGATGTAAGCGTAGAGCTTCGTCTTATGGAACTGAATCACGGAAGGATCATTGAACGTAACGAAAAACTGAAGATTAAGCTTATCAAGGATGCCGGCTGCAAGACTCAGGCAGTCTGCGGTGCCTCTGCATTGAAGTGTCAGGGTTGCGGTGCCAGCATTTCGCTGATGGACGGCAAGACCTGTAAACAATGCGGAAGGAATCTGGATCTAAAATCATACGACTGGGTTATCGATCAATACGATATCGTGTGATATTGGGTAAAACGTTTCCAAAAAACAAATTAAGAATGTCTGATTCACATTTTAAGGTGATTTGGCGAATTATATAAATGCTGTTT
>DFGZ01000027.1 GCA_002371295.1 Oribacterium sp. UBA3737 | reverse complement strand
GCTCACAAAGGAAACACTTGATTCCGAGTGGTTCAAGGAGTATGCAAAGGCTTCTATCCCTATGGAGCGTTACGGAAAGGAAGGCGAGCTTGATACAACTGCCCTCTTCCTTGCATCAAAGGCATCAGGTTATGTAAACGGCGTAATGATTCCTGTTGACGGCGGATATACCTGCGTCTGATATTTATGAAGAATCTGGCATGGGTATATGCCTTACTCCATTCCGTCGGATGCCAAATGCGTGTTAGCGATAGCACAACATCTGCTTTTTAGCTTTCTCAAAAAAACCGGTAGAGCGATTTGCTCTACCGGTTTTTTCATACATCTAATCTTTTCTTTCGGAATACGCCATCATATAGCTGATACAGTACATCATTTTCCGGCTCTATCAAGGAAGCCGGGTTCCTTATGAATATCAACTGTCTCTTCGGAAACCGGAGCCTTGACACCGGCCTTTTCCTTGGAGGTTTCAAATGTCTCTGCAGCCACTGATGCAAGAGAAGCCACCTTAGTAAGATCGGATGGAATGAATATCTTTGTGGAATTACCGTCAGCCACCTTCTCAAGAGTTTCAAGGCTCTTAAGCTTGATGACCGCATCATCGGCTCCTGATTCTCTAATCATACGGATACCGTCGGCTGTTGCCTGTTGTATCTGACGGATAGCCTCTGCTCTTCCGGATGCCTTATCGATAAGTGCCTGCTTCTCTGCCTCTGCTTCAAGGATGCGCTTACGCTTATCAGCCTCTGCATCCAGAATGAGTGCTTCTTTATGGCCCTCTGCTTTAAGGATATCGGACTGCTTGTGTCCTTCTGCCTCAAGGATCTCAGCTCTCTTGTTTCTCTCAGCGGTAACCTGCTTCTCCATGGCCTGACGTACATCAGCATTGGGAGTAAGTGACTTGATCTCCACTCTTCTTACAAGAACACCCCAGTCATCTGTTGCCTCATCAAGCACGGTTCTCATGGTACCGTTGATTCTTTCTCGGGAGGTAAGTGCCTCATCGAGAGTCATTTCACCAACAACGTTTCTGAGAGTTGTTGCGGCAAGAAGCTCGATGGCCTTCTCGGGGTTTGTCACACCATAAGCATACTTCTTGGGATTGTCATCATTTTCTCTTACCTTATAGAAAACAACGCTGTCAACCTGAAGCATGACATTATCCTTTGTAATGGCTTCAATGGCGGCAAAATCCCCCACCTGTTCCTTGACATTTACCCGTTTTGCCACTCTTTCAAAGAAAGGAATACGTAAGTGGGGGCCTGCATACCAGGTTGAATGATATTTACCCAGCACCTCGGTCACATAAGCAAAGCCTTGCGGAACGATGACCAGTGTTGATATCGCCGCTGCTATCATGATGATAAATAAAAACAAAACAACAAACATATTCCCCTCCATCCAGTTATGTGGTTTACGATAATGTAAAATACTCTGCAAAATATCCACATTATCTTATGCAAATTTTTATATACAAAATATATTTTAGCTATTTTTTTATCAAAAGTCATAAGATAGAATAAAAAATATAAATTCTTAGTATCTTTGTAATAGTAATTAAATATATTTCTTTTCTATAATATTTAAACTATTGTTAGGTAAAAACACGCATGATATGTGTATCTAAATTAAAGCGCAAAAAATAATGTATTATTTTAAATGTTGCTATAAAAAAAATAAATAGTATAATAGGCGTGGAAATTATTACGTTTCTATTGTTAATAAATCAGTATTTTTTGAAAGGAGGATCATATGAATTATTTACGCGAACCGTACATTTCGATTCAGACAAAGTTCGCCGCTTTGATCCTCACCTGTATTTTCTTTACTACCATGGTCATAGGCGGTGTAGGTATCAGTACATCCGTTTCCATACTGGATACGAATTCCACAAAGATCATGAATGCCACCGCCCTTGATGCTGCAGGCAATTTGAACAATAAGCTGCAGACCATAATACAGAATGCCGACAAAAGCTCGTCCTATGCCATTTCAAAACTGAATGACTGGCACGACTTAAAGAATCCCGAGTTCAGAAAGAGATATCTCGATGATCTCGATAAGGTCTTTAATATAATATCAGGCACAGACGATATCGTTTTTTCCTATGGTATCCTTCTTAATCCTGAGATTTCTTCCGGTGATTCAAATATTTATTATTACAGACCGGCAAGTGATGAGAATTTTGTGAGGAAAGATTTTCCGGATATTCAGCAGTATGATGTTGAGGACAGTAAAGTCAGCTGGTATTATCAGGTCCGTGATGCCGGAACAGATCTGTGGCTGAAACCCCATTATGATGAAGTCTATCAGCGCTATATTATTTCTTATATTAAACCCATGTATAAGGATGATATGTTTATCGGCGTAGTGGGAATGGACATTGATTTCACATATATAACAGAATACCTGGACAACATCATGCCTTATGACGGAAGCATTGCCTTCCTGCTTGATAACAAGGGCCACGTGGTATATCACCGAAGTTATACAGCCGGTACTAATTTTGCATCACTCAGCCCCGAAATAAGCAGTATAACCCAGCGCATACGTACAGAGAATCACAATGATAAGCTTGTAGATTTTAGCTTTCCGGAATCAAATACAGCTTACAGGCTCGCCTGGCATACTTTAAAAAACAACATGAAGCTGGTCATATCAGCTCCGACAGAGTCCATCGATGCAGAACGTGTAGAGCTTATGATGCGTATCATATCCGCATCCGTCATAATTGCAACAGTATTCTTTTCACTGACCATGACCATGGTACAGCATATCGTAAAACCTATACACAAGCTTAAGGACTATGCCTCTGCAATTGCAGAAGGTAATCTGGACCTTAGTATGGAACCTGAATCCAATGATGAGATCGGTGATCTGACCCTGAGCTTTACCAAAAATGCCAGGGTTCTGAAGGAATATGTTGAGCAGATGAAAGTCCTTGCATACAGGGATGCTCTTACAGGCACGAAGAACAAGCTTGCCTATCAGGAGTATCTGATCAATGCAGAACACATTATGCAGAACAGAAGCAAACCTTTCTCCATAATAATCTTCGATGTGAACAATCTGAAAAAGATCAATGATGTCTACGGGCACAACTATGGAGACAAGTACATCATAAACTGCTGCTACTGTTTCCGAAAGAATTTCGTCCACAGTCCTTTCTTCCGTATCGGTGGTGACGAGTTTGTTGTATTCCTGTATGACAATGACGATTATAACAAGCGTTACAGCATACTTGATAACATCGAGCATGAGATGTTTGAAAAAAATGCCTCTGATATTCCTGTGGAGGACAGAATATCCGTTGCATACGGAATAGCGGACTTTGATCCTGAAACCTCACCTGAAAACATGCATTTCACGCAGCTTTTCGATATAGCCGATGTTCGTATGTATGATAAGAAAAAGGAAATGAAAAAGAAAGAGAAGGCCATTTGAATGCAGTAAATTGCATTCAAACAGGTCTTTTTTGTACCGGAGCTCTTAGTACCATATAAGTGTAGTTGTTAGAGAGTAATTACCTCTGACATCTGCACTTTTTTTGTACCGGATGCACCGCCATTTATAACTGCACGTTATATTTTCGAGCATAGTCCCTCCTCTTTTATATCCTTTGGTAATAGCACTTTTTTCTGCCTTGACGCTGGGTTTTAGCGATGATACGCTAAGCAAGCATAATATATACGTAGAAGTTATTAGAAAAGTGGTTTGCGATATTTCACAGGAATCTCTTTGTTATTCCGGAATATCCGGTACCTTCGAAAAACAATCATGTTTCAGAAGAAGTACCTGCCTGCCGAAGGAGTAAAACTCTCAGGAGTCTGTAACAGACGGAGACTAATAACGGAGTGAACTCTGGAGAAACTCTTTATTGAGTGCCGAAGGTGCAAAGGTCCCGGATAAGTCATTATCCTGCCCCAATCTCTCAGGCAAAAGGACAGAGAAAATATTGCATTAGATATCAAAATCTTATATCTATAGGTACTTTGGTGTACCTCTTTATTTTGTCAGACCACTTTATCAAGTTAAAGCTCTGATGTATTTATTCCGTTTATGTTTCTATAGTTTTTCCCGAAGTTCAGTCATATTCCTTCTTCACTATTGACCTCTGCGAGTGATTTTTTAAGAGGGAGTATGAGTTATGGACACATTAAACAGCATAGTTTCACTTTTGGATGACAAAGTATGGTTTATCCTTCTTTTTCTTCTGGTTGGAAGCGGTATTTATTTCTCAATCCGTACAGGATTCGTACAGGTCAGAAGATTCCCCCACGCATGGAACAGAGTATTCGGAAGCTTTTCTTTAAAGGGTGAAGCTTCAGGCAGCGACGGCATGAGTTCTTTCCAGGCCCTTGCCACTGCTATCGCAGCACAGGTAGGAACCGGAAATATCGCAGGCTGTGCAACCGCTCTCGTAGGCGGTGGTCCCGGAGCCATCTTCTGGATGTGGATTGCTGCCTTCTTCGGTATGGCGACTATCTACGGCGAGGCTGTTCTTGCCCAGAAGACAAAGACAAAGGATGAGCACGGTGAAGTGATCGGAGGCCCTGTTTACTACATCACAAAAGCATTTAAGGGACAGTCGGGAAAGCTTCTTGCTGCCTTCTTTGCCATAATGATCATCCTCTCACTGGGAATCATGGGAAATATGGTTCAGTCCAACTCTATAAGCGATGCTTTCTATACAGCTTTTGGAACACCAAAGTGGCTTGTAGGCATCTTCGTGGCCATTATTTCTGCATTCATTTTTGTAGGAGGAATCAGCCGTATAGCATCCTTCACTGAGAAGGTGGTTCCATTCATGGCTGCTCTCTATATCGTAGCTTCAGTCATCATCATTATCATCAATCATGCCAACCTCGTACCGGCTATAATATCGATCTTTACCGGTGCATTCACTCCTCAGGCTGTTGCAGGTGCAGGTGCAGGTATCACTGTTCGTCAGGCACTCCGTCTCGGCGTTGCCCGCGGTCTCTTCTCCAACGAAGCCGGTATGGGTTCAACTCCTCATGCTCATGCTCTTGCGAAGGTAAAGAATCCTCAGGAGCAGGGTGAAGTGGCCATGATAGGAGTATTTATCGATACTTTCATCGTTCTTACTCTTACAGCGCTTGTTATCCTTTCTTCCGGTGTGCTGGGAGCTGATGTTCCTTATGCAGGAAGCATCACAGGTACTCCCGTTGCACAGCTTGCATTCTCAACAGGCTTCGGCAGCTTCGGACCTATGTTCGTTGCCATCTGTCTCCTGTTCTTCGCATTTTCAACCATTATCGGATGGTTCCTGTTCGCAAGACAGAATATAACTTATCTATTTGGCAAGAAGGCAGTCATCCCGTTTGCTCTACTTGATGTGGTATTCATCTTCATCGGATCACTTCTCAAGGTTGAACTGGTATGGAATCTTCAGGATCTCCTGAACGGCATCATGGTAGTACCTAACCTTATTGCCCTTATCGCCCTTTCCGGTGTAGTTGCCGTAATGTCCAGAGGCAGAGATGTAGAGCTTGATAATGCGGCATAAAACTCATATTTAAATTTTTTAATAGATACACGAATTAAAACAGCATCGGGATATGCACCAAGGCTTGCGAGTTGAAAGAACAGACTTCGACGGTGTGTTCATCCCTTGCATACAAAGTATGCAAGGGATGAACACGACAAGAAGGATGTACTTTCAATCGAGTGGGCCGGTGCGATCCCGATGCTGTTTCGATTTTTTTAAACTATATCTGCATGCCACTCCTGAAGCGACATGATATGGGCATCTCCGTGTGACTTCACATAGGCTATACCCTCTGCCGCTGCTCTGGCGGCTGCAATGGTGGTGATATACGGAATCTTACCCTTGATTGCAGCCTTTCTCAGATAGCTGTCATCATGAACGCTGTCCTTTCCGATAGGTGAGTTGATGACCAGATCGATCTTTCCGTTTGTCATCAGGTCAAGGATATTAGGTCTTCCCTCGTAAAGCTTCTTCACCTTTTCAGCAGGTATTCCCGCCTCGGTAATAAGCGCATGTGTCTGTCCTGTTGCAATTATACTGAAACCGGCCTCATGATAGAGCTTAGCTATCTCAGCCGCATGCTTATGGTCTCTTGTGTTAAGTGAGATAAGCACTGTTCCTTCAAGCGGAAGCTCGGATCTTGCTGCCTCCTGAGCCTTAAAGAAGGCTTCACCCGTGGACCTCGAAAGTCCGAGGACCTCACCTGTGGAACGCATCTCAGGTCCCAGTACAGGATCTACCTCCGGGAACATATTGAAAGGGAACACGGCTTCCTTAACTCCGTAATAAGGTATTTTCTTTTCAGTAAGAGAAGGAACCGGTGAAGGTCTTCCCGTAAGTTCGCCTGTGATAATGTCTACCGCCAGAGGTACCATTCTGATACCGCATACCTTTGAAACCAGCGGCACCGTTCTGGAAGCTCTCGGGTTAGCCTCGATAACATATACCTTTCCATTCTCAATTGCATACTGCATATTCATGAGACCGACAACATGCATCTCCTCTGCTATCTTTCTCGTATACTCCTTTATGGTAGCGAGATTCTCTTCGGAGATGTGCTTTGAAGGTATGATGCAGGCTGAATCACCTGAGTGTATACCCGCAAGCTCAATGTGCTCCATTACTGCCGGAACATAAGCATTGGTACCGTCACTGATGGCATCTGCTTCACATTCCGTTGCTTCATTAAGAAAACGGTCAATAAGTATAGGTCTGTCCGGTGTAACACCGATTGCGGCATTCATGTAATCAGTAAGGCTTTCATCATCGTAGACGACCTCCATGCCGCGTCCGCCCAGAACAAAAGAAGGACGAACCATAACAGGATAACCTATCTTGTGAGCATTATCGAGAGCCTCTTCAACCGTTGTAGCCATACCGGCCTCAGGCATAGGAATACCAAGCTTATCCATCATGGCTCTGAAGAGGTCTCTGTCTTCGGCGAGATCAATAACATGAGGAGTCGTTCCCAGTATCTTCACCCCATTCTTTTCAAGGCTGTCAGCAAGGTTAAGAGGTGTCTGACCTCCGAACTGTGCGATAACGCCAACAGGCTTTTCCTGCTTGTAAATGCTGAGAACATCCTCCAGTGTCAGCGGCTCGAAATAGAGCTTATCCGAGGTGTCATAGTCGGTGGAAACAGTCTCAGGGTTACAGTTTACGATGATGGTTTCAAATCCAAGCTTCTTCAGGGACTGTGCAGCATGAACGCAGCAGTAGTCGAACTCGATACCCTGACCGATACGGTTAGGACCGCCGCCGAGGATCATCACCTTCGGACGGGATGAGGAATCTGAGGCTTCGCTGTTTTCCATTGATGCTTCGCAGCAAGCGGTTGTTTTGCTGTCAGTTCCATCTATAGGAGTCCCGCAGGAACAACCGGTCTCAGCTCCGGAAGCTCTATCAAGCTCATTTAAGGCATAGGTACTGTAATAGTAGGAGCTGTCCTCTGTTCCGCTTACATGTACACTGTCCCAGCTTTCGTTAATGCCCAGCTCCTCACGTCTCAGGCGGACATCATCTTCTGATAAACCAAGGATCCTTGCGAGATACTTGTCGGAGAAACCGTCTTTCTTTGCCTGAATAAGAGCCTCATCGGAAGGCAGGGATCCCTTGCAGGAAAGAAGCTTCTCTTCTTCCTCAACAAGCTCCTTCATCTCTTCTATGAAATACTTCTTTACCTTCGTGAGCTCAAAGATCTCATCCACTGTGGCGCCCTTGCGAAGTGCTTCATACATGATGAAATGTCTCTCACTTGAAGGAGTAATCAGTGCCTTAAGCAGCTCTTCCTTTGAAAGCTCATGGAAATTCTTTACGTATCCAAGACCGAAACGATCCTTTTCCAGTGAGCGTATCGCTTTCTGGAAGGCCTCTTTATAGGTCTTTCCGATACTCATGACCTCACCTACGGCACGCATCTGGGTTCCAAGCTTGTCTTCCACGCCTTTGAACTTTTCAAAAGCCCAGCGGGCAAACTTTACAACCACATAATCCCCGTCCGGTACATACTTATCGAGAGTTCCGTACTTGCCGCAGGGCAGCTCCTTTAAGGTGAGACCTGTTGCAAGTTTTGCCGAAACAAGAGCTATAGGAAAGCCTGTTGCCTTTGAAGCAAGGGCTGAAGATCTGGATGTACGGGGATTTATCTCGATTACAACTATACGGTCCGAAACCGGGTCATGGGCGAACTGAACATTGGTACCGCCTATGACTCCGATATGCTCTACGATCTTATAAGCCTGTCTCTGAAGTTCATCCTGAAGCTCCTTCGAGATGGTAAGGAAGGGAGCGGTACAGAAGGAATCACCGGTATGAATGCCCACAGGATCCACATTTTCTATAAAGCAGATGGTGATCATGTTGTTATCCTTATCGCGGACAACCTCAAGCTCCAGTTCTTCCCATCCGAGGATAGATTCCTCAACAAGTACCTGATGGATAAGACTTGCCTGAAGACCTCTTGCACACACCGTTCTGAGCTCGTCCTTGTTATATACAAGTCCTCCGCCTGCGCCGCCCATGGTATAGGCAGGACGAAGAACCACAGGATAACCCAGTTCGTCTGCTATTTTCAGTGCTTCATCCACACTGTAGGCAACTTCACTTCTGGCCATCTGGACGCCAAGCCTGTTCATGGTCTCCTTGAACTCGATACGATCCTCTCCACGTTCAATTGCATCAACCTGTACACCTATGACCTTCACACCATACTTGTCCAGAACTCCTTCCTTATAAAGTTCTGAACAGAGATTAAGTCCGGACTGTCCTCCGAGATTCGGCAAAAGGGCATCCGGCCGCTCCTTTGCTATGATCTCCTCTACACGTCTTACGTTAAGCGGTTCAATGTATGTGATATCCGCCATCTCAGGATCCGTCATGATGGTGGCAGGATTGGAATTCACCAGAACGATCTCGTAGCCAAGGCTTCTCAGTGCCTTACAGGCCTGAGTTCCGGAATAGTCGAACTCACAGGCCTGACC
>DFGZ01000307.1 GCA_002371295.1 Oribacterium sp. UBA3737 | reverse complement strand
GCACATTTTTCACTTGAGGACAGCATGCACCTCAACATGGAGGGCGGAGACATCATCATAAAGGGTGCTCAGGGTATCACAGGAACCCCCAAGAACTCAAACTTTACAATAGGTGTGGTTCTTCTTATCGTGGCACTTTTTATAGTTCTCAATCTTATAAATTCAAGAACCGGACGTGCAATTATGGCCATCAGAGACAACAGAATCGCAGCAGAGTCTGTCGGTCTTAATGTGACAAAGTTTAAGCTTCTGGCTTTCACAATTTCCGCAGCAATTGCGGGAGTAGGCGGTGTGCTTTATGCTCACAACTTAAGCTCACTTCAGGCTCTTCCCAAGAACTTCGGTTACAACCAGTCAATCATGATTCTCGTATTTGTGGTTATGGGAGGTATCGGAAATATCCGCGGCTCAGTGGTTGCGGCGGTTGTACTTACAGTACTTCCTGAGCTTCTCAGAGGCCTCAGCGATTATCGTATGCTTATTTATGCGATAGTTCTTATCCTCATGATGCTTTTCACATCGGCTCCGTCATGGATACAGTATCGGGAAAGAATTCTCATGAGCTTCAAGAAGAATAAGACAGAAAGAAAGGAGAAGGATTGATATGGCTGCAATGCTTAAAGTAGACAGTCTGGGAATCTCCTTTGGCGGACTAAAGGCGGTTGACAATTTTAATGTTGAGATAGAAAAGAACGAGCTTTACGGACTTATCGGTCCTAACGGTGCAGGAAAGACTACGGTATTCAACCTTCTTACCGGAGTTTACAAGCCTACAAGCGGTCAGATATCTCTTGACGGAGACATTATCACAGGACTGGACTGCGAGGCTATAAGTAAAAAGGGTATCGCCAGAACCTTCCAGAATATCCGTCTTTTCTCGCAGCTTTCTGTTCTTGATAATGTTAAAGTCGGACTTCATAACAATCATGGATACTCGACTCTGGATGGCATTTTCAGAACACCAAAGTTCCGTAAAGTAGAGAAGGAAATGGATGAGAGAGCCATGGAACTTCTCGGTGTATTTGAACTGGAAGATTACTGCACCTACAAGGCATCGAACCTTCCTTACGGTCAGCAGAGAAAACTGGAGATAGCAAGAGCGCTTGCCACCGGGCCAAAGCTTCTTCTCCTTGATGAGCCTGCTGCCGGCATGAACCCCAACGAGACAGAAGAACTTATGAACACCATAAGACTTGTAAGGGATAAGTTTGACATGACTATCCTTCTTATTGAGCATGATATGAAGCTTGTATCAGGTATCTGCGACAGACTGACGGTACTCAATTTCGGACAGGTACTGAAGCAGGGCAATACCCAGGATGTGCTGCATGACCCTGAGGTTGTTAAGGCATATCTCGGTGACTAAGGAGGAAACGAAATGAGCGTAATGCTGGATGTAAAAGATCTTAATGTATATTATGGCATGATTCATGCACTTAAGGGCATTTCCTTCCATGTCAACAAGGGCGAGATAGTAACACTGATAGGCGCGAACGGCGCGGGAAAGACAACCACACTTCAGACCATCACGGGACTTATTCCCGCAAGGTCCGGAAGCGTAATGTATAATGGCAAGGAGATCATTCATACTCCGGGACATCAGCTGGTGGCCGGCGGACTTGCCCATGTTCCTGAGGGAAGAAGAGTTTTTGCAACATTGTCCGTATATCAGAATCTGATGCTTGGTGCCTATACCCGTAAGGATAAGGACGGCATCGAGGCTACACTTAAGACTGTGTATGAGCACTTCCCGAGACTTGAAGAGCGCCGTAACCAGATGGCCGGAACATTGTCGGGAGGTGAGCAGCAGATGCTCGCCATGGGAAGAGCACTTATGAGCAATCCTGAGATGGTGGTGCTTGATGAGCCCTCCATGGGACTTTCTCCGATCTATGTTAATGAGATATTTAACATCATTGAGAAAATACATGATTCAGGTGTTACTGTTCTTCTTGTTGAACAGAACGCAAACAAGGCCCTGTCCATAGCAGACCGTGCATACGTTCTTGAGACAGGAAAGATAACCATAGAGGGACAGGCCCAGGAGCTTGCCAACGATCCGAAGGTCAAGGCGGCATATCTTTCCGAGTGATGATATTTTGAGATTTTTTGCGGCTTCTAAAGTGTACCCTATGTCAGGGACATTTGGTTTTTGCTTTTTCTTTTTTCGGACAGAGAGTCAGAGATGCTGCTCCATAGAGGAATGGCAGAATGACAGGTGAAGACGAAAACGCAAAATATTTTCTAAAAACAGCCGGATGAGAAAAAATATTCTAAATTAAAGATCGAAAAGTAGAATTCAAAAAACTCTGTTGATATAATAAAAGTATCAGCAGAGTTTTTTATTATGAGGATATGAAGCTCTGCGTAGTTCGTGGTTAATTAGAAAACAAAGCGAAGAAGAGTTCTTATGGGAGGGAGAAACAAAGAAGATCATCGCTTTACATCGGAGGTGAACATGAAGCTATATTTTATCGGAGCAGATCATGAAGTAACCGGTTCGCTGCATTATCTTCATGCGGCAGGACTCAAGATACTTATAGATTGCGGTATGCAGCAGGGAACGAAGCATTATGAGAATGCCCCCCTGCCTATAAAGTATTCCGACGTGGACTATATCCTTCTGACCCATGCCCACATCGATCATTCAGGCATGATCCCCTATGCATATAAAAACGGATTTCATGGGACGGTAGTCACGACCAAGGCCACAGAGGATCTTGCCAATATCATGCTCAGAGACTCAGCGCATATCCAGATGCAGGAAGTGGAATACAAAAACAGAAAGGGCCGCAGGGCGGGAATTGAAGATGTGGTTCCCATGTACGATCTCAATGATGTCAACGGTGTTCTGGATCATTTCCAGGGAGTTGACTACAACAAGGTCGTAGAGCTGAGTGATGCGGTGAAGATCCGATTTACGGATGCGGGACATCTTCTGGGCTCTGCATCCATTGAAGTCATGATCAGAGAGAACGGAGTTTCAAAGAAGATTGTTTTTTCCGGAGACATCGGTAATTCAGACAAACCTCTCATAAGAGATCCCCAGTACATAAGGGATGCGGATTATGTTGTCATGGAGTCCACCTACGGTGACAGACTGCATGACAGGACCGTGGATCATGTTGCTGACCTTGTCAACATAACCCAGAGGACACTGGACAGAGGCGGTAATGTTGTCATCCCGGCGTTTGCAGTCGGAAGGACCCAGGAGCTGCTTTATCTTTACAGACAGATAAAGTCCAACAAGCTCATAAAGGGTCACGGGGATTTTCCGGTTTATGTGGACAGCCCCCTTGCTGTTGAAGCGACCCACGTTTTTTCAAGGAATCTTGCGGATTGCTACGATGATGAGACCAAAGAGCTGGTACTTAGTGGTATAAACCCAATATCCTTTAAGGGACTTAACCTTTCTATAACCTCGGAAGAGTCAAAGATCATAAACTTTGATGAAACTCCCAAGGTCATCATCTCGGCATCGGGCATGTGTGATGCCGGACGTATACGCCATCATATAAAGTACAATCTCTGGAAGCCGGCCTCAACCATAGTGTTTGCGGGATATCAGGCGGAGGGTACCCTCGGTAGGATACTTCTGGATGGTGCTGACAGTGTGAAGATGTTCGGTGATGAGATAGCCGTAAGGGCTGAGATCGCCAGAATGCCCGCCATGTCATCC
>DFGZ01000316.1 GCA_002371295.1 Oribacterium sp. UBA3737 | reverse complement strand
AAGAGACAGCCGCACCGGAGGCGGTTGAGGAGACGGCAACATCTGAAGCCGTTGTAGAGACAGCCGCGCCTGAGGCTGATAACGAAGAGAAGGAAGAGGCTGTGCTTCAGACCGAGGAAGCTGCTTCGGAAGAGCCGGAGATGGCGGCATCTGAAAATGAAGCTGCCGAGACCGAATTGACCGCGGCGGTTAATCCGGAGGTTGAGACGGAGTCGAGTGTTCAGGCGGGAACCGAAGAGCCCGCTGAGGCGGAAACTGAAGAGGCTGCTGCAGTAGAGGAGTCGGAAACCGAAACAGCCGCGGAGCCGGATGAGACGGAAGCAGAAGAGGCTTCTGGCCTGACGGCGGCGGAGACCGGGGAAGAAGCCGAAACGGAATCGGAAGAAGCTGCTGAGGCAGCAGCCGAAGCAGAGACGGAAGAGGATGCTGCGGAAGCGGCTGAGACAGAGACTGAGGAAACAGCCGCCCGCGAACCCGGAGTTCGCGAGAAGTCAAAAGATGAGGTCTATGTCGAGACGGAAGGCGAACTTCTGGACGAGAAGTGGATCGACTCTGTAGGACTTGAGGTCAAGACAGATGACGGCTGGAATACGGCAGAGTCTGAAGACGGATCCGCGATAGAGGTCGATTCGGACCAGGTACTTCGATTCCGTGTGATCTACACTGTGAAGCCGGAGACACTGAGCGAGGACATGCGGACACTGATCTATCACGTACCTGCTGAGATCACCAGCGTTGAGGAATCCTATGGTGAGATCGTGGACGCGGATGAGAATGTGATCGCCAACTACGCCATCGATCCAGATGGAACCATCCGGGTCACCTTCACAGAGGAAGTCGCGAAGCTGAACGCGGAAGGTGCGGACGTATCCTGCAAGATCGAGTTCCGCACCAGGGCGTCGGATCTTGCGCAGTAAGAAGCAGCCCGATGACATGGCCGGTGTCATCAAATAGGACACACTGGCAAAACACAGACGAACAATGTCGACATAACACAAACGGTATCACAAGCCATCTACAGGGGAAGGCTTTGATATATAGCAGCTATCAGACACTTCACAAACTATGGAAAAGGAGAGACAAATGAGAAAAATTAAAAAAGCATTAGCTTTGGTCATTGCGCTTGTAATGTGTATGGCTATGGTTGCAACCGTTTTTGCGGCTCCCGCAAATACTACTCTTAAGGTCGATGGACCAGTAGACGGACATACGTACACAGCATATCAGTTGCTGGTGGGTGATCTTTCTGACGATGGAACAAAGCTTTCAAATGTAGTATGGGGCAGCGATGTTGCAAGTTCTATCACATATGGTGACAAAACTATTTCTCCTAAAGCCGGAGAGACAGTTCCGGAAGATTTTCTGACCTATCTTTCTGGATTGACTGACGGTGCCCAAGCTACAGCGGATGCGATCAGTGGCTGGGTAACAGGGGATGGAACAACGGTTGGTGAAGATAATATTACTGTTTTGACTGGTTACTATGTTGTCAAGGATGCATATACAGATGCAACTGATCCGCAGACCACAACCCTGAGTACTGTCATCTGTCAGATCGTTGGCCCGACTGAAGTTACACCGAAGGCCGGAACAACTGAGCACAAGAAGGAAGTTCTGGACATTAATGATTCAACAGATGTGGCGCTTGATCTTACAAATCTTCAGAACGTTGCTGACGAAGAGTGGGACAAGTCTGCTGACCATGATTTTGGTGATCACGTTCCGTTTAAGCTGACAACAAAGATCGGAAGTGACTTTGCCAAGTATACTAGCTATTATCTTTCTGTAAATGATACTCTGAAAGACGGTCTGAAGCTTGACCAGGATTCCATTAAGGTTTTCGTTAATGGCGTACTTGCTGTAGAGGGAACAGATGCCGGACAGTATTCGTTGACGAAAGCTGATCAGTCATTTAAGGTAGAGTTTGCAAAACTGAATGGCAATGATAATGCAGCAGCAGGCAGGGATGTTGTGGTTTACTACACTGCAACATTAGATAAGGGAACAGCTGTGATTGGTGAACCCGGCAACTGGAACGAATCCTATGCAGAGTTTTCCAACAACCCGAATGGAAATCAGGAAGGAAAGGGAACAACTCCGAAGAGTACAGCGGTTGTCTTTACTTACAAGACAGATGTGGATAAGATCAATAAAGATGAGCAGCCGCTGACTGGTGCAGAGTTTACGCTTACCAAGAAGCTGAAGGATAATTCGAGCGTTGATATTGCAGTCGTGAAGTTTACTTCGGCTGGTATTGAAACAACAAAGATTGCGGATGGCACCACGAACTCTGAAGGTGATGCTACAAAGTTCTCATTCAAGGGACTGGACGATGGTATTTACACTCTGACAGAGACGGTTACTCCTGATGGGTACAACACGATTGATCCGGTTACCTTCCAGATCACAGCAGCACATAATGGAAATGGTAAGATCACATCTCTTGATGTTGTAAATGAAGACGGAACGACTTTCACAGGCAATCTGGAATTCACCAAGAATGCAGCAGCAGGATCTCTTACTACTAAAGTAGTAAATAACGAGGGTTCCACCCTTCCGTCAACCGGCGGTATGGGTACCACGATCTTCTATGTCATCGGTGGTATCCTTGTTCTGGCGGCTGTTATCGTCCTGATCTCCAAGAGAAGGGTTCAGCAGTAATCAGAAACTAAAGACATGATGAATTAGCACAGTTGTAAACTACCGGATATCCGGACTGCAGGATGCCTGCAGTCCGGCCCGGGAGAAATGGCAACTGGGTAAGGCAACGAAAGAGATTCAGTTAAGCCATAGAGAAGGCTGAATTTGCTGCGGATATCAATGCGTGGCCAGATCCCCTGATGGACACGCGGACGAAATGGCAGGAACGCTGTTTTGGAAGAGTGTATATAGAAAGACCTATAACAAAATAAAATGCATTTTATCTTGTTTGTTTACAGCGTGAACCTGGAGGGAGAAGGTGTTATCCCGCACCGCACCGGGCACAGGCATGTGATCTGATGACGTGGTTCGGGCTGTAGATACAAGGATTCGAATTAAGGCGGGTTCTGGCATTTGATCAACGCCAGGTGAGCCCGCCTTGATGATAAAAATGCAGACCAATGTAAGGACCTGTATTGATTACATATGGATTAAGCAATGATGAGTACGGTTTCTGATTTGTACGACACCATCTGATTCGTTTGGATGGGAAAGCGGTTTCCGAACGTGAGATCGGATGGTGTGGCATGCATCAGAGATTCAATATACAAAATGCAAGAAAAAGCAAGAACACTGACACTTGTAGAATGATCAGGAGTTGGCTTATGAAAAAAACAGGAAAGACTTGGAATAGCAAAGACAGTGGATGTCGCAGGGGGATAATGAAAAAATGGCTGGCAGGAGTTCTGGCAGCTTCTACTGCGTTTACCTTGCTGAGTGGTTCTGCCGCGACACTGATGGCGGAAGAGCCGGCAACGGAGTATGCACTTGCAGGAGCCGGAAGCGGACAGGACGTCACGGTGCATTTCGGAGAAGGCGAAGATCGCGATATAAACATCCATGTCAATTCTGATGTGGACGCGGATGCATTGGCAGGTCTTGGAGCGGAAGAGACTGAGGTTAAGGAAGAGACCGAAGCTGAAACGGAAGCTGAGACAGAGGCCGAGACTGAAGCTGAAACAGAAGCATTTACGGAAAGCGTATCAGAGAACAACATTACGGTAGAGTACGTTGATCAGTTTGGAGATTCGATTGGCGAGGCTTATTCAGCGGTGCCGCTTCCGGCATTCGACGAGAATGGCATGTTGGATCTGGCGGCCACCGATGAGGACAAGCCGGTTGCGGACTTTGCTGTGTGGCAGGATGGCATGGCAAAGGCTATTCAGTATTCCTATATTCGCGCAAGAATCGGATATCATACCCTGAAAGCAATCAGGAAGGGAACAGAGGAGGAACAGACAGCCCAGAAATCAGATGACACAATGTCTGAAGAAAATCTGTCAGTAGACGAAGAAGCTGTAACAACGGACGCGGAAGCGGTGACTTCGGGAGTAGATTATTACTACACCATTAATGGATCTGAATGGAAGAAACTGGAAGATACCGATTCCATACTGTTTGTATTTACAAGCGGAAAGCAGAGAGAGTACGCTTTTGAAGACGATAATATCAAGGTGACGGCGACACTTCAGCATGCGTGGGCTATACCGGATGGAGCTCAGCTGAAAGTCACGCAGATAACGCCTCAGTCCGATGAGTACAACTATAAAGCATATATGGACGCTCTGAATGAGAACGCATCGACAGGCGAGACAGCTGAAGTAAATGGACAGAATTCTCTTTTCACAGATGATTCTGATTCCGGAGATGTGAAAGCATATAACGAAGAAAATACGCTCCTCTATGACATTGCGTTCATAGCGGTAAAGTATGATGAAGCGGGTAATCCGATCGAAGGCTCTGAATATGAATACGAGCCGGCGGACGGATCAGTTTCTATGTCATTCGAATTTAAGAAGAGCCAGCTTACTGATCAGATCGGGATTAGCGAGGACGGCAGCGTAGCTGTTATGCATTTGCCGCTATCTCAGGATGTAAAGGAAAGTATAGATACTACAGCCCAGGCAATAGATATCTCTGCTGCAGATATAACAGTAGAACCGGTGAACGTAGCGAGTGAAAACGTTGTCTTGGAAGAAGGAAAGGCAGACTCTGTATACTTTAATGCAGACAGCTTTTCGGCGTTTGTGTTTGCGAATGCGAATGGACAAAATTCATCGTATTCATGGACGGGTTCAGAAAGCTTTTCAATGGGAAATATTGTTTCCATGTTGGGGAATAGCACAAACTATTCCGTATTGGCTGAGGAATTGGACTACTATGAGCATATAGAAGGAAACGTACGGGTTGTAGATTTTAACATCATGAAAAACTCGTTCGAGCAGCTTAATTCGGGCGGAAATGTTCATGTGTATAATAATCCGACAGAGTTCATGATAACCAAGCATGTTGAAAATGGAACACCAGGAAATCATCATTATAATTTCGTTATCATAGATGATGTATTGAATGAAACTCTGTATGAATTTGGAATGGATGTAGTAGTGTCCGATGACGGGACAGGCTCGAAGTCTATCACTTTTACTCAATCACAGTCACAGTATAACGCTATCTTTAACGCAATATTAAGGAATCATCATTCTGTCAGTGTTTATGAGAAGGATTCAAATGGTACTCTTGTGCAAGGGGGGACGCAGACTGATGATGGAGTTACTGTGTTTTATGGAGGACTGAATTCAACCTATAAGTCCGGCGAAATCGGAAATTCTACGATGAATTATATTGTTCGGTTTAACAACAAATCTGGGGCTCAGGTGAGCACTGATGCTGACGCAAAGATCTTACCGATTACAATGCCAGACTATCCCAATAAGTCTATTTTGACTCCAGAAGGATTCGTATACTTGGCTTATGATGCGAATGACAACAAAAAAAATTTTGTTCTGAATAACGTTAAGCCAGATCAATTTAACCAAGGAAGCGATCTTCTGAAGAATTTCCAGAAAGATGAGACACTTGAAAGTAGTATTCGTGGAGATTTGGAGAGTGTCAGGGATATATCAAAAAAACTTGCAAAAGCAAGGAATGGGGATACAAATAGTACAGATAATCATACAGACCTGAATGTCATTAATATTATATCTTCAACTGGTTCATTAAAAGACGATCTCAAAGCGGCCAACTTTGATGTGGACACTCCAAATTCAAGCCATGTGATCAACGGCTTGATTAATATTGAAAACGAAGAGTATCTATTGATAAATATAGATGTGGGCGATCGTAAATCATACAAAATTGACGGGGGTACTATTTATTATGATAGTAGGAACCCTGGAGATGGAGAGTATCCTGAGATTGCGTCGCGCATTATTTATAATCTTGTCAGATCTGATAATGAGGAGCATAGCAGTTTCACGCCATTTGATGGGACAGTTAATATAGATGGAACTGGAGGTCCTGGAGTTGGACTGGTACTTGCTCCGTCTGCTACCATTGATAAAATGAATGTTAATTCTCCGAAATGGATTGGTGAGCTGATTGGGAAAAAGGTTATTCATGGCGGGTCAGAGCTTCACAAGAAAACTGTTATCAGTGGTGAGGAGAGAAAGTATAACCTTGATATTTTGAATATTTATCCTTCGTATACAGATCTTTCTATAGAAAAGGTCTGGTCTGATGGGAATGATAATCATACGAATGATACGGTAACAGTTGAGGTACGGCAGGTTCTCACACCTGCTGAGGCAGTAGCAGAGTATGCGCCTAAGACTACGAGTCCAGACACATTATCAGCAGGTGTAGTAGCGGAGGATAATTCCAAAACACGAAGTGGTGACGGTACTCATAAGATAACGCTTGTTGCGAAGAATTCTTACTGGAATGATGTTGGAAAAAAAGAAGCGACAGCGATACCTTCCGGATCAATAATTGATCTTACACTTCGTTTTGTAGCCAGCGGAAAAGGAAATGTACAAGATGCTATTACGCTATATAACTGGGGGGGCAACGTCCTGAAGTCCATTGATGGAGAATCTGTTAGTAATAAGACTTTACATCTTGACTTCAGTGAGACAAAGGAAGGCGTCGGAGATATTTATCAAGTAATTCTGCGCAATGTTATAATGCCTCCCGAAGATCAGGAACTGATTGCAATCTTACCAGATGCCTTTTCCGCACCCAGATTTATTAAAGCAAGGGTGATAGCTACTGATTCAACTGATCAGGGCACTTCTTCTTCAACTGGAGAGGGCGATGCTGGGACGCCGAATCAGACGTTGTCTGGGCAGAGTGATGCTCAAGAGAACGGTAATGAGAGCTTTATAGACGAGAATACGCAAGTGCCGACTAACTCAGAGACAAATTCGTCTGATAGCAACAACGCTGAAGCAACGGACACAGATAATGTCTCAGGTATAAATGAAAACCAGAATTCCGATGAGCCGGATGGTAATGATTCTGCGGTGAATATATTAGAAGCGTCACCGCAAGCTGCACTAAGTGAAGCGATACCGCAGGATCGAACCTATCAGACAATTACACTTGCACCGAATTCTGACGCAGCACAGCATTGGAAAGCAACCATTAGTGATCTTCCTGAGTTTATTTACATAGATGGAGTAAAATATAACTGTACATATTATGTGAATGAGATTAGTAACAAAGCAGGTTACACAGTATCCTACAAATACAATAATCAGGAAGTAACTGCTGGCGACTCAACAGCAGCAATCGAAAAAGGTAAAATTATCATAACTAACACTCGGCAGAAGGGTGAATTGATACTGTACAAGACTACAAATTCTACGCATAAGACACCAGATGATACAAAGTTTACTGTTACAGGCCCTGACGGGTTTAATCAGGTGGTGTATTACAAGCAATTTACACAGGAAAACGAGGAAGGCATTCCGTTCTATACGATTACTAATCTCGAAGCGGGGGAATACAAAGTCGTTGAGCAAACCGATAATTCAAGTGGTGGAGCACTAAACTTTGATTCAGAAGATAGTGCACAGTATTCGCTTACTGTTGCATACAGTAGTGATGATAATAAGTCAGATGGTTCTACGATAGTTGAACCTGGAGAAAGAGCTACAGTCAATATTGATAATCAGTATCATGTGTCGTATTCCATGCCCGCCACCGGCGGCGAAGGCACGCGGATGATCTACCTGATGAGCATCATGCTTATTGGCCTTGCCGGAGCCGGATTTGTCCTGATCCGCCGCAGGAGATGGATGAGCAGATAAGAGGTTGATGACAAGAAAGCAGATTGATGACAAGATAACAGATTGTAACTATGAAGAAACCGGCCCGCTGCATCCTGATGCGGCGGGCTGTTTTTTAGCTGCCCTTTGCATTACAGCCAGTATCGTTTTAGTTCATCGTAGAAATTCTCGCGAGTGCCGACCATGATAACTACTACTGTCTCGGTTTCGCCAGATTCCTCATTTACACGTTGCTCGACAGTGTATGCAAGCTCATAGTTGATCTTATTATAGTAGATATCGTATCCAAGGACACCTTCAAGATCGCCGTGCTTCGGCTCACCGATGGAAGGATCCTTACATATTTCCTTGATGGCTTCAGCGTATAATTTCTTGATAGGAATAGTATTCGCCAATCCCATTTGCCGCATCTTTTGCAGTTTTGAGCATTTTTTCTACAGTAGGACGGACTTTTGATTGTCTTGCTTTGAATTCAGAAAGCAGATCCTGACCGCTGTACCCTTCAGCGATAAGATCGGCTAAAATCTGCTCGGCAAATTCACCGCCATTTTCGGATTTGACAGGTTCAATAATGAGCATACCGTCTCCAAGCGTGCATACCGCTTCACGATCAAATCCCAGTTTCCTAAAGAACTTTTGAGGGATAGTAAACTGGCGCTTAGATGATATAGTTACTTTCTTTTGCTCGGGAGATATTGCTGCAGCTGTCATAATTAAACACCTCCTTTGTTAACAAGGATTCCTTGTTTCCTTGTTACTATACAAATTATAGGTGAAAACAGTCAAGAGAGCAAGTAGAGCTGTTATAGTTTTTGTTGCCGAATCATTTGTCAGTGAACAAGGTGCGTGGCATCTTGTTCAAATCTGTTCTTAAGTTTCTCGCCGTCGGTCAGTTACCGACAGCATCCATCAGAGGTTCACGCAAGGGCGGCGTACGTAACCAACAACCTAACGGGAGGGCAAGATTCAGAGCTTACTTACCCACCCAAGCTATAGAAGCGCCCTTATCCGAAACACATCTAAACAAATTCGATATCGACATTTTCCAGCATTTCGCATTAGGCGAACATCCTTCCGGGTTATTGACGAAGTCCAAATGCTCGGTTAGAATATGGACAAACACTCGGTTGCAATTCAGCCAAATGCTCGGCTTGTACCCTGCTGAATGCTCGGCTTGAATCCGGCCAAATACTCGGTCGAAAACAATCAAAAGACCCGATACTGTTGAAATGCAAGGAGATCGCCAGTGAGAGAATATTATCAAAGGGTTTCAGATCAGGTGCTGTTGGATCATTTGGAATCCAAGGGTGCTGTATTAATCGAAGGCGCTAAATGGTGCGGAAAAACAACTTCCGCAAAGCATATTGCAAAAAGTGTCATAGAGATGGACCGTCCTGATATGACAGAGCAATATCAACAGATGGCCAGAATAAAGCCTTCAAATCTACTTGAAGGTGAAGTCCCGCATTTAATCGATGAATGGCAGATTGCAACAAACATCTGGAATGCAGTGCGTTATGAGGTTGACCGCAGAGGTGAATTCGGACAGTTTATACTTACCGGGTCTTCCGTTCCGGCCAGGCTGGATGAAAACATGCACACGGGAACAGGCCGGATTGTTCGTATGCGGATGAGGCCGATGTCTTTATTTGAATCCAGGGATTCCGACGGACAGGTATCATTAATGGATTTGTTTAGTGGAAAGGATATATCTGCTATTGATAATCATACTATTGAGGACATAGCTTTCCTGATTTGCCGGGGCGGTTGGCCCGCAGCTTTGAATCATACTGAGAAAGTCGCACTGAGGCAGGCTTTCGATTATTATGACGCAGTTGTCAATGATGACATTTCCAGAGTGGATGGTAAAAAAAGAGATCCAGAGAGAACAAAGCGCATAATGAAATCCTACGCCCGCAATGTTTCATCGCAGGTTTCTCTGGAAACGATCAGATCAGATGTAATAAGCAATGATATAGGATCTTTTGATAAGGAATCTCTTTATGGGTATCTGAACGCTCTGAAAAAGATATTTGTTATCGAGGACTCTCCGGCGTGGAACCCGAATCTGCGTTCAAAGACGGCGATCCGCACATCAGATACCAGGTATTTTGTTGATCCGTCGATTGCTGTGGCGGCGCTTGGTATCGGACCCATGGATCTGGTCAATAATCTTGAACTGATGGGCCTGATATTTGAAAACATGTGTGTCAGGGATTTGAGGGTGTATGCTGATGTACTTGATGGCAGCGTATACCACTACAGGGATAAAGCAGGTCTTGAATGTGATGCAGTGATTCATCTGAGAAATGGCAGCTATGGCTTGGTTGAGGTAAAACTTGGCGGAGATAAACTGATCAATGAGGGAGCTGAAAGCCTTAAAAAACTGGCAGAAAAGATAGATACTGCAAAAATGCGCAGGCCGGCATTTATGATGGTTTTATGCGGAGTTGTTCCGTTTGCGTATAAGCGTGAAGACGGAGTGTATGTCGTTCCGATAACATGCCTGAAGGATTAGTCAACTACCACGCACCTTGTTCTCGCCCCCGGATAAGCGGCATTATAATGGCCATTGTGCTGTGTGCCGAATATAGCCGGGGGATGGGTTCGTTCGTATAAAACAATAGACGTTTTACGCAATAATTGCGTTATGGGAAATAATGAATTATTCGTTAATTAACTGATTATGCGGTTCCCAAAGGCGTTTAATCATGCTAAAATGTACTCCCAAAAAAGAGAATATCAATTATTGCTCCGATGATGCGTGATGATACAGGGTTAAGTGGAGAGAAATTTTTTATGAAGCACAGGGCAAAATACAGGCAAACTGCACATATTGTGCCCCGTGGGGGCATATTCGGAACATGGCTGTCAAAGATGATGGCCGTGTTAATTATTGCTGTTTTGCTGTGCGGTAACGCTGGCGTGGGCTTCGCGGTGGAGCTTTCCGCGGAGTCTGTGACAGCACAGGAATCCGGAGAGGAAATTTTGGCTGGAGGCGTACCTGACGAAATTGAGTCTGCGAATCAGAAGGAATCTGTAGATGAAGTCCTGGCGGGCGGAGTGCCTGCCGGGGCGGAGTCTGTTCAGGACAGCAGCAACGATTCAACCGGCCAGGATGTCACAATTCACTTCGGTGATGATGAGGACCGTAAGATCCGTATTCATATCAATGACGGTGAAGAATACTCTTCCGAGGATGAGACGGAGGCTGAAGTCGTGGCGGAGCCTGAGTCTGAGGAGCCTCGGAAGGAGTATGTCTACGAGGACAGTAAGGTTCGTGTCACGGCTACGCTTGAGACGCCGGGCGCTGTTCCCGCTGAGGCTGAGTTCAGGGTGACTGAGGTCACTCCTGATTCTGATGCTTATAATTATGACGCTTATATGGAGGCGCTGAACGACAGCGCTCAGACTTCCGCGGATGTGACGCAGACAGATGCCGGCTCGCAGCAGGGCATGAAGGTTACAGGCATATCATATGATGAGTCGAACACACTTCTCTATGACGTTGCTTTCATCATGCAGTCTTATGATGAAGAAGGCAATGTTATTGAGGGCGGCGAATATGAATATCAGCCTGATGAAGGCTCGGTCGATATCAGGATAGAGTTCAAGGAGGGCCAGCTCACCGACAGCCTCGGAATCTCGGATGAGCAGGAGGTGGCTATCAATCATCTTCCGCTTTCTGATAAGGTCAAGGATAAAAATGACACGACCGCGGACGCGACGGATATATCCACTGATGATATATCGGTTGAGCCGATCGCGGCCGATTCGGTTACGCTCAAGGACGGCGGGATGGATCAGGCGGACTTCCAGATGGAGTCATTTTCGGTTATTGCGGTATCAGGGCAGGGACAGAAAACTCTGGAGGCTGTTCCATATGAATCAATCAGTGCGGAGTCTGTACTGGGCAATTCCATCTACTATGGCGTGACCGCAAATGACTGGTATTTTGACAATACGGATTCCGAGACCAGCATGGCGATCGGAACCTGGCATGGTACCGGCGGCCAGAACGGATCTAACGCTTCAAAGTCAGAAGGCGCTCAGTGTCAGTATGTTATGGTCGGCAAGGTTGACGGATGGCTGTTCCTGAAGGGATATAAAGCATATCTGTATTCGCCGTATACTGCTGACAGCGCGGAGATTGGCTTCGAAGGCACGGCTACCTCAGAGCAGAGGCTTCAGAAAATTGTCTACATCTACAAGAGCGAACAGGATGTTAAGGATGAAGTAAGGGCGATGATAGCCGCTGCACAGTCCATGTCAGACAGCCTTGCGTCGAAGGACTCACTTTCGGAGTCTGACTACGAGTCACTTCCGGAGTCTGACAGTGCGCAGAAATATGTGATAGATCTGACCGGTCTCGCGGACGGGACCTACTATATCAATACCCAGAAGTGGCCGAAACTTGTCAGTTCATTTACCAACAGCGGCGCGGTTACCATTAAGAAGAACAGCGGCCAGAAGATAGTATTCAATTTTCCGGAGAACCAGGAATATAAGATAGATAAGTATACCGTTATCAATGATGGTCAATCATATGATTCGGTCGGCATAGCTAATACGACGACCGCGACAAGTGATGTGATTGAGAGTGTTGTATTCAATCTGCCTAATGCTTCGAAGGTGGAGCTTCGTGATGTTGCAGGTATTGTTCTGGCGCCTAAAGCTCAGGTGGATACATATGGTGTCGGCGGCGGATGGGTGATATGTAATAATTTCTATAACCATTGCGAGTGGCACCTGACTTACCACAAGGTATATGAGGAAACCTCACAGGCTGTACTCCAGGCCAGAAAGAAGATTGACAATGAGTACGCGACTGTCGCCGGCTTTACCTTCAAGCTGGAGAAGCAGACGGCGGTTAACAGTTGGGAGGAGGTTCAGAGCGTTCAGACTGGTGCCGGGTCGCCGAGTGTTGTCGCATTTACTCCTATAGAGTACAGCGGCACGACAACTCAGGACGCAGGGTCATTTCCTCATGATTATATATATAGGATAACAGAGCCGGGTGAGACGACGGTAATTGACGGCAGGACTTATTATAACGATGCATCTGTATACTACGCGAAGGTGACTGTCAACGTAAAGACAGAAGACGATGTGACGAAGTACCTTGCCTCGCCCCCGAGTTATTATTCTGATGCCGCGTGCACGCAGAAACTCGGCAGCGAGCCGGTATTCAATAATACAGAGGACGAGAAGACCTCCATTACGGTCAACAAGAAGTGGTTCAGGGGAGATG
>DFGZ01000098.1 GCA_002371295.1 Oribacterium sp. UBA3737 | reverse complement strand
TCCTGACATCACAACAACTTCAGGACCTCTTTTCTACTACGGAACAGCTGCAGCATTCGGTCTTGAACCGGGCAAGGACGATGATGCGATCTTCGCAAAGCTTGCCGAGCTTAAGCCAAATGTTGTAAAGACATACACATCGGCTAACGATACCATCACCATGCTGAACCAGGGTGAGGCTTCAGTTGCACTTCTCCTTGATTACAGCTACACATCAGCCAAGCAGGCTAATGATGCTTATGTATGGGTGGACCCTGCAGAGGGCAGTTTCTCAGGCTTCAACATGCTGAACATCGTTAAGGGCTGTGAAAACAAGGAGCTTGCAGAGGCATTTATCAACTTCTATCTTTCTAAGGAAGTTCAGGAGGCAGAGGCTCTCGACGGCGTTGACTCTCCTGTAAACACTTCTGTAGAGCTTACAGCTGAGCAGGCACAGAACTTCACATACGGTGCAGAGATGGTAAATGGCCTCATCGTTCCGGACTGGGATCTCATCACTGAGAAGAAGGCTGAGTGGATCGAAAAGTGGAACAATCTCTTCTCGGTTCAGTAATATGTATGATGTAAGGGTCAAAATATAAAATCCTGTGATTGATTTACGATTTAATGCTTTTGACCTGCATCTTTTGTGAGTGGCTAAGTATCAGCCACTCACTTATCGTTACAAAGCACGTTTCACCTGTATGGATATTTCCGTCACAGGACTTGGCTTATCAGTATATATCTGATGAGCGATGGGTTATTTTAGAAAGGTCTCTTATGAAAAAGAGTAAAAGTCTTCTCCTGTTAACAATACTGGTATATTTTTTTCTGATAGGTCCCCTTTTGATTATCATGGCGGCCTCATTCAGTGATACAAATTATCTGGCATTTCCGGGAAAGGGCTTTACCCTCAAGTGGTATGCGCAGGTACTGACTATGAGCTCCTTCATAGATTCCGCAAGGACATCCATAATCGTTGCCGTGGTCTCAACTGTACTGGCTCTTGCGCTTGGGCTGCCGGCCGCATACGCTCTTAACCGTTATCGTTTCCGTGGCAAAGAGGTGATAAAGACAGTGTTCCTTTCACCTGTCCTTATCCCGGTCATAGTTCTCGGTTTTATCATGCTGAGATATGTTGTCAATGCTTTCAAAATGCCTGTTATGCCCAGTCTTCTTATAGGACATACGCTTTTAGGCATACCCTATGTCATGCGCGTGGTCACTGCCGCACTTTCTAATTTTGATTTCTCAATCGAGGAAGCTGCAGGAAGTCTGGGAGCTACAAAGGTGTACTGCTTTTTCAACATTATCCTTCCAAACATTAAGTCAGCCATTGCATCAGCAAGCATCATGGCTATGATCAATTCCTTTAACAATGTTTCTCTTTCGGCTTTCCTCACAGGACCGGGAGTGAATGTTCTGCCTATTGAGATGATGGCATATGTAGAGTATCATTTCGATCCTACCATTGCGGCTCTTGCCACACTTCTTATGGTGGCGACTCTTGGGGTTATGCTTATTATAGAAAAGACTCTTGGACTTAAGAGTGTTGTCTGAGCAGTTCCGGGTGATAAAAATGAACCGGAAAGAATGAGATATTTGCATAGCTTATAGCAGCCATTCCAAAATAAGTAAGTCTGAAATGCCCTTTGTATTATACAAAGGGTATTTTTTTGTAAAAAAAAATAAATACTTAAAAAATAAGAGGTAAATACAAAGATTAGAAGAAAGGTGGATATGACCTATAAAATAGGCCTTTTATCATTAAAACAGCAGTGGTTACTGGATGAACTACATAGGATATTGCATACATAAAACTTTGAGCGATTAAGATCCTGGATTAATGGGTTAAATTTAAAAACAGAGAAGCTGATATTTAAGGACTCTATTTATTTTTTTGATAAGCTTTGTGAAAATACCCCCCTTTAGGTATAATAACAAATGTTTGCTGGTCAGTGACCTCCGGCAGACAGATGCTGCTCTGAGGCTGTATTTACCGGCCCCGGAGCTGACCGGAGAACATGCTTTCAGGCATGTATGAAGTAATGTGAGAAGGAGACTTGTGGAATGAAAACAAAGCCTGATGCCGGACTGTCCCGTAGTTATATATTGGATGGACTTACATCTATGATGAGCGGTTTTTTTATTTACAGGGCGGATTTCTCTGCGGAGCTGCTCTTTGTTAATGATGCGGTTCTTGATATATATGATTGCAAAGATGAAGCAGAGTTCAGGGAACTTACTGGGCATAATTTTCCAGGTATGATTTTTCCTGCAGATCTGAGTATTACAGAGGATAAGATCTCTTCACAGATTTCAGAAAACGGATTTTACGATAAGGTGAGTTTTCGTATCAGAAGTAAAAAGGACCAGATAAAGTATGTGGAGATACAGGGAAAACCATACTCATCCCGTGAAGAGGGAGAACTTATTGCAGTTACAGTGACCTTGCTTAAAGAGGAGGAAAAGAGAACCTTCAGCAACAGGCATATTTTGTCTCTTGATAATTCCAGCAGGGAATATATTCTGAATACCATAGATAAGGCTGTTAAAGAGGGCTATATAAAGATCTATTATCAGCCCAAGTTTGTCACAGCCACAGGCAGGCTGTATGGGTTTGAAGCATTGTCCAGATGGGTGGATCCTAAGTACGGCATGCTCCTGCCCGGAGAATATGTTCCCGTACTTGAGGAGTATAAACTTACCCATATTCTGGATAGATTTGTGATGCGTCAGATAGCCGGGGATGTGGACAGGAAGAGGAAAAAACTTGATAAGCTCATACCGGTTTCCTTTAACCTTTCTCATGGTGATTTTTTATCCTTTGACCCGTGCAAAGAACTGATAGATATTACAACAGAATTTGACATACCCAGAGAATCCATTCAGGTTGAGATAAGTGAAAAGACCCTGAATGAGGATCCGAATCTCTTTAAAAGGGAAATCAGAAGATTGAGAGACAGCGGTTTCAAAGTCTTTATTGATGATTTCGGAAACGAACATTCTTCCATAAATACCTTACGTGAGTATGAGTTTGATGGGATACTCATAGATTTAGGCTATATGGAGAACTTCGATGAAAAATCAAAGAACATACTTAAACCTGTAATCGATATGAGCAAGGGCCTGGGCATACATACCTATGCAAAAGGTGTGGAGACCGAGGAACAGCTGGAGTACCTGAAGGGCGTAGGCTGCGAGATAGTACAAGGCTACTACTATTCCTATGGAAGACCATCGGAGCGTATACCCGATGAGTTCCCTATGAACATTGATGCTGCCAGTAAGAAAGAGGACTCCGATATGGTTGGTGAGGCGAAAAAAGATCCCGCCATCTCCTTTGTTCTCAGACATGACTTGGATGAACGTCAGAAGATTTTTAATGCGATAAGTGCGATCTACAACAGTATATATATTCTCGATCTGGAAGGAGACTGCTATAAAGAACTTAAATCAAATTATGCACTTAATAAATTACTTGGAAAAGAAGGACGTATCAGCGGGGTTATGCCCGCGGTTATGCGTACCTTTGCGTCTACGGAATACACAGAGGCCGTATTGGCCTTCACAAATCCTGAAACACTGGCTGACCGGCTTTCGGAGAAGGATTATCTGGAAGCGGATTACATCGGCGCCATTAACGGATGGACAACAGCTTCCTTCTTTGTGCTGAAAAGGGACGAATACGGAAAGGCAGTAAAAGTACTTTATGCCACAAGAATAATCGAAGACAGCAAAAAGACAGAGATGGATTACAAGGACGTGCTGGGGGATATGTCAAAGATTTATTTTACCCTTGTCCATATAGTTTTCGGTACCAGGGAATTTGTTCCGCTCATTGTGCCCGACTATATCAGGGACAGACTTGGCATGCATCAGCAGCCTTATGAACTTGCGAAGGAGATGTTCATCGAAAGATATGTTTCCGAAGAGTACAGGGACAGGGTAAATGAGTTTTTGGATATCGCTTCGATGCAGAAAAAGCTGTCCGAAAAAACATTTATATCCACTGAGTATTTCGGAAAGGATAATAAATGGTTCCGGATCACGGCTACTGCGTCCAAAATGGATGGAAACGGAAATGTCATTCGTGCTTCTGTTGCGATGGAAGATATCGATCAGGAAAAGAATGAGCAGGCGGATCTTGAGTTTAAGATAGAACATGATGCGCTTACAGGCGTACTTAATCGTAATGCCTATGAAAAGTATACGGAGCTTCTTAAGAAGTCGGATATGGCTATCGCATACATTCTTCTTGATGTGGACAAATTTAAACAGATCAATGATACCTACGGACATGGAACCGGCGATTCTGTACTTAAGAAGCTTGCCTGCTATATGAGAAATGAATTCCGTCTGTCTGACCATATCATACGCATGGGCGGGGATGAATTCTGTATTATCATGACCGGAATTGAGGATAAGGACTCACAGATGCTCATAGATAAGATATATGCTATCAACAGTGCTTTGAAGAACCCTCGCAGCAGTAACATCCCGAAGGTTTCCATCAGCGCCGGAATCGCCTTTTCTTCTCAGGGATTCACCAGCGATCTGTATAAAAAGGCTGATATGGCTCTGTATCATACAAAAAAAACAACAAGAGACGGATATACTATTTATGATGCCATGATACATGAACCTGGTTACTGTGCTGATAAGGTGTGCGACTGAGTATACTCAGTCGCATTTTTAAAAAGATAAACTGTTTATATATTAATATTAGAAGATTTAATTAAAATATTATAAGTAGAATATTAAAATTTTATATACAACCATTACAATTAGAGATATAATTACTAACATGTATAGCTATAGTAAGCTTTAAAATATTTAGAGTGATTTTTGAGTGGGGGGTAAGTATGAATAAGTTAACTAAGCAGTTGGTCTCTCTATTTCTGAGTGTGCTTATGGTTATCGAATCAGGCTTCAATGCCGGCATAACGGGTTATGCGACAGAGAAGGCTTCCAGTTCGGATATCTCGGTGTACGCAGTAAAAGTATTGGCAGACCTTGCTGAGGACGTGGCTTATCAGACCGTGGAGTTTGGTACGCCAGAGTCCTCGCTTAATTTGCCGAAAACGATATATGCCTTGGCTTCGGATGAACAAGCTGAGCATACCGAAGATGAAAAGGTTTATGCCGAATCAGCGTCTGCATATTCAGGGGATACTTCAAAAGTAGCTGTTGATGAGATTACACTTAAAACAGTGGAAGGAATAACTGCAGAAAATAAAGAAGAAGTATCAGCTGAAGCAGCAGAAGAAACAACTGCAGAGAATAAAGAAGAAACATCAGCTGAAGCAGCAGATAGAACAACTGCAGAGAATAAAGAAGAAGCATCGGCTGAAGCAGCAGAAGAAACAACT
>DFGZ01000272.1:3681-9921 GCA_002371295.1 Oribacterium sp. UBA3737 | reverse complement strand
GGCTGATAATAAACCTTGATATCTCCGCTTATTATGGCGTTTTCGATGTTATCTACTATATATTTATTGAGTTCTTCTGATGATACTGCTGCGTCCATGATTAACCTTTCTATAACTTAACGACGTTTTCTCTTTCTCATATCAAACACTACCGGAAGAGCAAAAAGAAGATCCAAAGCCAGAATCACTGCAAGGATCCTGAAGGATCCCGTAAAACCGATGGCGGTCTCCAAAAAACCGAATGCCGCAGAAATGACCGTTCCTCCTACACCGGTGGCAACAGTAATGGCCGCTATGACAGTAGCCGTCTTCTTTCCGCTGAAATCAGCTGCGTAGGTAAGTACGTTAGGATATACAGCGCCGCAGAAAAAACCAAGGATAAATACCAGAACAAAGGCTGCATACTCATTGGTCACAGCTGAAAGAATTCCGAGGAGAACAGCCGCACCCGTCGGGGCCGCACATAGAAGAAAGCGTCTGTATCTGCAGAAATAACCGCACAGAACTCTAGACGGAATCATCGCCATCCAGAAAAGAGAAACCGCAAAGTAGCCTCTTTGGGAATGTACATGATCATGCATAAAACCGTTCAGGAAGAATCCCACTCCGTTCTCAACTCCGACATAAATGAACATGATAATGCAGAGAAGTGCCACTCCTCCGAAATAAATCTCGCTGCCGGAACCCGCTGAGGAATTGTCCTCTGAAATGTCGGAATCCGTCACCTTCTCTCTGGGTTCAAAGCTTATCTTCCATAAAAGGATCGTGAGGATTAAGGATATGATACAGTCAGATGCGAAGAAACTCTTCCATCCGAAAGAATTCTTTATGGCAGCTCCGACTATAAGAGGAGCGATGACCGCACCAAATGCATACATGGCCGTTATTCCGCCCATCCTCTTATGCTTAGTCACAGGATACGCGTCATCCATCTCCGCTATGGCCACATACTGGATGATACTGGTAGCAAAGCCCAAAACGAATACACCCACTGCAAATGGCAGTGAATGGGTCGCCAGAAGAATGATGATTCCTGAAAAGACTCTCATTGCGGTAAATAAGGTAAGCATTATCTTTTTACCCGCTTTATCAGCTATAGATCCCAGAACAATGGGAGCTATCATAGTTGCAAAAAGTTCCACCGAAGCGATGACTCCCTGTGCACTGTGATCCAGTGCATACTCCTCTCCGATGTACAAAAGCGATGCCTGGTATCCTCCGGTCTCAAAACCATTCATAAAAATGGATGCCAGAAGCAATACAGATAGATCGTTAACGTTTTTTCTTTGTCCTCTTTCCATAATCGACACCTGCTATTGAAAAACTGTCAATACGCAACAACAAATCCCTGTCAGTAAAAAAATCTCATAATGTTACTTACTATCCATACTTTTTTATCGGCATAAATCGTATTTATAAAACCGCTTTGGACATTTTTTTAGCCCCTTCCCTTTTTTGCTACATAATTGACAAACTTATACATTGAAAATATAATGATGTGAGTTCAAAAGTAACATTTCATTATGGAGGGGATAATTATGTCAACTAAAGCAACAGGAGTTAAGTCAACCATCACATTACAGCTCAACGGAAAGGATTATGATTTTGCTCAGATCGCAAAAGATTCCGTTGCTGCAGCACAGAATATAAAGAAGGACGTCAAGGCAGTAAATGTTTATGTCAACGCTGCTGATTCTGCCGCATACTACACAGTAGACGGTGCAGGAAGCGCAGACTACAAGATTGAGCTTTGATATATCAGGCAGAAGTAAAGAAAAGTTTTACCGGAGCGGTTCATCTCAGGATGAGCTGCTCTTTTTTTACAATGTTATGACACAGATATCATGTTATAATTTCTGAATCAGCCTTATCTTGTTAATATTTGGTATCACTAACGCCGATGTTGATAAAAGCAACACATATTATCATTCGATTTGTTTAGTGAGGGAACACAAATGTTTAAAGATCTAAGTATCAGAACCAGATTTGTCATGACACAGATAGTCATTACTATCCTGATCGCCGTTATGATGATCGTGTCATTAGTTTCATTCAGTCAGATGAGCTCTAAAATGACTCATTTCGGAGAGGTCGAATATGAAAACACCTACGCAGAGCTGGTAGTAAGAAAGGATCTCAATGCTACTGCAAAGCGACTTCTTCTCGCATTGTATCAGTCCGAGATCGAAAGCAATTCTCCTGAGAACCAGCGAAAGGATTTCGACAAGCGTTTTGCCACCATGCAGTCTTACCTCAACAATATCATCACGACCTGGGATGATAAGAATGTTACAGCGGATCTTCAGAAAAAATATGACGCCTTCACTGCTGCAGCATATGAGCTTTTGAACATAATAGAATCAGGTGATAAGGATGCAGCAATAGATTTTTATGATGCAAACTTCAGCACTGACGAAGCATCTCCTATGATGCAGTTCACCAATGCTCTGGATGCCATAGGCGTAGAGTGTGAGGATCAGGCAGCACAGATAATTAAAGATTCCGGCGTACTCAGTAAGATCGTCGCTATAGTCATCCCGGTTACGTTTGTGATCATAATCATTGCAAGTACAGTGATCTTCACCCTTCTTTCAAGGAGTATCACAACAGGTGTAAATGTAGTCGTTAACTCCATGAAGAAGCTCGAAAAAGGCGAGTTCGATTTTGAGATCGATTCTTCCAGATTCGGCAAGGATGAAATCGGAACCATGGTAGTTGCTGTTAAGAACACTTCTACACAGACTTCCAATGTTATTCAGGATATCTGCTACATGCTCATGGAGATGGCCAAAGGAAACTTTGCGGCCAAACCTAAGTGCTCAGACCAGTACATAGGTGACTATTCCAATATCATCAGGGCTTATGACGATATCCACAGTAATCTCAGTGGTATTTTCAGCAAGATGAATGATGTAGCATCAAGTGTAGAGACCGGTTCAAGTCATATCGCAAACGGTGCCATGTCTCTTTCACAGGGTTCAACCGAGCAGGCTTCAACTCTTGAGGAGCTTTCAGCTACAGTTCAGACCATCAGAGACAAGGTCAACCAGAATGCCAAGTCTGCTAATGATGTTGAGCAGTTCTCTGCAAGTGTTGCCGAAAGAATCAATGCCGAAAACGAGCAGATGAGCCGTGTAAAGAGCGCCATGGATGAAATCGCCAACAAGTCCAATCAGATAGAGAATATCATTAAAACCATCGATGACATCGCTTTTCAGACCAACATCCTGGCTCTTAACGCAGCCGTTGAGGCTGCCCGTGCAGGTGCTGCCGGTAAGGGATTTGCGGTAGTAGCAGATGAAGTACGTAACCTTGCAGGTAAATCCGCTTCCGCTGCTTCCGAGACTTCGGCTCTGATTGAGGATACAATTTCAGCTATACAGAACGGTTCAAAGCTTATTACATCTTCAGCAGAAAGCCTCAACGAGGTTAAGGAAAGCTCCGAGAGATCCAAGGAGCTCGTTGCCAACATTGCCAATGAAATGCAGCGTGAGGCTGTTTCCATCGCGGAGATCACCACCGGTCTCGAACAGATCGCACAGGTCGTTCAGGAGAACAGCGCTACAGCCGAACAGTCTTCTGCTTCCAGCCAGGAACTTAACAATCATGCTACAGAATTAAAGAATATGGTCGATCAGATTATCGTTTAATCTGACATCCATGATAAATACTCATCCATAAAGAACAGATGCCGCCATCATTTTATGATGGCGGTGTTTGTTTTAATGTATTCTAAATGTAATGTCTGATCTTACTGGTGAAAGCGGGTCTTATGCCCGGATGTCTTACATGCAGATGTAGATCAAAATGGGCTCTGTTTTACCTTATCAATACACTTTAGCGCTAATAAAAATCGTGAAAGTGTTGACATACCTATTTCGCGGAAATACAATCAAAACTATTAAAGCTTTTATTCTATATAAGGAGATTTAAGATTATGGCAAAAACCAAATCAACTACATCTAAAACAACTGCACCCGCTGCACCTAAAGCTGCAAAAACGGTAAAGCCTCAGGCTGCCGAAGCTACAAAGAAGGAAGAAGTAACGAAGACTGTTCCTGCAAAGGAATCAGCTCCTAAGCCTCCCATATCAAAGAGCGCAGCCCCGAAGAAGGAAACTACTGTTAAGTCTTCAGTTATTTTACAGATCAACGGCATCGATTTTGATCCTGCAAAGATTCAGGATGATGCCGTTCAGAATGCAAAGAAAATAAAGGCAGATGTAAAGGATGTCAAAGTTTATGTAAAGCCTGAAGAGGCAGTTGCTTACTTCACTATCGACGGAGAAGGCAGCGAAGACTATAAGATCCTGCTTTAATTAAAAAGGCCCCTTTAGGTTCATCTCATGAACCTAAAGGGGTTTTGTCATGTTTTAAATACATCCAAATAAAACTATGCTGTAAACATACACGTCTTCATACGGTCAAGCTGCATCTGCCTTATTCCTGTCAGAAATATAGGCAACGATATCATCGACCTTACGGCCTACAAGCTCAGCAAATAAAAACAAATTGTCAATACTTGGAAGGCTGTCGCCTCTGAACCAATTGTAAATGGAAGTAGTCGATATATTCATCTCCTTGCAGATTTCCGCAACCGAGTAATTGCTATTTTTTACAGCCATACGTAACAGTTTGCCTGTAGCTTCCTGATCAATATAACTCATTTGTCACCTCACTATGCCTGTGAAAAAACTTCACACCGTATGATTTTACCATAAGTACTCTTCAAACGCAAAATCTACAAAATGATGTTTTCCTTAAATAATATGGTTATTATGGTACATATTTACTTAGTCGGCATAACCCGATAATAATATAAGGAATCTCATCAAAGTATCGAAAAATATGTGGTGCTAAATTTAATTGTTTTCCCAATCATCATCGATTCCTTCATCCAAAAGCCTGCAGTATTCCTCGTAGCTGATATAGCATCCGCCCATACTCTCCAGGTGATCTGTATGGAACTGACAGTCTATCATATTGAAGCCATGCTCCTCCATAAGACGTGCCAGGAAAATAAGTGCAAGTTTTGAGCCGTTCTCCTTCTCACTGAACATGCTTTCTCCAAAGAAACACTTGCCTATGGAAACTCCGTAAAGTCCCCCTGCAAGTTCGCCATCTATGTAAGACTCCACGCTCATGGCATATCCTGCTCTGAACAGACGCCCGTAAGCAGCCTCCATCTCATCGGATATCCAGGTACCTTCCTTGAACTCTCTCTGAAGTCTGCACCTGTGCATGGTATCTCCGAAGTCCCTGTTCATCTTAATGTTAATCTCATGATGCCGTATAAATTTCCTCATAGAATGAGAAACATGTATTTCTGAGGGGCGAATGATGTATCTCTCTTTGGGGCACCACCAGAGTATTTCCTCGCCCGGATTGAACCACGGAAAAATGCCATGTGCATAGGCCAGTAGAAGACGATCCAGTGATAGATCGCCGCCCACAGCCAGAAGTCCGTCATCCTCTGCCTCCGATGGCATGGGAAACCATATTTCTTTTTCACTCAACTGATATATAGCCATTGTGTTTATCCCATTTATTATCGCCCCGGAACCTCAGTATTCATTACATCAGTTAAGGGACTCATGTTTCTATATCCCTACTCAATATAATGCAATCTTTGCCCGGCACGAAATCACTCTCTATCTGTTTTGTTCACCTTGCGTTTAGGCAGAAACCTTATAGTGAACTTATCATTCTTTGCATCAAGCTGACACTTTCCGCCCTTCTTGAGTTTTCCGAAGAGTATCTCATCCACCATCAGAGTCTTTACATCATTTCTGATGACTCTGTCAATCTCTCTGGCTCCGTACTCTTTGCTGATGCCTTTTTGTTTCAGAAGCTGAACGGCCTCAGGCGTGAAGCTCAATTCAACATTCTTCGCCGTAAGCATTGAACTCAGTTCAGAAAGCTTCTTTTCTGCAACAAGTCCAGCCATGGTCTCATCCATGCTGTTAAAGGCAACTATACGGCTTAGTCTGTTTCTGAATTCAGGCTGGAATACCTTCTTCACTTCTTCCATAAGGGTGTCTTTGGTCCCGTCCTGAGCAAGGAATCCTATACCGGATTTGCCCAGTCTGCTGGCACCTGCATTGGAAGTCATGATGATGATCACATTTCTGAAATCAGCTTTTCTTCCCTGATTATCGGTCAGGGTCGCATAGTCCATGACCTGCAGAAGTATATTAAATACATCGGGATGTGCCTTTTCGATCTCGTCCAGAAGAAGTAC
>DFGZ01000272.1:0-3554 GCA_002371295.1 Oribacterium sp. UBA3737 | reverse complement strand
GGAGCACCCACCAGCTTTGCCACAGAATGTTTCTCCTCGTATTCACTCATATCAAAGCGGACAAGGGATATGCCCAGCTCTTTTGCCAGGGTTCTGGCGATCTCAGTCTTTCCTACGCCTGTAGGCCCCACAAACAGGAGACTTGCGAGAGGCTTCGATTCCTCTGTCATCCCTGCCTTTGAGAACTTAACAGCATTAACGACCTGTTTAACTGCCTCATCCTGCCCGTATACCTGAGAAAGTATTCTTTTCTCCAATGTTGCCAGCCCGGCAATTTCGTCTGTTTCCGTTGCTTCTATAGGCACTCTGCAGATCTTTGTCAGAACTTCATTGATAAGTTCCTTACCTACAGTCTGCTTCTTCTGCTCCAGCGGATGTATCTTTCTGTAAGCTCCTGCTTCGTCAATCAGATCGATGGCCTTGTCCGGGAGAAATCTTTCGTTAATGTATCTCTGGCTCATCCGTACCGCATATTCCAGCACACCTTTACCATAAGTCACACCATGGAACTTCTCGTACTTCTTTCTGAGCCCTTCAAGTATCTTTATGGACTCATCGATACTTGGTTCCTTTATCTCAACATTCTGAAATCTTCTGACCAGACTCTTGCTCTTCTCAAAATGCTTTTTATACTCCTCAAAGGTCGTTGCGCCGATAAAGCGGATCTTCCCTTCCGCAAGGTATGGCTTCAGGATATTTGCAGCATCAAAGCTTCCTTCCCCTGTGGCACCTGCTCCCAGAAGGTTATGTATTTCATCTACATAGATGATCGGATTTTCTTCTTTTTCGATTCGTGATAGTATCTTTTTCAGGCGCTTCTCAAAATCTCCGCGGTACTTGGTTCCCGCAAGGAGGCTTCCGAGATCCAGTGAGTAGATTTTCGCTCCCTGCAGCGATGCAGGAACATTACCATCATTCAGAAGCTTTGCAAGTCCATAGGTAATGGCTGTCTTTCCTACTCCCGGCTCACCTATATGGAGCGGATTGTTCTTGTCCTTCCTGCAAAGTATCTGAATGGTCCTTTCCAGCTCCGCTTCACGTCCTATAAGCGGATTGACGTTTTCCAGCATATCATTGATACAGGGGGCATATTCCGTAACTGATTCGTCTTCCCTCTTTTCTTCGGAATGCGTGCCTTCACCGGAGATCAGAGGCTCGTCAATCTCTTCATAGGTGTCTAAAAGCTCTTCAATAAGTGACACCTCGTCTATTCCCTGCTGATTCATATAGTAAACGGCATAGCTTTCCTTTAGATTGAAGAATGCGTGTACAAGGTGCGAGAGTTCAACTACTGTCTTACTGCTGTTCACTGCCTGGTTCTGCGCCATGGCAAATGCTATCTGCATGCCGGCGGACATTTCAGGTTCAGCATCCGGAACCTTCTCTACATATTCTTCCAGATATCTGTAAAGATCCGCTGATAATGTCTCTATATCGCCGCCACAGTTTGAAAAAGCCATTTTGAAATTATCGTCAGAGCACATTGCCAGCAGCACCATCTCCGGTGTTACATACTCATAATGTTTCTCTGTAGCCATCATGAATGAGCTGTTTATAATAGCTGCAACTTCTTCTGTTACATTCATACTCAAGCTTCCTCCACTGTTATCTTAAATGGAAATCCTGCCGCTTTCGCGCGCATTCTGGCTGCGTTCACCTTTGATACGGCGATATCAAAGGGATAACATCCTATGACTGCTTTACCGCCTTTATGTACAGTCATCATAAGCGCCTCTGCTTCTGCTTCGCTCTTATGGAATATATCCACCAGAACTTCTACCACGAATTCCATGGTTGTGAAGTCATCGTTATGCATGATAACGTTATATTTTTTGGGTTCCTGAAGTTTTATATTGGTTCTTTCCTGTGTTGCGCCTTGTGTCGCCATTTGACCGCCTTATCTTTAAGTTATTATCTTATTCACTATCCGGATGCAAAATGCGTCCATGGGTACCCCCAGTATCACCAGCCATTGAAAATATCTTCTCGAAAGCCGGATGACAGATGGAATATGTTATGAAGTCTGTCTCCCACTTTTATTCAAGTCCAGCGGAAGAAAACCTACGACATTTATATCATATCATTTAATCTTCTCAAAACAAGAAAAGGTCCTACAGGATGCCCTGTAAAACCTTTCTAACTTGCAGCTAAGACATACATTCTATTGAATATTTCCTGCTTAATATATAATATATTTCCGTTTTCCAGATGTACTTCGTAGTATAGTCCTTTATTCAGGTTTGTGATGCACGCTGTGACACGGCTTTTTCCATGTTTTGACTCATATATCTTCATTTCTTTAACTCCTTTCCCTAAATGACTTGTGGCGTATGATAGCATACTTTTGCGCTAATCCTTGTATTAATTTATACACAATCATGCGTTTGCGTATAAGTTTGGATACATACACAAGCATTTAGGGAACAGAAGCGCATTTTATACAAATATTGTGCGTTGTTTTTGGTCATTTCAACGATTGCCATTATTATGCTTTGTGCATTTTGTTGCTTTGCCAGCCTTATATATAGGCTTTATGTACAAATAACATTAATTAAACTCCACTCCATGTAGCATCATAAGGCGTGTAACAATCTATGATTCCATTATCGAAATCTTTCCAATTCACATCCCATTTTGAAAACACCCTATCACCAAGACATTTATTTGTACTTTTGCCGGTACCCGTATTAGGAGTATCCACTGTCCAGTTTGCAATATTCAGATCATTAATTTCAAGGGCAGAAGCTGGCGGTTGTGGAATTTTATTCTTATATCCAGCAACGAACTCCCCTGTAATCACATCATAAGTTCCTACACCTCTGTCATCAGGATCGTCCGAATTGTAGTTATCCATATACCATGCCATGGCAGCTGCATATGCTGCACGAGCATTTGCCTTATTTGTTGCAAGTCTGGCTTTCTTGAGCTGATTTGTAAAGATAGGTACACTGACTGCCACAAGTACACCTATAATGGCAACTACAATTAAAAGTTCAGCAAGTGTAAATCCGCTTTTTTTAATAATTCTATCCATTTACTATATACTCTCCCATACGATGCCATAACATGACATGTCTCCTAAGACACAAGCCGTATATTAACATCATATTTGCTGTTTTGTCAGCAAAATAATTGTAAATATTTAATTAATTTTATAAGTATTCGTGTGGCTATTCGAAAATAGGGCGGGACGGCACCGACCCACTCGATTGAAAGTACAGCCAGCTTGACATGTTCGTCCCGGTTACACTTCGTGTACCCGGATACGCACACGTCTTCGCAGTCTGTTCTTTCAACTCGCAAGCCTTGGTACCTGTCCCGCCCTATTTTCTCCGCTAAGTATTCTGATATATTTACTGAAATAGTAACTTCCATTGAAAAACCCGGGCATCTTCATATTCATCAATGGCTAAAGGGTTTAGGTTACATGCCTCTTTCCTATAAATCAAAAAAGCTCCGATGTTGCCATCGGAACTTCTAAAGCTTTTATATATATTAGGTATCGTCTCTTGAAAACTGTACACCACATCATCAATTATTCTCAGTAATCCATC
>DFGZ01000195.1 GCA_002371295.1 Oribacterium sp. UBA3737 | reverse complement strand
CGCAGGCTTCGAAAGGGGAAGCATTATGCTCATGTAGATCTGATACTCGCTCATGCCGTCGATTCTGGCTGCCTCGCAGAGGGAATCGGGGATGCCCTCGTAGAACTGACGCATCATGAAAACACCGAAGGCTGTGAAGGCCTGAAGTATGATGATGGACAGGTGCGTGTCTGCAAGGCCCAGTCTTCTCATGAAGAGGAACTGGGGAACCATGTAGGACTGCCATGGAATCGCGATGGTGGCAACATATGCAAGGAACAGGAAGTCTCTTCCTCTGAATCTTAACTTTGCAAATGCATATGCCGCGAAGCTTGATGTAAGAAGCTGGAAGAAAGTCACGATCAGTGTGAGCTTTACTGTGTTCTTTGTGAAAGTAAGGAGCGGGATCTTGGTCCAGATGTCAAGATAGTTTCTCCACTGGGGCTCGTAGCCGAACCACTGATAAGGAATAACGAAGATATCCTTGTTGAACTTGAGTGACGCTGTGATCATCCAGATGAATGGGATGAGCATGATCGCTGCGAAAACTATAAGGATGAAATATACAAGGCCTTTTCCGATGGCCTGATTTGTTGATTTGCTTTTCATTTAATGTATCCTCCTGCCACATTAGTTGGGGAAAGCCGGCCCATTCAAGGCTCGCTTCGCGATGGCCGGCGTTGGGTGCCAGGTTTCTTCGAAACCTGCCACATTAATCATTAGCGTAGTTCTTTTCGCCGCTGAACTGGATGATGGTGATGGCAAGAACGATGGCAAAAAGTACCAGAGAACCTGCGCTTGCGATACCGAGGTTCCAGTTTCTGAAGGCCTCTTCGTAGATGTAGTAAACAAGAACGATGGCGGATTTGTTAATGACGCCGTTGCTTCCTCCTGCCAGCATATATACGATGTCGTATACCTTGAAGCAGTTGATGGTGAGCATGATGATAACGAAAAAGGTTGTAGGCTTTAACTGAGGAACAGTTACATATTTGAACTTCTGCCATACATTGGCACCGTCAAGACCTGCCGCCTCGTAAAGCTCTGTGTTGATGTTCTGAAGTCCCGCAAGATAGATGACCATGTAGTATCCCATGTTTTTCCAGATGGAGAACATGATGATGGTCATGAGAACCGTCTTCGGAGATGCTGCCCACTTGAGAGCAGGGGTATGGAAAATATTTATGAGGAGCTGGTTAATGACTCCGCCCTTTGCCGGTGTGAAAAGCATGTTCCATACTGCGGCCACCGCAACGAGTGAAGCAACGTATGGGAAGAAGGTCACTGTTCTGAAGAAGTTCCTTCCCTTTACCTTCTGATTAAGCAGTATAGCCAGTCCTAAAGCCATTATTAATGTAAGAGGTACTGTGAAGATACTGTAGATAACTGTGTTTTTTAAGGATGACAGGAAACGGTCATCCGAAAAGATAGTTACAAAGTTCTGGATGCCTACGAATTTCCACGGGTTACTACCGTCCCACTCCATAAATGCCATGATCATGGCGAGGATGATGGGGCCTAAAGTGAATATGGCGAAACCGATGAAATTCGGGGCTATAAAGGAATAGGCTACCAGTGCCTGTTTGAATTTTCTTCGCTTTGCTTCTTCTACGCCGGTTGTTCTTACAGTTGTAGCTGCTGTCATATGGTGCCTCCTGAGTTTTGTGATGCCAGCCGGTTGAAATTCGACTTCGTCGATGGCTGACGCTACATGCAGGGTTTTCATGGAAAACCTGAAATATCATTTGATTTAAAACTGCATTCAGCAAAAAACATCATAGGAAATAAATATGATCTCTTTTGCAGAATCCTGCTTTAAACCGTTTTGTATAGTCGGGGGAATTTAGAAATAAGCAATCAGATATCTTCTGATTTATCAGAAAGATTTTCATAGAATAAGGGCTGCCGCACTGTCGCACGACAGCCCCGATGAGTTTTTTAATTCAAGTAATTATTTCAAGTCAGTCAAGTGTAAGCATTAGCCGATGATGGCCTGAACGCCCTCGTTCATAGCCTGAACAGCTTCATCGATTGTTGAAGACTCTGTCATGATGAGGTCGTGCTGCTCATTAAGAATTGTCTCGATCTCTGATGACTTGTCATTTGCAGGCATCTCAAGATATGTGTGTGATGTGATGAGCGCATCCTTTGAAGTATCATCCTGAGGGAAGCCTTCCATGGAAGCAATAGCTGAAACGATATTCTCGTTTGTCATAGCAGGGATGTTTCCTGTCTCAGCAAGAACCTGTGCACCCTTCTCTCCTGTTACGAACTTGATGAAGTCCCAAGCCTCGTCCTTATGAGGAGCAGATGTAGGAAGTGCAAGAGCTGTGATTGTTGCAAGAGTTGAACCTGCCTCAACACCCTCAGCGTGAGGATACTTGACCATGCCCCAGTTTGTGCAGTCTGTGTACTCACCTGACTTGATCTTGTTGATAAGAGTTGCTATGAACCATGAGCCCATGTTCATCATAGCGACATTACCCTGAGCAAATGCATCGCTGTAGTGAAGTCCCTGTGTCTTAAGTGTTGCATAATCCATGCATACACCATCCTGCTGCTGCTTGAGAACCATCTCATAGTATGGCTTTGTGAAATCGTAGTTTCCGCCGACGATTGTGTTCTTTCCATCGAGGATACCGTCAAGCTGGATTGTTGATCTCCATGTGTGATAGTGAGCACCGTAAACCTCTGAGCCCGGAGTTGTGTCAGTTACCTTGCGGGCCAACTCGTCGTACTGCTCCCAGGTCATATCGTTTGTAGGATACGGAACGCCTGCCTTGTCGAATACGTCCTTGTTGTAGTAGAGAACCCAGATGTCTGAACGGAAAGGAAGCTCATAGAGGCTGTCGTTGATGGTTACCTGATCTGTGATTCCGCCGTACTGGCTGAGATCGATGCCTGCCTCCTTAATCTTGTCATTCAGTGGCTCAAGAACGCCCTTGTTTACGAGTGTCATGTAACCCGGAACATCCTTGACGGTTACAACGTCGAAATCCGAACCTGAGCCGGAAAGCTGTGTTCCGAGAACAGTTGAATAGTCTGTTGAACCAAGGTCTACCATTTCAATGTTTACATTCGGGTGCTCAGCCTTAAATGCATCGATGAGGGGCTGATAGTAAGTGATGGATGACGCATCCCAGAGTGCCCACTTTAAGGTTACTGCGTCTCCGCCTGCTGCCTCTGTAGCAGCTTCTGTGGCAGCTGCCTCTGCCTTTGTCTCTGCTGCCTGTGTTTCTGCTGCCTTTGTCTCTGCAGCTTGAGGAGCTGCTGTGGTAGCTGTTGTTGAGCTTCCGCCACAAGCGGCAAGTGATGTTGCAGCCATAGATGCAACAAGCAATGAACTTACGATCTTCTTCATTTTTTTCCTCCTGTTTTTAGGTGTATGAACCTATTTGTCAAATGCCGGGATCTCCGCCGGATACTCCTATCCGTCTGTTTCCGACAGGCAATGCCAGCACTTTCTAAGCGCTCCCGGCGCATTGCCTTAAGACTGAATTTATTGTAGAATTTCTCTGTTTTTAAGGAAATACAAATTTTTCGGAGCAATTTTGCTTTTTTTTAGCAGGTTTTGAAAAGATGTACTTTTATATGAAAAAGATGCAGAAATTTTCAAAGAGTTATTTTTTGAGGCAAAATCCGATATTCTTATAAGCAGATTTCTGAACAGGGTATAAGCTTATAAGCAGATTCCTGAATTCAGTAAAGATCATGCCTTTAAGTTGGATTTCCGGACGCTTTCATGGATTGTGTTCAAAATTGTTCGAAATCCCAAAGGTGAAATATTAGACGGAAAAAAATATTTATTATATGAAAAAACATCCCGGATTAAAGAAAAAATTCAACTCCATAAGATTTCAGATAGTTGTTTATTCCATGGGCTTTGCGGTGCTGATGTCACTCATGATGTCAGCCATCAGTTTTTTTTACATTAGGGATAATCTGAGACGAAATGTACGTCAGACTGCCCTCGGCAGTCTTCAGCTTTTGGGCTCGGAGATGGACAAGTCTCTTGACAATGCCACTAATTTTGCTCTGTGGACTACTATAGACAGCACCATCAATACCTATCTGAATAGAATGACTGCCGGATCCGACAGTGAAGATTTACTGACAACAGAAGAAGTTCAGGAAAAAAACAGGGTTGAGAGGCGGCTCGCCCTTTCCACCTGGGAGCATTTTAATGATGAATACAATGCCATGGGAAGGACACGGCACATACAGAGAGTTGTAGTGAGTACCATGGACGGAAGACATTATCTTCAGTCAATTAAAAATGCTGCGGTAAACTCCACTTCCGGTTTCACCGGAAAGATCATGTCCACCAATTATTTTTATCAGCTTCTCAATGCATCGGATTTCCGGTACTTCGGGCTGAAACAGAGTCCTGTGACTACCCACTTTGATGAAATGATCATTCCCATGGTGAGACCGATACAGTCCTCCTCTTCTTCCGCAATCGTGGGTTTTGTTTATATGGAGCTTTCTCCATCCATCATCACTTCCATCTTCAGTGATTACAGTCTGGAAAAGGATGAAAGGGTTTTTGTTTCCATAGGTGATGGGCATAATTATGAGTATAAGGATGGGGAGCTTATTGAGTGTCCGGTTCCGGATCAGACAGTCAGCTATACACTTAGAAACAAGGCATTCAAGCTTTATCTTCTTCCATCACAAAGAAACATGAACATAAGGATGAACTTCTATATAGTTGTCATCGGACTTCTCAGTTTCTCCATCATATTTATCGGACTTCTCCTCTGGTTAAGGCTTAAGCATGTTATTTCAGAGCCTATTACAAAGCTTCTCTATAAGCTTGAGAAGATAGGAGGCGGTGATTTCAGAAGAGATCCTTCCATCGAGTGGGATTCTGAAATGGGAGCCATAGGAGCTGGTATCAATGCATTGGCACAGAATGTTGAAAACCTGATGGAAAAGAAGGTGCAGGATGAGAAGAAAAAGCAGGAGCTGGAGTATCAGATACTTCAGTCACAGATAAATCCTCACTTCCTGTACAATACTCTGAATACCATAAAGTGGATGGCCACCATTCAGGGATCTGACGGAATCGCTGACATGTCTACCGCTCTCTCCCGTCTTCTCCGGAATATTTCGAAGAGCAAGGAAAATGTCATCAGTCTGGAAAAGGAGCTTTCCCTGGTGAAGGACTATTTCACCATCATGAAGTACCGTTATGGCGGAACCATCGATTTTGAGATAGATTTAAAGGATGAAGCTCTTCTTAAGGCCTCGGTGAACAGGTTCTCCCTTCAGCCCATAATCGAGAATGCCATCTTCCACGGCATCGAGCCTAAGGGAGGCGCCGGGAAGATAGTGCTTTCGGTTTACTGTGAATGCTGCGGAAATAAAAAGGAAATCGGAAGCCCGAAGGATATCGGCGTTTTGGGCAGTCAGGTCCCTGAGAAAGGAAATCTGGGCAGAGTATCAGAAAGAGAGATTCAGGAAAGAAAACTTCTCATCATCGAAGTAAGAGACGACGGCGTGGGTATGACTCAGGAGCAGATAGAAAAGACCCTTTCAGGTGAGCTTGAAGGGGCTGACGATTTCTTCCGCCACATAGGAGTGGCCAATGTCTCTCAGAGGATAAAATATACCTTCGGGGAGGAATACGGACTCTCCATAGAGTCTGAGGTCTCGAAGTATACGGTCATGAGATTTACGCTGCCCTATGTGGAAGCTGAATGAAAACATTTTTGATTTAAGGATAGGAATTTATGTATAGAGTTTTAATTGTGGACGATGAGCCGCTGGTTCAGGTGGGGCTCAAATCCATGTTACAGGGATTTGAAAATGTTGAGGTCATAGGTTCTGCCTCCAATGGAAAGGATGCTTTTGATATCATAGGAACTGAGAGTCCGGACATAGTCATTGCAGATATCAAGATGCCTGTTATGACAGGACTTGAGCTTTTGGCAGAATCAAATAAGCATTATGGACCGGTGCCTGCATTTATCATGCTGACAGCTTATGAGGAGTTTGATATGGTCCGTAAGGCACTCTCCTATCAGGCTGTGGACTATCTTGTGAAGGTGGAGCTTGATAAGGAGCAGCTCAGTGAAGCCATAAAGAAAGCAATAGCCCGGGTGGATCAGGTGAAAAAACCTGCAGGGGACAAGACAGAAAGCCGTTTACAGAATGCGGATACATTTCAGCTTGAGGAGCTGAGACAGCGTTTTATGCTGAAGCTGCTTCACGGAGAGTTTTCTGATGGCAAAGCTTTGAAGCATGAAGCATCAAATGTCCGGATGGATTTCAAGTTCAACAGATATATCGCAGCCTATGCGGAGATTGTGGTTTCCTCAGAGGGAGAAAATCGCCATGATGAGGATCCTGAAGTCGGGAAGGACATGGGAATCGCCAGAGAAGCGTCTGGGGAAAGTGGAACCGACCGAATGATTACCCTCTATCGATCCTGTCTTACCATGACCAGAGAAATCGTTGAACGATATTCTCCATGTTATCTGGTTTCAAATGACACAGAGCATTTCACTATCCTCTTCTTCTTTACTGAGAACACCCCTGTGGCGGAAAGCATGAACCACATTCAGGAAGCTGTTGAAAATGCTCACACCATGATAAACAATTATTTCAATGTTTCTCTCCGTTTCGGTATAGGAACTGCGGTCTCCTCTCCCATGGATATACACACTACCTTTGAAGAGGCAAAAACAGCTGAAAAGGAAACGGATAAGGATGCGGCAATCAGGCTTTTCAGTCACATAGTGGGCGCAAACCGCCGTTCCGGAAAAGATAAGCTTATCGCTATGATTCAGGACTATATAGATGAGAACCTGAAGGGAAAACTCCAACTTAATGAAATTGCCGATGCCTTCGGGCTTTCCCCGGCATATCTTTCTGTTCTTTTCAAAAAGAACACAGATATAGGCTTCTCCGAATATGTTTATACAAGAAAGATCGAGCATGCAAAGAAGATGCTCCTCTCCGATGACATGAAGGTCTATGAGGTGGCAGACGCCCTGGGCTTCGAGTCTGCCTACTACTTCTCAAAGGTATTTAAAAAGGTGACGGGAGTTTCCCCGAGAGAATTCATACAGGCAAAGACGGAAGGATAAAAAAGCTTTGACAGGATAGTTTCACATCAAAAAACCTACCCGGGAATTATCCCTTGGTAGGTTTTGTTAGATGGTGTAAAAATTATCCCTCTTTTATCAGAAGTTCCTTTCCTTCGAAAGCAAAGGCAAACTTTTTTATCTTGTTTTTATCGTAACCTGCTGAAAGGAGCTCGCTCTCATACTTTTTATCTTCAATCTGTTTAAGTGCCATATCACAAAGCTCATCAAGTGATTTTCCCTTTTCGCTTCTGCGCTTTGACTTAAACTCTATGATGACAGCATTGTCTTTTTTATCCTTCGGACGGAGCATCACATCATAACGCCCAAGGCCGCTTTCACGGTTTGATTTTATTTCGTATCTGTCTCTTAGTTCAACCAGAAGACCTATCACAAGGCCGTGGTAGAAATTTTCAGGAGCAGCTCTGCCACTGCCATCAAAGGAACTGATCATATCCTCACAAATTTCTGACAGGGTATCCATCATGTCATCGATGTTACCATCAAGTAGACCTTTCACGAAATAACTGTAATTTGCTCCCACATTTTCAAACCATCTCTTCACAAGGATGTTGAAGCTTACTACAACTTCATAATTCGTGAGCTTAAGCTCATACTCTGTTATTCCGTCCATATCGGTCATGGATAGGGCCTTCAGATATCCGCTTGCAAACAAAAGACTCCATATAGCTTTTTCATTTCCTTCCATTTCTCCGTAAACAAGCTGCTCATCTATCTCTGTTTCGATGGTTCCTCCCTGCAGCAGATTCTGGAAGGATTTCTTTATCTCAACGCTTCCTTCTCTTACAAGTTTTGAGATCAGCGAGTTTGAACTGGTATTTGCCCAGTAGGAATCGTACTTACCTTCCTGAAGAAATGAGATGATGGACCAGGGATTATATATATCTTCGGTATTTCCGAACTTAAATCCGTCATACCATGCCTTTACTTTCTCTTTTTCTTCACCGTAGCCATAAGCGTCTAATGCTTCAAACACTTCTTCTTCCGTAAATCCAAAACAATCTGCATATTTTTCAGAAGAAATAGTAACCATTTTGAGGTTGTTTAAGTCTGAAAACAATGATTCACGGCTGACTCTTGTGATTCCGGTTAAAAGAGCTCTTCCAAGAAAAGGATTTGTTTTGAGAGTAGAGTTAAACATATTTCGCATAAATCCAACCAGCTCATCCCAGTATCCGTTTACATAGGCTTCCTGCATGGGAGTGTCATATTCATCAATCAGGATAATGACCTTTTTACCATAATAATCACTGAGCCACTTGCAAAAGTAATTTATACAGTTTGCCGTAATATCGGCATCCATGTCTATGGATATCCTGTTATAGAATTCAAGGTCAGAAGTATCGAGACTTTCCTTAAGGAAGGACAGTTCCGAACGCATTTGATTGAACATAATGTTGAATTTTGTCACTGCGCTTTTAAAACTACCTGATTTAACACCGGCAAAGGAAACAAAGAGCACCGGCCACTTGCCGCACTCTTTCATGAGGTCAACATCTTTGGAAATACTTAATTCCCTGAAGAGCTCTTCATTGTTATTCTTTCTCGCCGAAAAAAACTCCTCCACAGTACTAAGCATAAGGGTTTTTCCAAAACGTCGTGGACGGGTGATTAAAGTGACATCATCATGACTGTTCCACCATTCGGAAATAAACTTTGTTTTGTCTATATAAAAAGCATTTGCTCTTATAACCTTTTCAAAATTCTGGATACCTAATCCCACTGTTTTTAACATGTGAATAATCCTCATAACAGATTTCCTATATCTAGGCTTATACTAGCATAATTCCCATGCCCTCACAACGCACCTATGATAAAGGCAGCATAACAATTTAAAAGCCACTCAGTTACAATGTAATTCGAGTGGCTTTTGAAAACAACTTTTGTCCAGCGAAGCAAAGCAGGCTTCAATAGTTGTAGTTGATGTGATTTTTTATGTCATCGGTTATCCTATGATATACGTTCACATTTTGGTATTCATCTGCCACAGTAATGGTGTCGTAACCATCAAATATCAGTGCGCGGGTAGATGAATATCCCTTGTAATATGAAGTAATATAAAACGGTGTATTTGCAGAAATCGTCTCAACACTTCCGGAGGGAGCGCCCTTATAGCTATCTGCTACCAAAACATCATAGGTTCCATAAATATTATTTGTTATTTCAACATAACCGGTTAAAGGGCCATCTCTGTCACCGGTAACCATATACACACCATCTTCACTTACATATGTTCCGACGGGCTTATTTGTTTTCACAGTGTTTCTGTCATATGAAGAAGATAATAAGTCTATATTATATCTTTCGATCATAGATAGCATCTTTTCATCAAAATTTGCCGGTTCAACAGTGCCACTGTACCAACTACAGTTATTAAAATGCTGTTGAAGTTCCATATCGTTAAATTTTCTTCCATGACGAGCGTAAATTTCATTAAGAGCAATTCGTTTATCCGCATCACTTAAGAAACTTATATCATTTTCGGAAAGTCTAATTTGTGAACTATACCAGATAACATATTCTGAAGAAGCGTAGGTTTCTATAGGTTCTCGGATTAAAAGTAAATATGGACCATTATCCAAAGGAACAGCACTGTCTCCGTATCCGTCCCAGGCTTGTGCTAAGCTGGAAATAGTGTATTTTCTAAATTTATCATAATAACTATCAACTTCTTCCGGGGAGCATAAATAGAAAAAACCGTTATTATTTGTATATTCTACAATCGATGCTTCCTCATCATTATAATCCCCTAAGAGATATGTAGTATGAGTACCGTCATTGAACTCAAGTCTGCCATTTTGGAAGGTACAGGTCATTTCAGTCACGCCCCAACTATTATATCCATAGGAACCTGACCATGTTACTTTGAAAGTACTACCCTCCATTTCAATGGCTAATTCATCACGACCTCCGGAACTTCCCCAACCTCCCAGAAAATCTGAAGGACTGTACCTATTTGAAGTGGATTCCAAATTATCTTCATATGAATCAGAATTTGAAAATATATTTTCACTTGTATTCGATGGATTCTCGTGATAAGTCTCCTGAGATGATAAATTATGATCCTTATCAGCAATCTCTGAATATGTCTGTTCAACAGGTTCACTATCATATACAGCAGAATGCTTATAATTTGCATCGGTGGCGATTTGTAAAAATTGAGTTGTGAAAACTATAAGTCCTATAAGGATTAAGAAAATCACAAATGATATAGCAGCGCTTCTTATCGATGTGCCATAATTTCCGGTATCGGCTAATGAAAGCATCTTTACACAATGTTGGTAGTATTTTTTATTAAAAATCATACCGAACCAGATCGAAGCAATCAACCAGCAAATTAAACCGATGAGAAAGGAAATCATTCCAACTGTAGTAAAAAAACCGGAGGTAAGGACTGATCCCAGAATTATTAATATACAGCCAATGATCAACGGCATCAGAGACAAAACAGGGTAGATTAATAATTCATAACACTTACGATAAGAGCATAAAAATATACTATATTGAAAGGCTGACCAATTAAATTCTGCTTTACCGCTTTTTTGAATACGGTCAAACTGTTTCATATAGTAGTCTGTATTAGTTTCAACTACGGGTTTTAGATTATCGAGAGATATTTCATTATGATTTATTACTGATGTGCTACGACTCTGAGTAATAGCTGACTGATCTCCTACATCATTATTCACGAAATCTGGAGTAATAATTCTACATCCGCAATAAGGACAAAAACCCGCGTCGTCAGGAATATCAGCACCACATTTTGGACAGAACATAGTTATTACTTCTCCTTTTGGCATTCTTACAAATCCGCTAATAAATGTTACTACTTTACATAATAATATGTGCTGGACAACCCAGTTGATGGATCTTGTATAAGTTCCCAGCCCTCACTTGCTATATAGTTTAATACAGTACCTTGAACATAGTACATTCCCTCAGAATCGTATCAAGGAAGATTCTCATTATAAGAAATTTCCTTGATACGAAAATAAGAACAACATTAAAAATTATTGTATTCATATATTCCAACTCCGGTGCCTGTACCTTTAATTGAAATTATATTCATTTCAGGTATTGCGCTGAATACTAGGTAAGCTCCGGTGTTTTCATTACTATATATGTAAGAGGTACCGATATTTATAAATGTCATTGGAATATTTAATGATTCAAAGTAGGTTCCGTCACTTTGAATTTCATGAAATGTCAAAAGAAGTTGATAATTATCTACGTAATCGATAGTACAATAGACTGAAGTATCAAGTTCCCCGCCAAAATCACTTTCATAAAAATAGTAATATCGTGCATTAGAACCAATGTTTAATAAATTCAAGTCTTCGTAGGTAGTATTTGCAAAAGAAATAATAGCTGTAAAACATGACAAAAAAACTGTCAAAAGAAGGATTTTCAATTTATTCACTGTTCGAACCTCCATTACGATGATTTTGTTGTTAAGTAAAGTTTCTGAAATATTAAGTGAGATACAGTATACAGATATATATCTGACTATTTATCTTTCAATAATTCCAAAATACTTCGTGACATCAAACTTTATGGGATAATACCCTTCTCCGTAGATGTTATTTAGACCATATGTGAGTGTAATAGTATTTCCTGATGAGAAACTTATAGATTCCGGCCAAGCATATTGACTGTTTATAGAATTAACTCTGCTTAATGTAGTCCCGTCTGTGTTAAGTATGTAAAAATCAGGACCATACCATCCACTCATATAAAGTTTTCCGGATGAGCTGAATGTATATGCAGAACATGATCCTCCAAAATCAGAATTCTTTATAAGTACTGTTCCTGTCTGTAGGTCAAGAATAAAAACCGAACCATCAAATACAGCGTATACAAATCCATTATGTATGCCTAAATAAGTGCCGCTAGAAGCTTCAGTCATAGGAGCTGTTCCTAAATAGGAATTCCATAATACATTTCCGGTGTACTGATCAATTCCGGTTATGGAACAGTGCTCATAATAATTTATATCAATAGTATTTCCATTTTTGCCTCCTTGCTAAATTAAACACATAACATGTTATATAGATAACATCGACGATAACATATTAAATATAAGCTAAATGAGCATATCAATATATTATAATTTAAGTTTAAAATTCCTGTTAAAAGGAGTTTATATCATGGCAGGAATATCAATCACAAATAATAAACTAATTATAAAATCCAAAGCAAAGACAAAAGGCGACGATGGTTATAAGGTTTTTTCAATCCGATTAAGAGAAGAGCTTTATGAGAATCTTACAAAGATTTCTGACCAGGCAGGCTATAGCAGAAATGAGCTGATTTCTATGTTTTTGGAGTATGCTTGTGCAAATTGTGAAATAGAAGAAAATTAATTCAATCAAGTTTTTAAAATGATATACTTAAATCACATAAGGATCACACCTTTAAGGGATTACATGATTCTTATCGAAAAAATATGGAAAAATCTTGAGTTGTTTAAGGATGTTTTCACTCCACAGGTTAATTTAGGATGAATACATGGAAGAATTATTAGAACCTGAATTGTGATTAAAGACAATATGAAATAAGGGGCTGTTGCATTAGATGATTGATGCATCTGAGCAACGACCCCTTAAACTGTTGATACTCACGTCTTATTATGACATCTTCGAAGACCGTTATATGGTGAGGGTCGCCACCGAAACCGGAGATATTCTCATGATTTTTACTAATGTCCAGCCTTATAAGATGCAATACGTTTTGCTACGTTGTCCTTGTTGTTGTAATAGATTGTGTAGTCGTCTTTATGGAAGCTTTGAGGCCCGAAGAATTGGGCTGCAGCATACTGGTCATATCTGGTGTTCGTTACGACCACGCCGCGGTCGAGAACTATCTGTGCGTCAGCGCCTATATCGGTGATTTCATATTCTCCTGTTTCTTCGTTAAGCATTAATGAGCCCAGGTTTTCGCTGGCCGGGGCATAGGTTTCATCCAGCTTCCAGTTCAAAGGGTTTATGCTGATGGCACCCGGAAGAACTACTACATTGTGGGCGTTCTCCTCCACGTTCTTCGTTCCCTCGGTATTCCAGCTCACGATGACACCCGTGTCGGTTTCGCCGGTGGCAAACTTCAGATGAGGATAGGTATCGAGGTCGTCCTGTGTGACAGAGAATCCGATGACGTAGGCTGTGACCATGCGCTCGTAGTACTCGGGATGCTCCGTGAAGTAGTGCGTCAGTACATACTTGACCATTGATGAACCCTAGCTATGTCCTGCGATAATGAAGGGACGACCTGCATTATCTGCACAGTGACAGGCACTTATGGTTTAAGTATGTTTAGCTTTCGGTTAGGGGATTAAATATATACTGATGTTCAAATTTGCCTGGATTAAAACCTAAAACCATTTTTGTACCGCTGCAGGTTCCGCTGGCTATGAAGCTGTTGCATTTTGCCAGAAATCTTA
>DFGZ01000352.1 GCA_002371295.1 Oribacterium sp. UBA3737 | reverse complement strand
GTTTATTTCAAGATACGTTGATACCTTTTTACAAGGCAGTGTTACAACCTGCGCCATACCATTCTATGATGAGAACGGCAGCTTTGCCGGCTGTATAGGTATCGATATACATACGGATGACCTATATTCCGTGCTGGTAAACAGTAATGTCTCCGACAATATGGAGGCATATATCGTTACACCCAAAGGCAGGATACTTGCGTACAAAAATATGAATCAGGATGACCCGGAAATGAAGTTTGCCGGAATTGATGAACTGATAAACCATCTTGATGATAATGCTGGAGAGAAAACGGTATTATACACTGTAGAGGAGCCTGAAGGAACCTGCTATATCGGAGCATCTTATATCAAACATACTAACTGGATATTTGTCGTAAAGGCACCTAAAGAGGCATTTACCAAAGCGGCAGCGGAAATCAGATCTGATATAGGTGACAGTGTTGAGACTGTATCTAAGAACTTTGACAATGCCATCAGACATGTTATCAATAATTGCCTGGGTATTTTTGCGGTGCTCCTTCTGCTGACTGCCGTAGTTGTCACGATTCAGTCTCTGGATATGATCAGACCCATCAGACGACTTGAAGAGGATGTTCGGCAATTCTCAAATGGTGACCTTTCACATAGAACAGAGGTCGATACAAAGGATGAGATAGGTGATCTGGCAAGAACATTTAACCGCATGGCAGCTTCGATCCAGCAATATATGGAAACCATAAGACGTGCTGCCGTAAAAGAGGAGCGTATCGCTGCAGAGCTTTCCATGGCAAGGAACATACAGACAAGTCTTTTGCCTAATGATTTTCCTGCTTTTCCGGGCAGAAATGATTTTGAAATTTATGCAACCATGGATCCGGCCAAGGAAGTCGGCGGAGATTTTTATGATTTCTTTCTGGTTGATGACAGTCACCTTGCGATGGTCATGGCAGATGTTTCGGGTAAAGGTGTTCCTGCCTCCCTCTATATGGCTGTAACAAAGACTCTGATTAAAACCCATACCTATGTTGAAGACTCCCCGGAAAAAGTATTCAGCTATGTAAATAAGATTCTTTGTGAAAACAACCGGGATGATATGTTTGTAACTGCCTGGCTCGGAATCCTTGATCTGAAGACGGGCCTCATAAAGGCCTGCAACGCAGGTCACGAATATCCGGCGATAATGCTTCCGGATGAAAGTTTTTCTCTTATGAAAGACAAACATACTATGCCCCTGGGCAGTATGGAGGGTATAAAATTCAAACAGTATGAATTCATGCTTACAAAGGGAAGTAAGCTGTTTCTGTACACGGACGGTGTTACTGAAGCCACGAACAAGGAAGAAAAACTGTTTGGAATCGACAGGATGACGGAAGCATTAAACAAGGTCGCAGATAAAGCTCCGGAGGAAATTCTGTCCTTTATGAAAAAGAGTATCGGTGAATTTGTGGGAGAAGCACCGCAGTTTGACGATTTCACCATGCTTTGCCTGAAGTTTAACGGTGAAACACAGCAGGAGGGGAATGAGTCATGAGCCATAATAGTATCAGAACCCGACTGAAGGACCATATCAGGAAAAGAAAACATGTCAATTCCGCCTTTGCAAGAAGACTTACGGGTATGACCTTGTGCGTTTCCATGGCAGCCATCATGCTTTCGACTATAGTGTGTACATATGCGCTTAGAAGCGTACATAATGAGGCGGAAAAGGACAGCATTAACTTCGGTATGGAAGCGGCCGCAAAAAGCAAGGTGGCTCTTCGGGATTCCTTTAGTGATAATGTTAAGAACACAGTTTCTGACAAGGCAAAAATAGCCGGTGAAAAATTTTACATTTATACTGAGGATACTGAATACCTGGCTATATATGCTGAGGAGATTCTTTCGGAACCGGGTCAATTCACAAAGAGAAATGTAGTATGGGGAGAGGGCATACCCATGGGTTATGATGCAATGTTCCTTACCCTTTGTGATGACAGCGTAGATTATGATGAAAAGAATCAGGCAAAAGCGGAATATCTTGCGAATATAGAAGATATCTGCAGGTCCATTACCGGCCGCCATCCCGAGATAACAGCCCTGTATATCGCTACCGAAGAAGGTTTAATGCTTTCTTATGACGAGAATGTGTCTTCCACTGAACAGGGTGTCACACACACAAAGTATTATGATTTTAAAAATACAGGATGGTATCAGCTTGGAAAAGAGAGCTCAGAGCCTATTTTTACCAAACGTTATAAGGATGGGTTTGGCCGGGGAGATGTCTTAACCTGTGTAGCGCCTTTCCATAATAAAAATGGTGCATATTCCGGGTGTGTTGCCATGGATATCCGCGCGGAGTCGATATTTAACAATATAGTCGGAAAAGGAATAAATGAAACTGATTTAGCTATCCTGATGGATGAGAAAGGAACTATTCTCGCTGAAACAGGCAGGGTTTATGCTGAAGACGAGCCCAGGATGACGATTGAATCCGGACAATATCCCGGACTTTATGGTCTGAATGAAGTTTTAGTGAAAAAAGAGAAAACCGATGCGTTGTTCAGCACGGATCCGGAAACACATGAGGAATATCTTCTGGCATATTCGGATATAGATTATGTTAACCTGAGACTGGTGATACAGAGCCCGTTAAGTTCGGTACTGGGACCTATAGACAGTATTGAAAGTGAAATAAATCAAAATACCCAATTGATGAACAGGACTATTGAAACCACTATAGAGTCAATGCTGCTTACCTGCTTT
>DFGZ01000044.1 GCA_002371295.1 Oribacterium sp. UBA3737 | reverse complement strand
GCACCTATGGAAGGCATTACCGGATATCCGTTCCGTAATGCCTTCCAACAATGTTTTCCGGGGATAGACCGTTTCTATACCCCTTTTTTGTCTGCCAATGATACCTTTTCCTTCACCACAAGAGAGCTCCGGGATACCGATCCTGTGAACAATCTTGTACCGTATCTTGTACCGCAGATAATCACCAACAATGCCGAGATGTTCGTTTTTGCAGTTGTGGAGATGATGAAACTCGGCTATAAAGAAGTTAACTTGAACCTTGGCTGTCCTTCCGGCACAGTGGTTGCCAAAGGAAAAGGATCCGGCATGCTGAGATCCATTGACAGACTTGATGAATTCTTTGAGGACAGCTTCGAGCTTCTTCTCAGGAAGGGGATAAAGGTCTGTGACCATCCATCACCCGAAGAAACCGGTGAAAAGCCCTGCGTCAGTATATCCGTCAAGACAAGAATAGGTATTTACGATGCGGCGGAGGCCGAAAACATCGTCCCTGTATATAACCGTTACCCCATAAGTGAAATTATAGTCCACGGAAGAATCCAGAAGGAATTTTACCGGGGAGAGATTCACTATGATATTTTCAGATACTTCATCGAAGAATCCCGGCATCATGTGGTGTACAACGGAGATATCTTCACCAAAGAAGATTACAAAAAGATAACCTCTCTTTTCCCCGGGACCGATACAGTCATGCTCGGCCGCGGACTTTTGATCAATCCGTCACTTGTGCGTGAGATCAACGGAGGTGAGAAGGCTTCCCTTGAGGAGATAAAACATTTCCACGAGACTCTCATAGATAATTACATCCCTGAAATGGGCAGCGACAAGAACCTGCTCTTTAAGATGAAGGAATACTGGAACTGGCTCAGCAAGTCCTTTTCCGGTTCCGAAAGATATATGAAGGACATAAGAAAAGCGAAAAGTCTCGCAGAGTACAGAGCATCTGTAAGAAACCTCATGGCAAACTGTAAACCGGTTATATAAGTTCATCATAAAACTATAAGACCTAACTTGTAGGGCATATACGAATCCAAGTAAAACCGATTCATGTATGCCACTAGAGGTCAGTTTGAAAGTGGACTTTCAAACTTAATTGGCGTGAAATATACGAATCTAAGTAAACTTGATTCGTATATTCCACTGGAGGTAAAAATGATACTGGAATATCCTGAATATTTTGAACGTTTCCGCTGCATCGGCGGCAGTTGCCCCGATACCTGCTGCGCCGGCTGGGAAGTGGATATAGATCCGGACTCCACAGAGTATTATAAAGCTGTAGAAGGTGAATTCGGAGACAGATTACGAAAGCATATATGCGAAGAGAACGGTGAGCGATTCTTCCCATTAACATCCGAAAACCGCTGTCCCTTCCTTAATAAAAAGAATCTGTGCGATATCTATTCGAATTTAGGTGAAGAAAGCCTTTGCCAGACCTGCACCGAGTACCCGCGGTACTTCATGGATATAGGGAACTACGAACAGATGGACATGAGCCTGAGCTGTATGGAGCTTGGACGTATTTTCTACACCGAGACCGGCAGGATAGAGTATATCCGTTCCGAAAATGACGCAGAGGGAGACATTATCACCCCTGAAGAGCAGGGAACACTTATAGAAGTGATGGCTCTCAGAAATCAGTGCATTTCGGTCATGCAGGACAGTACAGACGGTTTTTCCGAAAAGCTGAAGACTGTACGCGCCTTGATATCGGAAGCCGAGGGAGAGGATCCCGACGAAAAGGACAGAAAAAGGAGCTTCCTCAAGGAAGACTACGTAGCACTTACAAAGCTCCTGGAAAGCATGGATTCCATAAGCCTGGAGTGGTCAGAAAAGCTTTCAGCCTATAAAAAAATCTCCGCTTCTTCGAAGGAGCTTTCCAAAATGGAAACATTTGCATCGGATAATGCTGAAAACCTGGATATCTGGATGTCAAAGACCGCTATTTATTTTATTTTCAGGTATCTTATAGACACCTGTCTGGACGGGGATCCTGAAGTCGAGCTCTGCCTCATACACCGCAGTCTCAAGCTCATATATTTTATGCTTTTTGCCGAATGGCTCAGTAAGGGAAGTCTGGATGTCACCGACATGATCTATGTATCACATCTCTACTCAAAGCAGGTAGAGCATGATGACGGAAACATAGAAAAAATCAAGGGTCTGTGTTAATATCAGCTCAAAGGTATTTTTTGATGTATGGGTCCATTGCACACTGATTTGTGCGGTGGCACTGTCAGTGGGTGTCAGATGCTTTTGACGCTCACATCACTTTTTAAATATAAAAAGGACTTATATGCTTAGATTTATTAAAAAAAGTTCCTATTCTGTTTTACTTATGACGATGCTTCTCATGATAACATCCTGCGGACAGCGCAAGGTTCCCCATGAGACCGTTTCCTCCGAAGATCTCGCCCAGCAAATCGTAAATGGTCTTGCTGACGGATTTAAGAGCGGAGAGATCGACGTCACAACCCGGGAAAAGAAGATCATCTCCAACATCATAAATAACGCATTGGAAAATCCCGAGACCACCATGATGTCACTGAAACAGGCTGCGGAAAAGGCCGGTTTCAATGCAACCTTCCCCGAATCCCTTTCAGGAGTCGAGCCTTACTTCAGCGCAGTTGCGGATTCTCTTCTTGAGGCTTCATACAAAACCGGGGATGGCAACGATATCGTTATCCGTAAAAGCAACAACAGTGATTCCCTGTCACATGTAGCTGACATCGCTGCCGGCAACAAAACCAAAATAACCCAGAAAATCGGCGATACGGAAGTAAGCATCGTTCTGGACCAGGGAAAAATATATGACGCAATATGGGAGAACGGCGGCAATGCTTACTCCGTTTACTCTCAGGGCGGAATCGATGAAGAAACATTAAAATCACTTATTAAGACGGTACAATAAAAAATGACAGATAAAGAACTGAACAAAGAAACACTACCTGCGGTGATTTCCTCATCCGTGTCCGGAGGAACACAGTCTGCGGAAGGCGGAGAAACTCCGGCAGTACACAAGAGAAGAAAACGATACAGCGGCAAGTATCCCAGGAAATTCGAGGAAAAATACAAGGAGCACCAGCCTGAAAAATACAAGGATGATATCGAAAAGATCATCATGAAGGGAAAGACCCCTGCAGGCATGCATATTCCCATCATGGTAAAGGAAATCCTTGATGTACTTAAGATACAGCCCGGTGAAACAGGTATGGACGCCACCCTCGGATACGGCGGTCACAGCGAAAAAATGCTTGAGAAGCTGGAGGGGAAGGGACACCTTTATGCCACTGACGTGGATCCAATCGAATCCGTGAAAACCGAGAAGCGTCTCAGGGACAAAGGCTATGGCGAAGACATTTTCACCATAAAGCATACCAATTTCCGAAATGTGGATACAGTAGCCGGTCACGGTGAGAAATTTGACTTTGTCCTCGCCGATCTCGGTGTCTCTTCCATGCAGATTGACGACCCTTCCCGTGGATTCAGCTACAAGACCGAGGGTCCTCTGGATCTTCGCCTGAATCCCGAAAGCGGAAAGAGTGCGGCAGAACGTCTCAGGGAGCTGGACTATGATGCCATGGTAAATATCTTTGTTGAGAACTCTGACGAGCCTTATGCAGAGAAGATCGCAAAGGAGATAGTCCGCGCATATCATAAAGGAGCGAAGATTGAAACCACGGGAGAACTTCGTGAGATCATAAAGAAAGCTCTTTCCTTCCTTCCGGAAAAGGAACAGGCAGAAGCAGAGAAAAAGTCCTGCATGAGAGTTTTTCAGGCCCTTCGCATCGAGGTGAACAGTGAATTCGAAGTGCTGTATGATTTCCTAAGCAAGGTGCCTGACTGTATGAATCCCGGAGGCAGGATAGCAGTTCTCACCTTCCATAGCGGAGAGGACCGCCTGGTCAAGCAGTTCTTCAGGGAGATGAAACGTTCAGGCATCTACAGCGACTGCTCCCGTGATGTCATAAGACCGGGCAAGGAAGAGTGCTTCATCAATCCCCGTGCCCACTCCACAAAGCTTCGGTGGGCAATAAAGGCATAAGGAACATATATTTTCTGGCAGGATATTTTATTTGCGCAGGCACTTATCAAAGCCTTTTTCTGCCGGATTTTCAGCTGTGAAGCTGATAATCATCATAATACATAGGTGCGTTACATGAAAAACAATAGACCCGATATCCATGACGAGAAGCCCGCTGTTTCTGAAACAGCACCTGTTTACAATACAATAACCCATGGTGTGATGTGGAAGTCTCTGATCTTTTATGTCATGCCTTTAATTATGGGAACCTTTTTCCAGCAGCTGTACAACACGGTGGATGCCGTTGTGGTTGGAAGATTTGTCGGCAAGGAGGCATTGTCAGCCGTAGGCGGTACCGCCGCCATCCTCGTCAATGTCTTCGTAGGTTTCTTCGTGGGTGTCTCCTCCGGTGCCGGTGTTGTGGTAGCCCAGTATTTCGGTGCCAAGGATGAAGAAGATGTACACCATTCGGTGCATACGGCCATCATGCTTTCCATTGTGAGCGGTATAATCCTTACCTTCATCGGTTTTTTCATGATGCCGGTCTTCACCGTATGGATGAAAACTCCCGAGGATGTCCTTTCACTCACCATCACCTACCTCCGTATCTATGCTCTGGGCATGGTTCCAAACCTTGTCTACAACATGGGTTCAGGCATACTTCGCGCAGTCGGGGACTCCAAACGCCCCCTCTATTTTCTGATAATATCCTGCGTCACCAACATACTCCTGGACATTCTTTTCGTATTGAAACTGAATCTTGGGGTTGTGGGAGTAGCCATAGCCACAGTTCTCTGCCAGCTCATAAGTGCGGTTCTTGTTGTCATAACCCTTTCCGGTGTGAAGGAGAGCTACAGACTTATCCCCGCAAAGCTTGGCTTCAAAAATAAACAGCTGATCCGCATCCTTTCCATAGGAATACCCGCAGGTGTACAGTCCCTTATGTACTCCCTGTCCAATGTCTTCATCCAGACAGCCATCAACGAATTCGGCACAGATGCAGTTGCGGCATGGGCGGCCTACGCAAAAATCGACGCTCTCTACTGGATGGTCATAAGCTCCTTCGGAATAGGTGTCACCACCTTTGTAGGTCAGAACTACGGCGCACGGATATATAAACGTGTCCGTGAATGTGTCCGGCAGAGCGCAGTCATCATGGGTCTCATCACCATCGCATTTTCGGTGATCTTTTACAAATGGGGAGCCCTTGCATTCCATCTGTTCACCACAGACCTGAATGTCATGAAGGTCGGGGAAGTCATGCTCCATTATCTTACCCCATTCTATATTACCTACACCGCCATAGAGCTTTTCTCCGGATCACTCCGTGGAATGGGAGACAGCTTAAGGCCCATGCTTATATCTGTACTCGGGATCTGCGTTCTTCGTATATCCTGGATAATGATAGCTGTTCCCATCTGGCACAGAATAGAGACCATTGAAGCAAGCTACCCACTCACATGGATAACCACATCCCTGATGTTCATAGTCTATTATTTCTGGTACATTAACAAACGACATATAAAATGATGTAAAAAGGTGCACTTAATCTAAAGTTGACATCTAATATAAGTAAAACTATACTTTCTAGGATTACAATGCAAGAAACATACAGGATATGAGGGAGTACACATTATATGTTTAAAAAAGGTTTTGACAATGACAAGTATCTGAAGATGCAGTCCGAACATATCAGAGAGCGTATTTCAAAGTTCGGAGGCAAGTTGTATCTTGAATTCGGAGGCAAGCTCTTCGATGATTACCATGCATCCAGAGTTCTTCCGGGATTCCAGCCTGACAGTAAGATCCGCATGCTCACCCAGCTGAAGGAGGATGTTGAGATCGTTGTTGTTATCAATGCCGGCGATATAGAAAAAAACAAGGTCAGAGGAGATCTGGGCATCACTTATGATATGGATGTTCTCCGTCTTATCGACGCTTTCAGAAGCTACGGTCTTTTCGTAGGCTCCGTTGTACTCACAAGATTTGACGGTCAGGAGAGTGCCATCGCTTACCAGAAGAAGCTTGAGAGCCTTGGCATTAAGGTATATCGTCATTATCCTATTCAGGGATATCCCGGAAACCTCCCTCTCATCATAAGTGACGAGGGCTTCGGAAAGAACGAATATATAAAGACCACCCATTCACTTGTTGTAGTTACAGCTCCGGGTCCGGGATCAGGAAAGATGGCTGTATGTCTTTCACAGCTCTACCAGGAGAACAAGCATGGCGTAAAGGCAGGATATGCGAAGTTCGAGACATTCCCTATCTGGAATATCCCTCTCAAGCACCCTGTTAACCTTGCATACGAGGCTGCCACCGCAGACCTTAACGATGTGAACATGATCGACCCTTATCACCTTGAGGCTTACGGCAAGACTACCGTAAACTATAACCGTGATGTGGAGGTATTCCCTGTACTTAATGCCATGTTCCAGCGCATCTACGGAGAATCTCCGTACAAGTCACCTACAGATATGGGTGTAAACATGGCAGGCTACGGAATCGTTGATGACGAAAACTGCTGCTATGCATCAGGTCAGGAGATCATCCGCCGCTATTACACAGCCCTCTGTGACCACAGAAAGGGCGACGGTTCACAGCAGGTCATCGATAAGATCCAGCTTCTCATGGAGCAGGCCGGAATCACACCTGATAACAGACCTGTAATAGCTGCCGCAAAGCAGAAGGCAGAGCTCACAGGAGAGCCTGCTGCAGCCATCGAGCTTTCAGACGGAACAGTAGTTACCGGAAAGACCTCAACTCTTCTCGGCGCTTGCTCCGCAATGCTTTTAAATGCCCTTAAGGTCCTTGGAAATATAGAGGATTCGGTGAACCTTATTTCAAGAGAGATCATCGAGCCTATACAGCACCTTAAGACAGAGCATCTTGGTAATCATAACCCCCGTCTTCACACAGATGAGATACTTATCGCTCTTACCATCTGTGCAACTACAGACGACAATGCCGAAAAGGCCATGCAGCAGCTTGAAAAGCT
>DFGZ01000097.1 GCA_002371295.1 Oribacterium sp. UBA3737 | reverse complement strand
GAGCATCATCATGACCATGAGCATGAGCACCACCATGGATGCTGCTGCGGTCATGACCATGATGCCGATGAGATATTTACAACCTGGGGTGTAGAGACTCCTCATTCATTCGAGAAGGACAAGCTTTCTCAGATCCTTGAAGAGATGGCTCATTCAGAGAAATTCGGTAAGGTTGTAAGATGTAAGGGAATGCTTCCTACAAAGGACGGAGAGTGGATGTACTTTGATCTCGTTCCCGAGCAGACTGAGATCAGAACAGGCTCACCTGATTATACCGGTAAGGTTGTAGTAATCGGTGCCGAGCTTAACGAGAGTGCACTTCGCGAGGCATTTGCAGGTATGTAATGTATAAACGGTGAGTGTCGTTTTTCGGCACTCACTATATTCATATAGAACAGATATTTCAGTGTCAGTTTTTTACAGATCTGACACCTGATCTTTGGAATGGAGTAAACATGGCAACAAGTGATAATTATGAATTGAATGACGATCAGATTCCTGTATTCCTTATCAACGGATTTCTCGAGGCAGGAAAAACTGATTTTATAAAGTTCACCATGGCACAGGATTACTTCCAGACAGAAGGCACAACACTTTTGCTTCTCTGTGAGGAGGGTGAGTCTGAATATGATGATGCTACACTTGAAAAGTATCATACCATCAGGATCCCTATGGAAAAGGAAACTGACTTTAATAAAGAAAATCTTCAGGCTCTTCAGGACAAGTACAATCCTGAGCGAATCATCATAGAGTGGAACGGCATGTGGAACCAGGATGACCTTCTGGATGGTCCTATGTCAGAGACAGCTCTTGCAGAGCAGCAGGGCCGTGCACCTGAATACGAGCTTTCCATGCCTGAATCATGGGCTGTATATCAGATCATCACCATCATTAACGGAGAAACGCTGGACCTCTATCTCGGAAATATGAAGAGTTTCATGGGTCAGATGCTTCGTAACGCAGAGCTTGCAATCGTTAATCGTTGTGACAATATCCCCAAGGAAAAGCTTGTGGATTACAGAAGAAAGATAAGAGCCATGGGTCAGAATGCCATGCTTGTCCTCGAAGGCAAGGATGGTGAGATCCCACAGGATACACTTCCGGAGGATCTTCCTTATGACATAAACCAGCCTTCAATCGCCATTAAGAACGAAGATTACGGTACATGGTTCGTTGACTGCATGGATAATCCTGATAGATATGTCGGTAAGGAGCTTACTTTTACCGCCATGATACTCAACAGAAACGGAAGTCCTGCAGATGAAATCGTACCCGGACGTATGGCCATGACCTGCTGTGCCCAGGATATGACTTTCCTGGGATATGTTGCAAAGGGAGAGCCTTCACTTCTTTCTCAGTTTAAGACCAGAGACTGGGCAAAGGTTACAGCTGTGGTAAACATGGAAGAAAGAGAAGAGTACGGCGGAGAGGGTCCTGTCCTCGAAATAAAGACACTGGTTCATACAGGGCCAATCGAAGAGACTGTAACCTTCTGATCCCGGATTACGATTACATAATAAGATGTTAGTGTCCTTTACGCCACACATATGTATCCGTACATCGCATCATTAAGTAGTGGCAGGTATTTGCGCCGCTTTATCATCATTTATATGATTTTTGAGAGTTCATTGTATTTATATACAGTGGACTCTTTTTTTATTTCTTGCATAACTCATGGTAATGACACGAAAAAATATCATAATTCCTTCTTGATATCCCTCATCCCATGGAATATAATAACCATAACTAGTACGATTTAAAGTGCTAAAGCAAAATAGCATTTTTTATCAAAAAAGAAGGGCGAAACAGTGTATAGGGTTCTTATTTTCAGCACTGTTCGTGCCGCCGGAAATACGGTGGCGGAATGGAGAATATTATGAAGAGAATGACAAAATTAACAGCAGTTTCCATGGCAGCTTTAATTGCAGCCGCTTCACTTACAGCCTGTGGTTCATCCACTGCACCGGCTACCACAGAAAAATCAGCGGAGACCACCGCAGCTTCAGCTGATACCAAATCAGCTCCATCAGAAACTGCCCAGGCTCAGGACGTTTCCTCTGACAAGCAGTTCAGGGTTGGTATCTGCCAGCTGGTACAGCACAGTGCACTTGATGCGGCCACAAAGGGGTTTGTGGACGTTCTCAAGGAAAAGTATGGTGATAATGTAGTCATTGACGAGCAGAACGCACAGGGCGATTCAGCAACATGTACCACCATCATCAACGGTTTCGTTTCAAATGAATATGACCTCATTCTTGCAAATGCCACACCTGCACTTCAGGCAGCCATGAATGCTACACAGGACATTCCTATCCTCGGTACATCCGTTACAGACTACGGCACAGCTCTTGCCATGGACAACTTCGATGCAACAAAGGGAACAGGTATCAATGTTTCCGGAACATCAGACCTCGCTCCTCTCGGACAGCAGGAAGATATGATCCTTGAGCTGGTTCCGGATGTAAAGAAGGTTTCCATCCTTTACTGCTCAGCAGAGGCAAATTCCAAGTTCCAGGCCACAGAGATCGGAAAGTACTTAAAGGAAGACGGCATCGACTACCAGGAGTTCACATTTGCAGATTCCAACGACCTTCAGTCAGTAGTTCAGTCAGCGGTGGCAGACTGTGATGCACTTTACATTCCTACAGACAACACAGCAGCTTCAAACATGACTGTTGTTACAAATATCGTTCAGCCTGCAGGTATCCCCATCATCTGCGGTGAAGAGAACATGATGAAGTCCGGCGGACTTGCAACTCTTTCCATCAGCTATGAGGACCTTGGCCGCGCTACAGGTGAGCAGGCTATCGAGATCCTTTCAAACGGTGCAGATGTAAAAACCATGCCTATCGCCTATGCTTCTGCAACAACCAAGGAGTATAACAAGGCCTACGCTGATGCCATCGGAATCAAGATTCCTGATGACTATAAGGCAGTAGAGTGATGATAAACATCATCATTCCCGATTCAGTTTCGAAGATTTTCTATTGAATCATTTATTACTCAGCACAGTGTTGTGTTTCTGATACTGTGCTGGGTTATTTTTACCTCAATCAGCTTCTTTACTTTCCGGAAACAAACACATCAGCCGATACTGGTACAGAAGCCGATGGATGTATATATTTTTATATTTACGGAGATTTACAGATAATGGCAGCTTACTTTTCTTCATTAAATCCGGTAGCCTTATGGAATGCAGCACCGGGCGGTATTGCACAGGGTCTTATATGGGGCATCATGGCTCTTGGTGTGTACACCACTTTCAGAATTCTAAACTTCGCTGATATGACAGTTGACGGTTCCTTCTCTCTGGGAGGCGCAGTTGCGGTTATGCTCATGCTTAACGGCGTCAATCCCTCTGTGGTGATTTTTGTATCCTTCGGTGCCGGACTTCTGGCGGGACTCGTAACAGGAATACTACACACAAAGCTCGGTATACCGGATATCCTTGCAGGTATTCTTACCCAGATTTCCCTGTATTCCATCAATCTCAACCTCATGGGTAAAGCAAACCAGGCCGTTCCTATAAACTCTGTAAGAGTGTTCTTCACTTCCAACATACGCTATCTCGGTCAGACACTTGCTCTTACCTTTGTTGTGGATATCATCATCGTATCCATCATTTACTGGTTCCTCGGCACAGAGCTGGGAAGCTCCATCCGTGCAACCGGTATCAATCCGAATATGTCAAGAGCACAGGGTATCGATACCAACAAAATGAAGATCATCGCTCTTATGCTCGGTAACGGTCTCGTGGCTCTTTCTGGCGGTATCCTTGCAGAGTATCAGGGTTTTGCAGATGTCAAGATGGGCCAGGGTTCTATCGTTATCGGTCTTGCAGCTGTTATCATCGGTGAGGTACTTGCAGAGGCTCTGGTAGGAAAGCGTCTGAATTTCGTCATGCGTTTAAGCTTCACCGTAATAGGTGCCATCATTTACTACATGGTTTATGTTTTCGTTCTCTGGCTCAAGTTCCCTGCAGACGACATGAAGCTTCTTACAGCCATTGTGGTAGCAGCATTCCTTGCAGTTCCATATCTTAAAGAAAAACGAATCAATTCTTTTTCGGGACTCCAGAAGCGTAATCAGAAGCTTCAGTCAGAATCCTTAAAAAGCAGTAAGGAGGCAGAATAATGCTGGAGATCAGAAACATTTGCAAAACATTCAATCCGGGAACCATCAATGAAAAGGTGGCCCTTTCCGATGTGAGTATAACTCTTAACGACGGAGATTTCTGTACGGTAATCGGAGGTAACGGCGCAGGAAAATCCACCATTATGAATGCTGTTGCCGGTGTGTGGCCCCTTGATTCGGGAATGATCCTTGTTGACGGAACGGATGTATCCGGTCTTTCCGAGTATCAGAGAGCGCCTTTCTTCGGAAGAGTCTTTCAGGATCCTATGACCGGTACTGCAGGAGATATGCAGATCGACGAGAACATGGCCCTTGCAGCAAGAAGAGGACAGCGCCGTACACTCCGCTGGGGTGTAACAAGAAAAGAACAGGAAAAGTACAGAGAATATCTGAAAACTCTGGATCTCGGTCTGGAGGACAGACTCACTGCCAAGGTAGGACTTCTTTCCGGAGGTCAGCGTCAGGCACTCACTCTTATCATGGCCACTATGAAGAAGCCAAAGGTACTTCTTCTTGACGAGCACACAGCAGCCCTTGATCCGAAAACCGCTTCCAAGGTACTTGCAGCCACGGACAGAATAGTTGCCGAAAACAATCTCACAACTCTGATGGTCACTCACAATATGCGTGATGCCATACAGCACGGAAACCGGCTTATCATGATGAATGAGGGAAGGGTTGCTTTCGACGTATCGGGAGAAGAGAAGAAAAAGCTCACTGTGGAAGACCTGCTTCATAAATTTGAAGAGGTTACCAGAGGATCATTTGCAAACGACAGAATGCTTCTTTCATGATATTTTAATAATCTCCGGTAAAACTATATGATATAATGGTGGTTACGCAAAAAAGTCATGTAGATTTCCAAGGAGTACTCATACATGGAAAAGCCCAAATTAAATTTTGATTTTCATTTAGACAAAAAGCGCGACCAGGAAAAAAATATCATGTTTGTCGCAGCCGGTGTTCTGACTGTAATTGTCATCGGACTGGTAGCAACTTTGGCGATAAACGGCCAAAAAGCCACCTATACAGAATCTCTTGCAGCAGAAACCGAAACTCAGACTTCTCAGGATGAAAGTTCTGCTGTTTCACAGGAGCCTAAAAAAGAGATGACCACTCTTGAGGAAGTTCAGGTCTTCACAAAGAGCATCCAGATGGAAGCCATCATGAATTCCATTTCCCAGTACGGAAACCTGGGAATCATAAAGTGTGACAGCTACATCAACTTTCGAAGCGCACCAAACCAGAACGATCTCACAACAATCGTGGGTATGCTTGCCAACGGTTCTGCTGTTGATGTACTTGAAGTTTCTCCTGAGGGAGCGGAAGGCTGGATGCATGTCAGGTCCGGCGGTATGGAAGGTTACGTAGCTTCTCAGTACGTTGCAACCGGTGATGAAGCCGTTACCCTGGCAGGAAGCCTCATTAAACCAAGAGCCACCATTCTGGCAGATAAGCTCCGTATCCGTTCAACTCCCGAGATCATAGACGGCAACACTGTAGGTTCTGCAGCCAAGGGCGAAAAATACGAGGTAGTGAAGAGAGTCAGCAAGGACTGGATCATGATCGCCACCACCAACATTGACAATGTTGACCTGGCATATATGTCAGCTTCCGATGAGAATGTTTCTCTCGGATACGGACTTGATGAAGCCAAGTCCCTGAACCTCAAGCAGAAGGTTCTCAATATGTACGATAACCTTGGTGTTTCTCTTGCATCTGATTACATCAATGTTCGTTCTTCACCGAAGGAAGACGGCATATCAAACATCATTGGAAAATTCCCGGGCTACGGCGGATGTAATATCCTCGGGGAAGAAAACGGCTGGTATCATATCAAGTCCGGCGGAATAGACGGATATGTTCGTGCAGACCTCCTTGCAACAGGTCAGACCGCCCAGGATCTTGCATTACAGAATGCCCACGTTATGGCGCTTATCAACACCCAGTCACTTAACGTAAGATCACAGCCATCCACTGACTCTGAGGCCTGGACTCAGGTAACCAGCGGTCAGCGCTATGACGTAGTCAACCAGCTGGACGGATGGGTAGAGCTCGATCTCGGTGACGGTGATGACAGCGATTCTACTCAGGGCTCCTTCGTTTCCACACGAGATAACAATGTCTCCGTAACCTACGCTCTTCAGGAAGCCATCGAGTATTATCCTGCTGTAGAAGCAGCAAACGCAGCTGCTGCTTTCAGAAACAAGATTGTCAACTTTGCCTGTCAGTATGTTGGTAATCCTTATGTATGGGGCGGTACATCCCTTACTCATGGTGCCGACTGCTCCGGTTTCGTCCAGTCTGTTCTCAAAAACTTCGGGATCTATGTTCCCAGAGTTTCCCGTGATCAGGCTCAGTCAGGTGTAAAGGTGACCAGCGAAAACATGAAGCCCGGTGACCTTGTATTCTATGCAAACAGCGGCGGAACCATCAACCACGTTGGTATGTACATAGGTAACGGTCAGATCGTAAATGCTGCTTCAAGAAAATCAGGTATCAGAATTTACCGCTGGAACTACCGTACTCCTGTTGCTATAAGAAATGTAATAGGAGATTGATCTGAACTTTATATTAATCATTAAGCTGATACTGATAGGAGATTATCATGAACGAATACATCATTAGCTGCTGTACTCCCATAGATACCTCTATGGAATGGGTTGAGCAAAAGAAAGTCTATCCCTGCTTCTTTCACCTGAGTCTGGGGACCGATGAGTACATTGACGATTTTGAACATTCCATAACTACAGACGAAATCTACAAGCGTATGCTGGCGGGAGAGAAATCAAAAACCTCTCAGGTCAACGTTCAGGAATACGAAGATCACTTCCGTAAGTTCCTTGATGAAGGAAAAGACATAATCCATGTGACTCTATCCAGCGGCATTTCCGGAACCTACAATTCCGCAAGGATAGCCGCTGATAATCTGAGTGAGGATTATCCCGACAGAAAACTCATAATTATCGATTCAGCCAATGCCACAGGCGGTTATGCGCTTCTTGTAGACAAGATGTGTTCTCTCAGGGATGAAGGAATGACTATCGATGATCTCGCTGCATGGGCAGAGGAGCATAAACATCATATCCAGTCATGGTTCTTCACCTCGGATCTCAAATTCCTCATCATGGGCGGACGTGTTTCGAAGGCATCAGGTTTTATCGGTAATGTCTTAAACATTTGTCCTCTCCTTGAGATCTGCTATGATGGTTCTCTCAAAACAAGAGAGAAGATAAGAACCAAGAAAAAGGTCATGGAACGCATACTTCAGAAGATGACAGAAACAGCAGAAGGACGTCTCGAGTATTCGGATAAGTGTTTCATCAATCATGCAGGCTGTCCCGAGGACGGAGAGAAGATGGCATCAATGATTGCCGAAAAGTTCCCGAACCTAAAAGACGGAAAGCCTTCCCTCTTCAAGGTAGGCCCTACAATCAGCTGCCATACAGGCCCGGGCACCATCGCAGTATTCTGGTGGGGCGACGAGAGAATTAAAGACTGATTTAATCGGGCAGGGAAAAGCACCCTGCCCGATATCGCTTTTGCCGTCATAATTCCATCTGAGCAATATTGACGGACACACGATGACTTTAGAAAAAAAAGACCTGTGCAAGAGCTTTCATAGCTCTCTACACAGGTCTTTTTTTCTAATATCATGACGTGAGTGTCAAAAGTCGATATCGGACCGCTTCGCGCTATGCGCTTCTGGGAACGTCAGCCCATTTAGTTCGCTTCGCGAAGGGCTGGTGCTATATGCCAGATTCCTACGGAATCTGCCACCAGTCATGTGGGGCGTGTCATGAAGTCTATCCTCCACTTTTGTGCAAGCACAAGTGGAGGAAGACTTATGACACTTATATCACATCAGCGCATTCCGGAACTCCATCACATTGAAATTGAAGTAATGAGTCGGGCGGCCCTGACGTACTGACTTGTCCTGAATCTCATTTTCCGTGAGACGGATGATATGGAGATCCAGAAGCTTTGCAAGGATACGGCTTGCGGATCTCGGTGTGATTCCGAGAAGAGAAGACAGCTCATGGGAGCTTATCACCTGCTTTTCATCCTGCTCAAACATGCTTATGAGCTTAAGTATATTGGTCTCATTGATTCCGTTCTCGCGGGAGAAGTTCAGGGCCTTTTCATTGGAATAATTGTACATGAGCTGGGTGTCGGAACTGAGTGGTCCAGTCACCTTGCCTTCCTCACCGACGAAAAACGCATCGTTCCTTCCGTATCTGTTGGCCTCCATGAGAGCGTGCTCCGCAAAATATCTGGAGCGTTCCTTCGAAGAGCTCATTCCGGCACCGATTCTGAAGGCAAAACCAAGCTCCTTCTTCATCCTGAGAAGGAAAGGTCTCAGCTTATCTATTTCAAATGTCCCTGCCTCAAGACGGTCATGTATCTCAAACTGGTTGAAGCCCTGTGAAATCGAGAAGTGACGGTGTGTATCCTTACGATAATCCGCAAGCATCTTATACACGGTAGCTTCTCTGTATTCCTGCTCCTCCTGTTCTATATCTTCACCGAAAGGAAGTCTTATGAGAATGCTTAACTCGTCCTTCTGCTCAATCTGATTAAGCCTGAGCTCTTTCATGGCAGATCTTATGGACTTAATGATCATGTCCTCAGAAGGGAATACCGCCACATACGGAATGTGTATTTCATCCAGCCTTTTCAGATTGTTGATGGAGCGGGAGAGTATGTAATCTATCTTTCCTTCATCCCACAGCTTCTTTGCATAAGCAGTTATATGCTTATAGTCATAGTGGGTGTCCTCAAAGAAATAGGGACAGTCTTCCTTCCTTATATACTGCCTGATTCCCATGTAGTTGTTTGTCGGAGTCAGGAAATCACAGAATATACGGTTAAGAGGTGTGGCAGGATGTTCTATCTTGAACTGAAGAAGTATCGACAGCACATCTATAGGTTCATAGGCTGTAAAGGTGCAGGGTATCCTGATATCCGGAAATTTATTCTTTATGTAATGATAACCCAGTTCTCCGGAGAAAAAGATAACATCACACTTCCCCTTACAGTCCTGATATATATCATCTATATCCGACAGCTTCTTATACATATACTTATAGAACTGACAGCCGAAATCATGTTCAGCTATAACCTTATCAACCGGCTCAAGTGAATGATCGGGGCTTACGATAGCAACATTTGTCATAACGATCTCCATTTTACTGAATTTCTCAGCAGAATTTTACATATAAAAACCATATAGTTCAATATGGACACAGACACCTGCAACAAACTCGAAACCGGTAGCTGTGTATTTAAAGACATACAATTTTATGTCTTTAAGCATAAGGTATCACCGCAGGTTTTTAAAGTCAAATGAAACATGTTCAAATTTCATAAAACAATATAAATTCACTCTTTAGGCGGTGTCACATTTCATCAAAATAGAACATGAGTTTTTAGGAGATGGATTTTATGATTTTTTTGTTCTATACTATATGAGTTATATTTTGCAATTTTAAGGTGGAATAAATGGGTAGACCAAAGGGTAGTAAAAATAAAACCAAGAAGGCCGCTTCAAAAAGCAGCCGTTCCAAAAAGAACACTTATGATGCACCTATGATGGGTGATGAAGTTGCGATTATTATTACATTCGCAGTTTCTGCATTTTTATTTTTAGCTAATTTAGGACTTTGCGGACCCGTGGGAGCTGTGTTAAAGAGCGTACAGCTTGGACTATTCGGTATCATGGGTTTCCTTTTTCCTATATTATTAAGCTTCGTAGTTGTATTCATCCTGTCAAATCTTGACAATCCATACGCAACATTCCGCATGACAACAGCCCTCTTTATGCTGATCTTTATCTCAGCTATTTTCCAGCTCACTTTCGGGGGCGGTGTCACCAATATGAGTCTGGCGGATTTTTACAAAGAAGGCTCACAGCAGGGAACCGGCGGCGGAATCATTGGCGGAGCCCTTGCCATGGTACTTTTTACCATTGCGGGAAATGTAGGCTCCATGCTCATACTTCTGGCGGCTTGTTTCATATGTCTCATTTACATAACAGGTAAGCCTCTTGCAAGGATGATTGCAGAAAGCTCAAGCCTTGCAGCACTTCGTGCCACCGAGCGTGCAAAGGAGGACTGGACCAATGTCACCGAATCAGCACGTATCCACAGAGAGGAGAGGAGACTGGCCAGAGAAGCACAGCAGCGTGAGCTGGCTCAAAGGCGTGTTGACTTTTCCATTACCGATCAGTCATCGGCTGCTCCGGCTTTACAGCCTGCACCTGAGGTTCAGGAGAATCAGAGCTATGATGATCTTCCTTATTTCGATGAGCCCGAGATGAATGAAGCTTCACAGTATGATGCAGAATTCCCTGAAACAAAGGAGCCTGAGACTGATGATGCCAATCGTTTTCTCGGACCTGACGAGTATAAGGACAACACAGTTGAGCTTCCTCTCAATGTAAAGCACACACCTGTTATGCTCGTGGATCCGTCTACATTACCGAGACCAAAGGCATCCAAATACAACATTAAGCCTCGTCCGGAGACTCTTAACGGAGCCTCTGCAACAGCAGCAGCCACTTCCGTTCCATCTTCCGATGCAGTCACTGCTGAAAGCACTGACATAGCTGAAACAACAACTTCAGGTGAGTCCTACGATGCAGTAGAAGCAGCTCTTGATGCTGCATTTAACCGCATGTCGGTAAACCACTCAGATTCTGCAGCTGAAACAGATGATTCTGCTTCTTACGGCGCTTCTGCATCCGCTTTCGAAGAGAATGTTGATATATCTGTTGAGGCAAGAGTTCCGCATATCAGTGAAGATCAGGCTCCGGAGATTTCCATCACGGATATCAATGATGATTTCTCTGCCGATCCTTTCAAAAAGAATATCTCAGATTCCGAGGAAAGTATGGAAGCTTCGGGCAATATCATATCCGGTGCATTCGATAACAGATATACCACCTCTTATGATAAAGAGATGGAGCAGGATGATACTGACGAGACCTCTGATGAAGTTCCCGGCAACATCCTTACCATAGCACCGGTGGAAGAGAGTATCGCTGACGATTCATCGGATGATGCTTATGCTTCTGAAGAAGCATATACAGAAGACTTCGCAGAAGAACCTGCTGTTCCTTCTGACAGACCGTCTGTAATTTCAAGCGGTGATATGACCGAAGCAGGAACAAGACGTATAGTTACTGCGGGAGGCAAGGTCATCGAGGTTGATGTTGAGCCTGTTGTAAAGAAGCCTCAGACACAGCTTGATCGTGAAAAGCTTGAAAACACCCCGACTGAAGCAGACAACAGGAAGGTGGAGCAGGAGATAAAGCAGAAGAAGCCTCAGAAGCCTTATGTCATTCCTCCTTTAAGCCTCCTGTCATCAGGCGGAGCACAGGATATGGATTCAAGAGAAGAAATCCGTCAGAACGCCGTGATTCTTCAGGAAACCCTGAAGAGCTTCGATATCGAAGTAAAGATCACTGATATTTCTGTGGGACCTTCTGTTACCAGATATGAAATACAGCCGGATATCGGTGTCAAGGTTTCAAAGATCGTTTCTCTTACGGACGATATCAAGATGAGACTTGCCGCCACAGATATCCGTATTGAGGCACCTATCCCCGGAAAATCCGCCGTGGGTATAGAAGTTCCCAACAAGCACAGCTCCATAGTTCACCTTGGTGATGTGCTGAGAAGTCCTGAATTTTCTGACTCGAAGTCAAAGATCGCCTTTGGTGTAGGTAAAGACATTTCAGGAAAGACCATCGTTACAGACATCGCAAAGATGCCTCACCTTCTCATCGCCGGCTCTACCGGTTCAGGTAAGTCTGTTTGTATAAATACTCTTATCATGTCCATGCTCTTCAAGTACAAGCCTGAGGAGCTCCGTATGATCATGGTGGACCCGAAGGTAGTAGAGCTTAGTGTCTATAACGGAATACCTCACCTTCTCATCCCTGTGGTAGTGGATCCAAAGAAGGCTGCCGCCGCTCTCAACTGGGCCGTGGCGGAAATGACAGAACGATATAAGAAATTTGCCGAAACAGGTTCCAGAGACCTGAAGGGCTACAATGAAAAAATAGAAAGAATCATCAACGATCCTGAGATTCCGGAAGACCAGAAACCGGAAAAGCTACCTCAGATAGTTATCATCATCGACGAGCTGGCTGACCTTATGATGGTCTCAAGCCAGGAAGTGGAGGATGCCATCTGTCGTATCGCTCAGCTTGCAAGAGCTGCGGGAATGCACCTTGTTATCGCAACCCAGCGTCCGACAGTAAATGTCATCACAGGTCTTATCAAGGCCAATGTCCCAAGCCGTATCGCATTTGCGGTATCCTCAGGAACCGATTCCCGTACCATCATCGATATGAACGGTGCGGAGAAGCTTCTCGGAAAGGGAGATATGCTCTTCTTCCCTCAGGGTATTCCTAAGCCTGTACGAGTTCAGGGTGCCTTTGTTTCCGATCAGGAGGTTTCGGCCGTAACTGAGTTCATCAAAAAGACAATGGGCGATGTGGAGTACAGCGAGGACATCCAGGCGAAGGTTCAGTCCGGCGGAGGTGCCGGAAGCTCAGGCGGAGCCCAGAGTGACATGGATGAGCTTTTCCATGATGCGGGACAGCTTATCATCGAGTCCGAGAAGGCATCCATCGGTATGCTTCAGCGTAAATTCCGTATAGGATTCAACCGCGCTGCAAGAATCATGGATCAGCTTGCGGATGCCAATGTTGTCGGCCCTGAAGAGGGCACCAAGCCCCGTAAGATACTTATGACTCTTGCGGAATTTGATTCACTGTTTTCATAATTTCTTTTTATTTGTTGATATAGGAGAATGGATTTCCGAACAAAGACTTTGACATAAGTCCTTTTCGAGAATTCCCTCTCTTGCATCATAGATTTTCTGTTGTCTATCAAAGAGGAGAAAGAGGTAAAAAATGAAGTCTGATATTCAAATCGCACAGGAAGCCATGATGGAGCGCATCACAGATGTTGCGGCAAGATACAACATCGATGCGGATGATCTGGAGCAGTACGGAAAGTACAAGGCAAAGCTCAGCAACGAGCTCTGGTCAAAAATCAAGGACAGGCCTGATGGAAAGCTTGTTCTTGTAACAGCCATCAACCCTACACCGGCAGGAGAGGGTAAGACTACAACATCCATCGGTCTTGCAGATGCATTAAATCATATCGGAAAGAAAACCGTAGTAGCTTTGAGAGAGCCTTCTCTCGGACCCTGCTTCGGAATCAAGGGCGGTGCTGCAGGCGGCGGCTACGCTCAGGTAGTTCCCATGGAGGACCTGAATCTTCATTTTACAGGAGATTTCCACGCTATAACCAGTGCCAACAATCTCCTTGCCGCACTCCTCGACAATCATATACAGCAGGGCAACGAGCTTCGCATCGATTTAAAGAGCATCAACTGGAAGAGATGTGAAGACATGAACGACCGTCAGCTCCGTAATATCATCATAGGAATGGGAAGAAAAACTGACGGTGTTGTTAGAGAGGATCACTTTGTCATCACCGTTGCCTCAGAGATCATGGCAGTTCTCTGCCTTGCAGATAATATGGACGACTTAAAGGTACGCCTCGCTCGTATCATCGTTGCATACGACGTGGACGGAAAGCCCGTAACTGCAGAAGACCTTCATGCAACAGGAGCTATGGCAGCTCTTCTCAAGGATGCCATCAAGCCAAACATCATCCAGACCCTCGAGCACAACATGGCCATAGTTCACGGCGGACCTTTTGCGAACATCGCTCACGGCTGCAATTCCGTTCAGGCAACAAGATTTGCCATGAAGCTGGGTGAGATCGCAGTCACAGAGGCAGGCTTCGGTGCCGATCTCGGTGCCGAAAAATTCTTTGACATCAAGTGCCAGATGGCCGGCTTTGTTCCTGATGCTGTTGTTCTTGTTGCAACAGTACGTGCCCTAAAGTACAACGGCGGTGTTCCCAAGGCAGAGCTTGGCGCTGAGAATATCGAGGCTCTCAAGAGTGGTATCGTAAACCTCGAGAAGCACATCGAGAACCTGCAGACCTACGGAGTACCTGTAGTAGTCGCTATCAATCAGTTCGCATCTGATACGGAAGCAGAGCTTCAGTTTGTGGAAAACTTCTGCCGTGACAAGGGTGCGGAATTTGCTCTTTCAAAGGTTCACGGAGAAGGCGGAAAGGGCGGTACAGCACTTGCAGAGGCTGTAGTCAGAACCCTTGAAACAAAGAAGTCGGATTTTACGCCTGTACAAAAGCTTTCCGATTCTCTTTTCGATAAGATCGAGGCCGTAGCCACAAAGATCTACGGAGCAGACGGAGTGGATTTTGATGCAAAGGCAAAGAAATCTCTGGACCGTCTTACAGAGCTCGGATTCGGAAACGTACCTGTATGTATGGC
>DFGZ01000105.1 GCA_002371295.1 Oribacterium sp. UBA3737 | reverse complement strand
GCTTGACAGGTTCTTTGAGGAACCTCCATACAAGAACATCGATGTTGTTGACCGTATCGGTTCAGGAGATTCATATATTTCCGGTGCACTCTATGGTCTTATCAGTTCAGGCGGTGATGTAAGAGAGGCTGTGAAATATGGTAATGCCACCTCCTCCATGAAGAACACCATACCGGGAGATCTTCCTCAGAGTAACCTTGCTGAGATCAACGCCGTTATCGAAGATCATTACTCCACCGGATTCCACAGCGAGATGAACAGATAATTAATTGATCATTTGTCTCTGTGAACAGATAATTAATTAATCATTTGTCCATATGAACAGATAATAAATTATTTGTCTCTATTGACACTTCCGGTTCAACGTGTTAAAGTACCGTTAAATAAATAATCTTAAACCGATGACAGAGAGAAGTACTTTATCTGTAACATCATAGAGAGCCGCTGACGGTGGAAATGCGGTATGGAAGGATAGACGAATGGACTCTGGAGGGTGCTCAGAAAGATTTATTCAGTCGAGTATGCGGCAACGGGTTCTGCACCGTTATCAGGCAGCACATATGCTGGTATGTGAAAAGTGACCTTTATTTTTAAAGGTAATATGAGTGGTACCACGGATTTAAACATTCGCCTCATGTCAGGAGTAATCCTGACATGAGGCTTTTTTAGTATCACAATGGCGCTCCAGTAAAAACGAATCATCACAAACTGACGTAACAAAATTGGAGGAAAACAAAATGAAGAAACAGTTAATCGCAGCGTCTATGGCAACTCTTATGGCAGCATCTCTTGCAGCATGCGGTGCATCAGCACCCGAAACAGCGAAGGCACCGGAGACCACAAAGGCCGTTACAGAAACAGCGCCTCAGGACAATAAAGAATATAAAGTAGGAATCGTCCTTTTCATGGATCACCCATCACTTAATCAGATAAAGGACAATGTTGCTTCTGAGCTCGACAGACTTTCAGACAGCATGGGCGTTACTTTCAATTATGCGGATTACACCTTCAACGGACAGGGCGATGCCAGTGTGCTCAACCAGATCTCAAGTGAACTGATTTCAGATGAAGTTGACGTGATCATCCCTATCGCAACACCTGCTGCACAGGTAGTTCAGGCTGCAGTGGAGGATAAGGGAATCCCCGTTGTATTTTCAGCAGTATCGGATCCTGTCACAGCCAACCTTGTTTCTTCCATGGAGAATCCCGGAGCAAACATTACCGGTACCTCAGATGCGCTTAATACAAATGCCATCATGGATCTCATGCTTGCAGTAAATCCTGATACCGACTATGTAGGTCTTCTTTACTCCAACTCAGAGGATGCTTCAAAACAGCCTATAGCCGCAGCCAAGAAGTATCTTGACGAAAAGGGCATCAAGTACATCGAGAAGACAGGAACAAAGACAGATGAGGTTCAGGCTGCAGCAGACGCTCTTGTAGCCGAAGGCGTTGATGCGGTATTCACACCGACAGACAACACTATCCAGCAGGCAGAGCTCGGAATCTATGAAAAGTTCCTGGATGCAAAGATTCCTCACTACGCAGGTGCAGACAGCTTCGCCCTCAACGGTGCTTTCATGGGCTACGGCGTTGATTACGCAAATCTCGGTACAGCAACCGCTGACATGGTAGCAGAGATACTTGTAGACGGAAGAGACACAGCTACATTCCCGGTTCAGACATTTGACAACGGTATCGCTACAGTTAACACAGATACCTGTGAGGCACTCGGACTTAAGATCGAAGATGTAAAGACAGCCATTGAGCCTCTTTGCACACAGGTTGTTGAGACAAAGACCGAGCAGGAGTTCTCAAAGTAATTTCAAATTAAATTCAGAGTGATTTATAAAATATCCCCCTTCGGCATTACCCTCAGGTATCTGCCTAAGAGTACTTTAACCTCACATAAATATGAATTATAATGATGAAGACATACATAGTTTTTAACTCACTATGTCTTAACAAATGACAAAGCAGCTTCCCGGATAACACATCGGGAAGCCTTTTGTTGGTATCAGTAAGTTTTAGGAGGAAACACCATTGACTGGCTTTTTAACAGCAGGCATAGTCCGTACCGCACTTGAGGTGGGACTCATTTATTCCCTTGTAGCTCTTTCTCTTTTTATCAGCTACTCAATCCTGAATATCTGTGATCTTTCCACAGACGGCTGCTACACACTGGGATGTGCGGTCGGTGCCATCGTCACCATAGCAGGGCATCCTTTCCTTGCAATTCCCGCAGCTATGCTTGCAGGAATCTGCTCGGGATATGTTACAGCACTTCTTCAGACAAAATTCGGAGTGGAAAGCATTCTCGCAGGAATCATAGTGAACACAGGACTATACACCGTTAACCTGGCGGTCATGGGTTTCAGTTCCAATGTCTCCATCTTCGGCACAGATACCATTTTCTCACTTTTCAAAAATCTGAGTTCAAGCACCTTCTGGAAAGACTGGTGTAACCTCATTCTTCTTGCGGTGATAGTTGCAGCAGTATGTCTCCTCATCAAGTGGTTCCTGGGAACAACCCTTGGTCTTTCCATCCGTGCAACAGGAGACAGCCCGGCCATGGTACGTGCCTCATCCATCAACCCCATCTTCACCATCACGGTAGGTCTTTGCTGCTCCAATGCACTGACCGGTCTTGCAGGCTGCCTCATCGGACAGTACAACAAAACCTGTGATATCAACCTGGGAACAGGTATGGTCACCATCGCCCTTGCTTCTCTTGTAATCGGTGAAACACTCATGGGAAAGGGAAGGATGATCTTCAGGATCCTGGGAATGGTTGCAGGCTCATGCTTCTACCGTTTCATCATTTCCATCGCCCTTCGTCTCAATGTCCCTACAGAGGCATTTAAACTGGTTTCCGCAGTCATCGTCGCCGTAGCCATCGCGGCACCGAGAGCAAAGCAGCTCATTGCCTTCAAGCATAAGCAGCGGACAGCCATGCTGGAAAGAAAAAGCATGAGAGGAGATAAGGCCAATGCTTAAGATAGAACACGTTTTCAAAACCTTTAATACAGGAACAGTCAACGAGAAGAAGGCTCTTACCGACCTTAACCTGGAGCTTCAGGACGGAGATTTCGCCACAATCATCGGTTCAAACGGCGCCGGTAAGTCCACCATGTTCAATGCCATCGCCGGTTCCTTCTACACTGATTCCGGCTTCATAGAGCTGGACGGAGAGGATATCACCTTTACTCCGGAGCATACCAGAAGCCGCTATATAGGACGTCTCTTTCAGGACCCGCTTATGGGAACCGCTCCTCATATGACCATAGAGGAGAACCTGTCTGTTGCATACCTTCGTGCCAGTGAACACAAGAGGGGTCTGTTCAGCCATGTTTCAAAGACCGAGAGAGATAAATTCAGAGAACAGCTTTCACTTCTTGATATGGGTCTTGAGGACAGAATGAATCACCCCGTAGGGCTCCTTTCCGGAGGACAGCGTCAGGCCCTTACACTTCTCATGGCCACTATGGTCACACCGAAGCTCCTGCTTCTGGATGAGCACACTGCAGCTCTTGACCCATCAACAGCAGCAAAGGTACTGGATCTCACAAAGAAGATCATCGAAGAGAACCATATAAGCTGCCTCATGGTTACACACAACATGAATCAGGCTCTGGAACTTGGAAACAGAACCCTTATGATGAACAACGGAAACATCGTATTCGATGTAAAGGGTGAGGAACGCTCACGGATGACCATTACGGATCTTCTTGATAAATTCGAGGAGAATGCAGGAAAGGCATTAAACAACGACAGAATACTGCTTTCCACAAAGGAAGATATCTGATTTAGTTATTAAAACAA
>DFGZ01000355.1 GCA_002371295.1 Oribacterium sp. UBA3737 | reverse complement strand
CTTCTCTATCTCCTGCAGACGTTCATTTGAGAGCTTATCATCTTCCTTCTTGAGGGATATCTGCTCCATCCTCAGCTGGGCTATCCTGCTCTGGATCTCAGCCATATCCTCAGGCATGGATTCCATCTGGGTCTTCACCATAGAGCAGGCTTCATCCACCAAATCTATGGCCTTATCCGGAAGAAATCTGTCGGAGATGTATCTGTCGGATAATGCTGCTGCCGCCACAAGTGCATTGTCCGTAATGGTAACTCCATGATACTGCTCGTAGCTTTCCTTGATACCTCTCAAAATGTAAATGGTATCCTCCACATCTGGCTCATCTATCTGTACAGGCTGGAAACGTCTCTCAAGAGCCGCATCCTTTTCTATATACTTGTGGTACTCGTCAAGGGTAGTGGCACCGATACAGTGAAGCTCTCCTCTTGCCAGCATGGGCTTAAGGATATTTCCCGCATCCATGGCACCGTCTGTTCTTCCTGCTCCCACTATAGTGTGAAGCTCATCGATGAACATAAGTATCTGTCCTTCGGATTTTTTAACTTCATCAAGAACCGCCTTAAGTCTCTCCTCAAATTCTCCTCTGTACTTTGCTCCGGCCACAAGAGAACCCATATTAAGGGCAAATACCTTTTTATCCTTAAGACTCTCCGGAACTTCACCCTTTGCTATCCTTTGGGCAAGACCTTCTACTACGGCTGTTTTACCGACACCTGGCTCACCTATAAGAACCGGATTGTTCTTTGTCTTTCTGCTCAGAATCCTTATGATGTTACGGATTTCATCATCTCGTCCGATGATGGGATCCATCTTCTGATCCCTGGCATGCTGCACCATCTCATATCCATACTTGTTCAGGGTATCATAAACATCCTCCGGATTATCCGAAACCACCCTCTGGTTTCCGCGTACTTCGGAAAGTGCTTTAAGGAAGCCGTCTTTTGTAATGTTAAACTCGTTTAAAAGGCGCTTTACCGTAGAATCCGCTTCCTTCATGATGGAAAGGAAAATATGCTCCACGGAAACATACTCGTCTCCCATAGACTTTGCATGATCCTCAGCCCTTGTGAGAGCCAGATTTGCGGGCTGAGACATGTACATCTGACCTGTTCCTGTGACCTTCGGAAGTTTTGAGATTTCAGATTCCAGACTTTCGGTGAACCTCTCCACAGGAACTCCCATTTTCTTCAGAAGCTGGGCGATAAGGCTCTCATCAATGGTGATAAGGCTGTATAAAATATGTATCTGCTCAACATACTGATTACCGTATTCTGTGATTATATCCTGACATTTATTTATAGCTTCGATTGATTTCTTAGTGAACTTATTAATATTCATAAACTGAAGTCCTCCTCAAATAATATACAGGGAAAACCTCCGGATCTGTTTCCCTCTGTTACTAATGATTATAGCTCGGTTGTTAGCACTTTCAAGTGTCGAGTGCTAATTTTATTTTGTTTTTATATTTTTACTCCTTCCAAAGACTCTGGGGGCACTAAAAAACACCATCAGTCTCAAGCCTTATTCCACAATAAAAAAACGGTGAACTGTCCGATTCGGTAATCGGACAATTCACCGGTTTTTTTATATGCAGCTGAACTGTAAAACTAAATCTGATTGCTGCGGGCTGTCATTTACTTCATTCTTTCCTGAAGCTCTGAAGTTATCTTCTCTTCAACAGCTTCCGCCTCCTCACGGCTTTCCGCGCTTATGGAGATATATGCTTTAAGCTTTGGCTCTGTTCCCGACGGGCGGATGACCACAGAACAATGATCGCTCAGCAGATACTTAAGCACATCGGACTTTGGAAGTCCCTCAAGTCCCGGCTTATAATCCAGGAGCTTTTCTATCTTTTTACATCCGAAGCTTTCCAATGCCTCGGCCTGATGCTGTCCCGGCTTATCCTCAGGTACTGATGCGCCCTGAAGCTTTGCCTCATAAGAATCCATGCGGAACTGCTGCATTATCCTCTGCATCTTTTCAAAGCCTGCGGATCCCTCGAACTGGAAGCTGTGAAGTGTATTCAGGCAATAGCCATACTCCCTGTAAAGCTCTGAAAGCTTATCCAGAAGACTTATGCCCTTTGTCTTGTAATATGAGAACATCTCGCAGATAAGGAAGGCTCCGTCAACGGCATCCTTGTCTCTCACATATCCACCGCTTAAATAGCCGTAACTCTCTTCGAACCCGAATATGTAATCATCTTCCCTGCCTTCACTTTCAAGTCTTCCTATATGCTCACCTATGAATTTAAAGCCGGTAAGTACATTGACTGTCTTTATTCCGTAGTGCTCAGCAATACGCTCTGCCATATCCATGGTGACTATGGTCTTTACCATAACCGGATTCTCCGGCATGCTTCCGTTCTTCTTTCGAAGGCTCGCAATATAGTCAAGGAGCAGTATGCCTGTCTCATTTCCGCTTAAAAGGCGGTACTCTCCTCTTTCATCCTTAACGGCGATTCCGACTCTGTCACAGTCCGGATCGGTTGCCAGCAGAAGATCCGCGTTTTCCCTCCTTGCATATTCCATGCCGAGTGCCATGGCCTCTTTGATCTCAGGATTAGGGTATGGACAGGTCGGGAAATTGCCGTCCGGAGCTTCCTGCTCCTTTACAACAGTGATGTTTGTATAGCCGCTCTCCCTGAGGGCTCTGGTGACAGGCTTTAATCCTGTGCCGTTAAGAGGTGAATAAACTATGGCAACGTTTCTGTCTACGGCATCTCCATCCGAAAGAACCGACTGAGCCTTAACATTTTCGATGAAATCGGTATAGACCTTCGGTCCTATCAGATAGATCCTTCCTGTTCTTCCATCAGATGAACCATCAACTGTAATTGACTCTGCCTCATCTCTTGTACCCTCTGTTCTGAATTCAAGGCTCTTAATGCCGCTGAATATATCTGTCTTTTCGATTTCTGCCAATATTTCCGCCGCAGCTCCGGTTGTGATCTGGCACCCATCATCCCCGTATACCTTATAACCGTTATACTTTGAAGGATTGTGGCTGGCCGTAACCATGACGCCTGCTGCACAGTCAAGCTCTCTTACCGCAAAGCTGAGACAGGGTGTAGGCATGATATCCTCATAGATATAAACGTCTATTCCGTTGGCGGCAAAGACCGATGCAGCGGTCCTTGCAAAGACATCTGATTTTATACGGCTGTCTCTGGAGACTGCGATACGTCGTTTCTCTGCCGGATACCTGCTCACCACATAGTTCGCGAGTCCCTGAGATGCCTTTCGAACGGTGTAGACATTCATACGGTTGGTTCCTGCGCCGATAACTCCCCTGAGTCCTCCGGTGCCGAACTCCAGATCTCTGTAAAAAGCATCCTCGATCTTTCCTTCATCACCCTCCATATCAAGAAGTTCTTTCTCTATATCTTCGTCAGCCCCCTTTGCAAGCTCGGTCCAACGCTTATATTCTTCAAAATAATCCATATAATTCTCCATCATTTATCCAAAAAGTATTTCTCTTTATCCTCAACGGATATTTCAGTACCCATCTGAATCTCTATCATGGTCAGAGGCTCTGATTCACCGGCTCTCACTGTATGCTTTGTACCCTTAGGGATATTCACCGAGTCTCCTGCCTTTATCGTTCTTTCAACTCCGTCTATGGTCACTGTGCCTGTACCGGAAATGACAGTCCAGACCTCGTCTCTTCCGTGATGGCTGTGATAGCTCATATGATGTCCGGGCTTAACCACTACTCTCACTGTCATGGCATTTTCCGAAACATCAAGCACGTGGAAATCTCCCCAGGATTTATCTGCGAACATTATTCTGTCAGGGAGCTTATCGACATAGGTTTTAATGCGGGCACTTGCATCTATATCACTTACCAGAATTCCCTGAGAACTGGCTGAAATAACCACATCCTTCATTCCCATGGCAAGTATGGGAATGCTCAGCTCATTTACGATATGGACATCTTCACAGTTCTCTCCCAGAACTCCGGCCCCTATGACAGGCTCCGACATCTCTTCTGTCAGGGTATTCCAGGTTCCGATATCCTTCCACTCGCCTTTGAAACGCATGACCTGAATCCTGGGTTCGTGCTCAACAACAGCATAGTCAAAGCTTATTTTCTTCAGTGTCTCGTATTTATCAAAAAGATCCTGATAACCGGTAAAATCTATGAGCTCATGGGCCCGATCCAGCACGTACTTTATCTTATATGCGAAAACACCGCCGTTCCACAATGCCCCCTGACCGATATATCCCTCTGCGGTCTTCATATCAGGCTTTTCCTTAAAGGTCTTTACACAGGAAACCTCATCCTCACTTTCGGGAATGATATATCCGTACTTTTCGGAAGGGAATGTGGGCTCTATACCCATAAGTACCAGATTTGCCTCTCCTTTGTCTGCCTGCTCCGACAGATTTCTCAAGGCACTGAAATAGTCATCATTAACATAGGGATCCACCGGACATACCACCACAGACTCTTCCTCTGAAACTCCGCACTTCTCCCTGAGATATGCGGTTGCCAGTACGATGGCCGGAAATGTATCACGACGGGTTGGTTCCACAGAAATATTAACCTTGTCACCCAGGAGATTCAGTATCGAAGAGACCTGGGTCTTTGATGTGGCAATGGTAACATTGGCATCACTGTCCACCTTACGTATCTGACGGTATACTCTCTCGATCATGGATTCATAGCTTCCGTCGGAATCCTTGAATATCTTTATAAACTGCTTGGATCTTATATCGTTGGAAAGGGGCCATAATCTTTTTCCCGATCCACCTGAAAGTAAAATTATATTCATAAAATCATTCTCCTTTTGGACCTTGATATTTTAGCATATCGCCCGTGTTTATCAATTGAGTACGTATTAATAATTACGAAAAATCAAGGCATTTGTTGAAAATCACCATAAAGCTCCGATTGTTTTGTTGTCATTCGACAAGGAATATGTTTTTCTGCCTTATCCGGAAATTTGACTGCTTAAAAATTCATCCTTTTATCATCTCAAAACCTGCGTATTTAAGCGGTTTTTTTATTATTTTCCATCAAACATGCATAATTATACTATTTTGTTTTTATTTCACAGAACATATAGTCTGATTTTAGACAAGGTCTGAAAACAGACTATATGCAATATCAGGCTTCCACCCTATACTGAACTCACAAATTCATACGGAGGCAACATGATAGCATCAAACCTGATTCTTCTGCAGTTTCTCTTCGGAGCTGCTCTCACTGATCTATATGATCGACGTATCCCAAATCTTCTGATCGGAACGTATCTATCCCTCGGAATGTTCCTGAATTTTCGATGTATCTCTTTGATGGAAGGACAAGGTGCCCTAAACCTTTTATGTCCCCTGAGTTTTCTCACTCATTTTCTCATCATCGGAATGATGCTTTCAGTTATCACCGCCATGACTCATGCAGGGGCAGGTGATGCCAAGCTTCTGGCACTCACACTATCCTGGACAGGCTTTTATGAAGGAATCCTCCTGATCTTTCCGGGACTGCTGCTTGCCCTTGCATTTATTCTGATCAGCAAAGCTGAAACAGAAATCTCAGCCCGTAATTACCGGTACTGTAACCATCTCACCCCAAAAAATCATTTCAGTCCGGTACCCGTTCTTAATATTCATGTTCCCCTCATTATATTAAGAATCGCCCCTCACAAATCGGGAAAGAACAAAATATTTTGTTTCAAAGACAAACTATTGAGAAATTTCGGAGCCTACATAAGAATTCCAAAACGAAGTTCTCTTCCCCTGGCTGTACCTGTTTTTCTCGGTGCAATTCCGAGACTGGTCACTTACTGTTTTCAATGAGCCGCAATAAGTCAGCAGCAGAAAACAGAGTCTATTATTCATAAGGAGATTACCATGCAGCATATTCTTGCCTTTTTTGATGAGGATCAGATTTACAGTGATCGCTTCAAAAAATTTGCTTCTGCCCATTCCAACTGTCCCTTTACAGTCTACTCATTTCATGATTACAAAACTCTGGAGAGCTTCTCCCAGGATCATCCCATAGAGCTTCTGGTGGGCAGTGAGGCAAAGTCTTCCAGGCATGGATCTGATGTACTGTCGTCAGGAAATCCATCCGAAGAAGAAATCCGCGCATCTTTAAAGGATCCTCTTTATAAGATTCCGGCCAAATCCCTGATACACCTGTCAGAATCACCCACCGAAGCATACAATGGTTCTCAAAAAAACAATGAACATAAACATGAAATCTATAAATACCAGTCCGGGGAGAACATTCTTCGTGAGATACTGTCCCTCTACGGAAAAAAAGATTCAGGTCCGAAAAGCACGGATTCCGAGGCTCTGGCAAAATTATACCTTGTTTTCAGCCCCATAGGACGTTCCGGTAAAACCACCTTCGCCAGGAGCCTGACCAGGGCACTGAGCCGCGATTGCAATGTACTATACATAACCCTGGAGGAAGTATCTGATCTCGAAGATTCCCATTGCGATGCACTTTTTCATGATACCCTGTCGGAAGCCTTCTATTTTTTCAAAGAAGGAAAGCTTTCCGGAGAAAGATTCAGGAATCTTATATATCATTCCGATGATTATGATCACCTGCTGCCTGTCAGGACCCCTGAAGACCTGACCACTCTTGACTCAAAGGAACTCTTCGATTTCATAGAGCATATCCGCTCTGTATCAGGAAAAGACGCCATAGTACTGGATACTGACAGCATTTTGAGCCGCATCGAAGTTCTGCTTCCTCAGGCCAGCAGGATATTCATGCCGGTCATGGATGACCGAATATCAAATCTGAAACTTGAACTCCTTGAATCTCATCTTTCCAAATCCCAATCCACCGAAGTTCTTGATAACATAACAAAGCTCATAGTCCCGGATACACGGCAATTTAAGTCCGGCACGGATAATCTTCCCGGAAATGATCCTCTTTTAGACTATGCTTCCGCAGTAATAAAGAACTATATCTACTATTAAATATGAATACCTTAAACGAAATAAAAAAAGATTTAAAACAGCAGATCGTTTCAGAACTTCGAGACGGTCATAACCTTGAGGATGACGAGCTCTATAGCAAAATAGATGAGCTTTTGTATACAAAAAGAGATTTAAGTCTGAAAAACAAGCTTTATCTCCGATCGGCTATTTTCAACAGCTTTCGTCGCCTGGACATTCTTTCGGAGCTCCTTGACAACCCGGAAATAACCGAGATTATGATCAATTCCCACAGGGAGATATTCATCGAACGCTTCGGCCGTCAGGAAAAGCTTAACCGGAGCTTTGAATCCAAGGATCAGCTTGAAGAAGTCATACAGACCATAGTCAGCAAGGTGAACCGTACGGTAAATACAAGTAATCCTATAGTTGATGCCCGTCTTGAGGACGGTTCCAGAGTACATGTAGTACTTCCCCCAATTTCCCTTAAGGGTCCCACCCTTACCATAAGAAAATTCCCTGAACCCATAACCATGGAAAAGCTCATAGCCTATAAATCCCTCACCGAAGATGCTGCCGAATTTGTGAAAGCTCTCACGAGAGCCGGTTATAACATCTTCATCTCCGGCGGAACCAACAGCGGCAAAACAACATTTTTAAACGCCTTAAGTCAGTATATCCCATCAGACGAGCGAGTCATAACCATAGAAGATTCAGCCGAGCTCCAGATACAAAGTGTTTCGAATCTCGTTTCAATGGAGACCAGGAACGCAAATTCCGAAGGTGAAGGTCAGGTAAGCATGTCCGATCTTATAAAGGCTTCCCTAAGAATGTCTCCGAACAGAATCATCGTTGGTGAAGTCAGAGGCGGTGAAGCCCTGGACATGCTCAACGCGATGAACACGGGACATGACGGTTCAATAAGCACAGGGCATGCCAACTCAGCCAGGGATATGCTGAAACGTATGGAGGTCATGATACTTCAGGCAGCAGATCTTCCTCTGCCCGCCATCAGGAGCATGATCGCTTCTGCTATAGAAATAATCATTCATCTTGGCAAAACCAGGGACCATAAACGTCGGGTCTTAGAAATTTCGGAGGTAACAGGCATTGAAAACGGCGAAATCATACTCAATCAGCTGTATAAATACGATGGCAAAAAGCTTCAAAAGCTTTCATCCCTTTCAAACAACCAAAAGCTCATTAACAGATTACAGTGAGTATTCTTTCACGATAATCGAATATCTGCGTAATGTCTTTCTGGCATCCATAGCCGCTGCTTTGATAAGCTACACCTTTTACAGGAGCAGAATTCTGTTTTTCATTCTGTTGCCCTTATGCTTCATTTATCCCTTTTTAATACGAAAAAAGCTTGTAGAAAAACGAAGAAGCGAACTGCTTAACCAGTTCAAGGAATCTCTGGCTGTTCTTTCATCCTTTTTAAGCGCAGGGTATTCCACGGAAAATTCATTTCGTGCCTCTATTCCGGAGCTTAAAAATATGTTTGGAGAAGGCTCCATGATACTCAGAGAATTTGAGACCATCGTTAACGGCTTCAGCCTTAACAAACCTTTGGAGGAAATGCTTTCCGATTTTGCCTTCCGTTCAGGTCTTGATGATATTACCAATTTTGCAGAGACCTTCAATATCGCCAAGAGAAATGGCGGAAATCTGGTACAGATCATCACCCATACCTCCGGCATCATACGTGATAAGGTTCAGATAATCGAAGATATAAAGACATTGAACGCCTCAAAGATCTTTGAACAGCGGGTCATGAACATCATCCCCTTTGTCATAATCATATATATGAACCTCTCGTCCCCCGATTTCTTTGTTTCTCTCTATACCACCTTTCTCGGAAGAATAACCATGACCATATGCCTTTTGATCTACTTTCTTTCCATCTTTCTTGCGAATCGAATTATGAGTATAGAAATCTAATGACACTATTCCGGTTAAATCTATGAAACACAATTCTGAATTAAAGTCCCTGTTTAAAAAAGGCAGGAACTCTCTGATACTGAAATTTAAAAAAATACCTCAAAAGGTACTTAAGGAACAGATACTATGTATAGCAGTTTCTCTTATCCTGAGTGCTCTGGTCTTTTTCTCCACCATAAGTTCCTCCATCGTGACCAACGGCAACAGCATTAAACGCAGCAGCTACGGCAGCAGCAACAGAACCTTCTCACTGGAGGTCTCCGGGCTTTCCGAAGGAAAGGATGTGCCTTTAGACATTACTGTAAGCCCCCGGCGCTACACTAAAGCCGAGGCCGACAAGGTCTTTGCGGAAATAGTGGAAAACATAGAGGGCATAATCATCAAGGACGACCAGAGTCTCGCTTCAGTGGATCATGACCTTAGTCTCGTGACAAAGCTTAAGGATTACGGCGTTGAACTATCCTGGAATTTCTATCCGGAGACTGAGGATCCTGCAGATTACAGAAAATACAGGCATCTTATAGAAGATGACGGTAAAGTCAGAAATGAGGATATCCCCGAAGGATCTGTTGTTACCGGCTATCTCTCACTGATCATGAGTACCTATATAGTCCCGGAAGAAGAGACCAGCGAATCCCAAAAGGATTACATAAAGGTAAAATATCATTCGGAACCCTATAAGATCTATGTCAATGTCATCCCGAAAAAACTGAGTGAATATGATCTTCTGCTCAAAGCTCTCAGGGAAAAAATCAATGACGCAAATATATCAGGACTTGGCAGCGAGTCTCTTATACTTCCAACAGAGCTTAACGGATTAATTTTAAGCTATCACGAATCACAGGATAATACCTATCTTATTTTCCCCTTCCTCGGACTCATTGCAGCCGGAGCCCTTTACCTTAGACAGGGTTCCCTCGAAAAAGAAGAAAAAAAGAAACGTGAATCCATGCTGATGCTGGATTATTCTGATCTGGTATCAAAGCTCATGGTATATACAGGAGCAGGACTTACCATAAAGAACTCCTTCCTGACCATTTCGGACAATTACGACAATCTCATCAAAAGAAAACTTCGCCCTGACCGGCCTCTTTACAAAGAGTTACGCACCCTTTGTTATCAATTTCAGAGAAACATGCCCGAATCCGAGGTCTATATCGATTTAGGCAAACGAATCAATCTGAAACCCTATACAAAACTTGTAAGCCTTATAGAACAAAATCGAAAGAACGGCACCAAAAACCTCCGTTCCATGCTGGAACTGGAAATGAACGATGCCTTTGAACAGAGAAAGACCACAGCAAAACGTCTCGGTGAAGAGGCCGGTACAAAGCTGCTGCTTCCGCTGTTCCTGCTTCTTGCCATAGTCATGGTCATCATCATAGTTCCCGCTCTTACGGCTATTCAATAACCTTTTCTTACTGTTCTGCCCGGAATACTCTTTCCGGCAGACATATATAAAACGCTGTTTTATCTCAATAATCAAATTGAGATTTAATAATAATTTACAGAGGTAACCCCTCAGAAGGAGAATTAACATGAATTCAACAACTACTGCAGCCATTTTGACCCTTCCTGGTTTTCCATCAGGACATGACGACGACATCTCAGAAAAGATCATTAATATCCATGAGAAATTCAGATATGGACTCTTCTATTACGGAATGAAGTTCAAGAATGTTCTGAAGGACCATATCAACTATATCTTTAGCGGAGAATCCGGAATAGGAACCATAGAGCTGGTACTCATTCTGGTAGTCCTCATTGCACTTGTCATCGTTTTCAAGGGAAGGATCAATGATCTCCTCACAAATATCTTTGACCAGATAGACAGCTCAGCTCAGAGCGTATATTGATGCCCGGCAGTTCTACCAGAGGCTCTGTGACTATTTTTATGGCACTGAGCTTTACCATGATCGCCGCACTGCTGCTTACCATAGTTGAATCCTGCAGGACCGCAGGTGAAAGATACTTCTGGCAGGTGGCAGCGGATGCATCCATGGAATCTCTTTTTTCCCAGTACCATCGTACCCTATGGGAGAATTACAGGGTCTTGGGACTACAGTACAGAACAGACGGTGATCTTACAGAAGAGTTTTATGATTTTACCGAGCCCTACAGAACAGCTCACAATCTATTCCCCGGAAGCCTCAAAGAGGAGAACATTCTTCTCTCTGAGCACCGGCACATAACGGAGGATACCTGTTTTGAAGAAGAGGTTCTTGAATATATGAACTATGGCCTCATTGATTCCCTTATTCATTTTGCAGGATCGGAACATAATGAATCCGAACTGTCCGGGGAACTGCAGAATATTTTCAAGCGAACCGACGAAACCAAAGAGATACGGGAACTGCAGAAAAAATACTCTCTGGATTCCAACGATCTTAAAGCGGTGGAAAATGCCATATTCAATGTTGATGCAGCCGCAAAAAACTCCGCAGCCTGTCATTATGACTGCCGGTCTTCGCTCTCTTCAGAGGATCCCTACGGTTTTTACAGCCGTAAAGATGATTTCACAGATGCCCTTAATTCCATTGATTCGGCGGTGGCGGAATTTACTTCTGCCGCAGACAGCCTTGCATTAAAGGTCCGGGAGCTTAGGGATGATTTTGAATCAAGAAAAGCTTCACTTTCACCGGAGGGTATAGCCGCAATAGAAGCCGAAATCTCAGAATACGAGAATTATGTTTCCGGAAACGGATCCGTGCGGGCTGAAATTGAAGCTATGCCTTCACAAACAGAGCGGCTCCGAAGCGAAGCCGATCGTGTTGAAAATGATGTTATAGAATTTGAAGAGTGGCTGGAAGAAGCCATTGAGGCCTGTGAAGATGATGACGACGATGATGAGGATTATGACTTTTCCTATGAGATCACCGTCTTCTACAACAGTGCCGAAAATGACTGGAGCAGTTTTCCACTTATAAGCTACCACGGAAATGTTTCGGAGATAAACAACAAAAACAAACAGCTTCTCGACCAGATCAGCGGATTTCTTAATGGTAATCTTCTGTCAATGGTACTTCCCGATGATCAGGAAACTCCCTCAAAATCAAAAACCAATGTAAGTAATCCACATTTTGCAGCTGATTCCACATTAAATCCTGTGGAAATAGCAATCATGGGTGAATACGCATTAAAATACTTCAACTATTATCACCATGGCGTTCCCTCAAAGGATGCCCTTCCTCCAAGCGGGAATACAGGTCTTGAAATAGAGTATCTTATCGGAGGCGAAGAAAGTGACTATGAGAACCTTTCCGAATTCGTCACAAAGCTTGTGACACTGAGAGAGGGACTTAACCTGATTTACCTCTATTCAGATACAGCCAAACGAAATGAGGCACGGGCATTTGTGACATCCTTCCTGTGCGTAACGGCAAATCCGGCGCTTATTTCGGTTTTCACATTTTTTGTACTTGGTATATGGGCACTTGCACAGTCAATTAAAGATGTGAAAACTCTACTTTCAAACGGTAAAGTACCTGTTTTTCATGATTCAGAAAGCTGGTCTATGGATATAGGAGGACTTCTGGATTTCGGAAGCAGCCGTTCCATAGAGGCTGATCACAACAGTAAAAAAGGATTATCCTACAGAGACTATCTGAGAACCTTCCTCCTCGGACAGGGAATACTTGACCAGTCTGTGATAAACAAAAGGATGCTCAGCCGTATGGAGAAAAACATACAAGGTCTGGGAAAGGATCCCGAAACATCTTTTTCCATGGACGAATGTCTTTACGCTCTCAGAATAGATTTACAGACCGATACAAGACACGTTATGTATGATAACGGGTTCATCCCGCTTGTATACGGTTCCGGTCCTGATAAGGATTATTCCTTTAACATTTCCACTTACTACAAATACAAAAACGACACTCATTAAATGAAACCGACATGAAAATGAACATCAGAAAATCCTTTTTGCCAATGTTTAAACACTCCAGGTACGAACAAATGCAATCAGAATACAAATCCTCAATACTTAAACAACTGAATATACTCTTTCATTCATCATGTCGTTCTTCATATACCGTGGAGGCCTCACTTGCACTGACCCTTGTCATATTCGCATGTGTGATCTTCATTACCCCAATGTTGATCCTGAACCACCAGCGTAACGCCAGCATCATACTTGAAGATAATGCACGTATGGTGGCTCAGGAAAAATACATTGAATACTACAAAACAAAGGACGGTACCATAAAGCTTGACAAGGACCTCATCAGCGGAATGGAAACCACTATTTCCGCCCTATCACTTGCTTCCCAGATAGAACAGCCGGGCATGAAGCACATTGACATGCTCAGTGATTCCGAGGTCACCGATAAAAAAATAAAATACGTTGCCAATTATGACGCCACTTTACCTTTCTCTGTTTTCGGCCTGAATCACCTCTCTCAGCAGATAGTTGCCAGCAGACGTGCATGGATCGGAGAAAAAGGAAACCGATGGATGGAGGATAACGGTAATTCGGATATCAAAGAGGATGTAACTGTGTATGTCAGCACCAAGGACAGTGATGTCTATCACACTACCATGAGCTGCACCTACATAACACATGACATCAATACGACCTCCGGAGCAGAGATACGAAATCTCAGGACCAAGTTCGGAGGAATATTCTCCCCCTGCGCCTCCTGCAGACCGAATACAAGAATGGCTGTTGTCTATTACACCTCCGGTGCAAGAAGCTATCACAGTACACCAACCTGCAAAACATTATCAAGCTATATCCAGCCCATGAAAAAATCCGAGGCTGAAGCATCAGGAAAACACGCCTGTGTAAGGTGTGGATGATATTTCAAAGGAATCTAATTTAAATGTCTATTTCTTTCTCAATCTCTTATTTTTATCTTTTAATTTTTCTATCATATTTTTTTCTTGCCAGTATTTACGACCTAAAAAGCAGAAGTGTTCCCAATCTCCTGCATTTCCTGTTCATATTATCCGGCTTCCCCATATTCCTGTACCTAAACTTCCTAAAAGGCACTGACCCTGGTTCAGGACTGATAGCCGGCTCACTCACAAGATTTATACCGGGAATCATTCTTACACTGATAAGCATAGCCTCAAAAGGCGGTCTCGGAATAGGCGATGCCGTATTTATAACCGTTTCCGCATTTTTCATCCCATTAAACTATATACTCACACTTATAGTAAGCGGATTCCTGACTGCATTCATTACCGGCACCGGAATTCTCATATACGGAAAAATAAACGGAAAAAACCTGTATTCCGTCTCTCTGCCTTTAATCCCGCTTATGTTACCCGGTCTTTACTTTATTCTCAGAGATATGGAATATACCGGAGGATTACTATGAACACACTTGAAGCTGCTTATATTTTCAGTATTTCACTTTTGGTAATCGCAACCCTCATTAACGGTGCCATACATCTGCAGTCCAGGATCAATGCTTACACAAGATCTGCATTGGAAACGGAAGTAGACAGTCATGAAGCCGGCGGGGAAAAGATATTCAAACCCGAAAATTTCATTCGAGAAATCAGCATATTTGAACAGGATGTGGACCCATCTGAATAAGGAGGACAAAATGGAAAGAACAATTCACTATGAACATTCACTCAGACACAGCTATATGCATATAGATAATATCTCTGTACCGAGAGATACATATGAATACCGGCTTTTAAAAGAAACATGTATTCCCGGGACTGTAAAAATGAATTTCAATGCCGGCGCAGATGATAATGTGCTTAGCTATATTGTTTCAGGACTTGAGTCCATGGAGAAATACCTTGAATCGAATCCCATGACCCACACTGCAATTTCCACCTTCATGGAATGTCTCAACAGCCTGCTGTGTTCTCTTGAAGAATATATGGTCTCGGAAAATTCACTATTCCTTTCCCCATCCTCAGTATTTTTCAGCCCCGATAGCAACGAATGGTTATTTACTCTGGTTCCTTCCTTCGAGAATTCATTCCGCAGTAATCTGTCAGATTTTCTCTCTTATCTGTTAAAGCACATAGACTATAAGGATGACAGGGCAGTGATCATAGCTTATTCTCTGTTTCAGGAAAGTGGAAAAGAGTTCTATCAGCTGACGGATCTTCTCCGTATAGTGAGAACCAATATGGCAAAGGAAGAACAGGAAAAAAATACCCGGGATACTTCCTTATCCCGGAACAGTACATCTGCCGAAAAGAAGCTCATCTCCGATGACGGGATCTTCAGACCCATAGATGCGGGAATAATTCTTAACACCGGAGCGCCCTCTCAGAAAAACGACTCTGCATCTGCTCTATCCCGGGACACTGCATCATCAAATGGAGACTGTCCTCATGAGGTCATCGCTCCCTCATTATATAAAGAGCCTCCCATCTCAGGCACAGTGAGACTTCCGGCTGCAAATAAAGTCGAAACCGGAGCATTCTGTTCTGATACAGACTTTAGCTCCGATTACGGAAAAGATGACTATCCTTTTGAGGATACCCTTCCGGGTGTGACTGTAAAAAATCTTTCGGAAGAAGATCATCAAAAACTGTTCGGAATTTTTTCATTCCCCCGAAAAAAAAGCGTAACTGACGAAGAAGTACCCGAACAGAATATCCGGCAGCATACCATAGAGGAATCTCTGAACGAAAAAACAAAGTCCGGTGCCTTAAAGGGAAAGCTCACCTTTACCGTACTTCTGATGGCTTTGATTCCTTCTCTTGTCTGGTTCCTTAAAGGTGCTCTGATATTCAAAAAGGCCCTTCCCCTGATTCTTGCTCTGGAAATAGGCCTTTGTATGATGATAGCTCTTGATCTGATAATGAATAAGCTTCCGGATGAGGGGTGACCTGACAAAGAATCAGGCTTCTTCTATTTCCTTCTCGTAAGTAAAGGAAATGATACCTGTATGCTGCTCGATGGCAAAGTTTACAGGAAGATAGTCACCAAGCTTGGTGCGATACTCCGCATTCAGGGCCATTGTGGAATACACAGATCCTGACATGGCAGCGATCATATCGCAATATTCCTTTTTATCCGGAAGAATGTAATAAAGCTTCTCTTCATCGGAATAATCGATCTTTGTACGCTTCAGATTAAATCCGGCAGTGCCAAAACCATCCACAGAAATAAAGGGAGTGAACACTACACTTCTCTCTTCAGACTCCTTATCAATAGCATAAACAGTAAAGAAATGCTCCTCTGACTCTCCCAGGCTGCCTATAAAGGGGGCACGTATCCACTTGGTCTCTCCGATAATATCACGATTCATGAACTGATCCTGAGTCACATTCGGAGTCGATGTATCCCTCATATCCTTTATCCATTCATTGCGGATGTACTTCATGTTTTTAAGAAGATAGTTCTGATATATTTCAGAAAACTCTTCTTTCTTTATAATGAGAGCAACCTTCTCCTCGCTATACCATCTCTTCATATATTCACCTCTCTAAAATAATAATCAGCGCTAAGCACATATCCGGAAATAACAACCCATATCTTTACTATCGATCCTATGGATCAGGACTGAAAATGACTACTTTCAGTATAACATATTATGAATCAGTTTAATTGATAATTAATGAACTATTGGACGGTCCGCAGATCGTAGTTTATGCTTTTTTCACGAGATCCTTAACAACTTCACCTGCTATTATCATCCCCGCTACCGGAGGAACAAATGACACCGAACCCGGGACAGCTTTTCTTACAGGCTGCGTATCCTTTATTTCCCCAGAGCTGTCATTTTGCTTCTCATCTGCAAAATCATATATTTCTTTATGTTCTACAGGTGTTTCGGTGGAATAAACAACCTTCAGATGCTTAACATTTCTTTTTTTAAGTTCCCGTCTCATAACCCTTGCCAGAGGATCACCTGAAGTCTTATAAATATCGGTGACCTGAAGTCTGGTAGGATCCAGTTTATTTCCGGTTCCCATGCTGCTTATGACAGGTATCCCTGCCTTCTGACAGCATACTATGAGCTCAATTTTGGCAGTTACCGTATCTATGGCATCCACAACGTAATCGTATTCTGTAAAATCAAAGGTATCACTGTTCTCGGGCAGAAAGAAAGTCTTATATGTCTTAACGACACACTCATGATTTATTTCTCTTATTCTTTCATCCATAACATCGACCTTATATTTACCGATATTTTTTTCTGTGGCAATAATCTGACGGTTTATATTCGTGATACTCACTGTATCATTATCCACGATATCTATGGCACCTACTCCGGAGCGCACCAGTGCCTCAACAACATATCCCCCTACTCCGCCTACACCAAAAACCAGTATCCTCGATTTTCTGAGTATATCGATTCCTTCACTGCCAAGTAAAAGTCGGGATCTTGTAAAACTATCCTGCATGGCCTGCTCCTTTCAGTATTATATCCGTACAAAAAATCGCTGCCATAGACTGACAGCGATTTAATGATATCTGTTTTTATATTTTTGTCAAATCCGATTTACATCAAATCCGCAACGTTGAGCCATTTCTCAAGAATATCCTTTTCTTCCGGTCTGTTCTTTGTGAGGTTGGCTGCTGCAATGATAGGAAGCCACTTATGAACATAAGACTTGTCTGTATTTGTCTTTGAGCAGAAATCAGCATAATACTTCTCTGCAACATCCTTATCATAAAGATATAAAATGGTATAGGTTCTGGCTACATCTGCACTTGCATTGCCCTGAGCTGCATGTACCCAGTCTACCAGATACATGGTTCCGTCATCCTTAACGATTATATTGGATGGTCTGAAGTCTCCATGTACAAGCTTAAAGTGCTTTGGCATAGACTCAAGTCTTGTGAGAAGCTCATATCTTGTGCTGGAATCAATTGTATTTAAACCATTGATCTGATATGTGAGCTTGTCCTTAAGCTTCTGAAGCAACGGAGCTTTCTTAGTGAAAACAGACATCTGAAGGTCTACCATCTTTCCGATGTACTCATCCATCTTTGCAGGATTTTCATTCATCAGCTGCTCCAGCGTCTTTCCTTCAACATACTCTTTTTCGATGACCCACTGACCATCTTCATTATAAACGCCTAAAATCTTCGGTACATTTATTCCATCGATATTTTCAACTCTTGTGTTTATAAAAGCCTCATGGAATACTTCCGATTTGTCAAAGTCCTTTGAAAAAACCTTGAAAATCTTATCACCATCGCGATACACACTTTTGAAAGTGCTCTGTGATAATAACTCTCTAGCCATATTCTGTCTCCTTTGCTTGGAAAAACATCCTTCTTTTTTATAAACCAATTTTACTACAGCCCAAAATAAAAGGAAACAGAAAATTGTTAAATAAATAACAAAATTTCCGTTTCCTTTTTGTTCATTGTTAATAGTTTAACATTTAAATATAATTAAATCTGAATACGGCACATCCGTAAGCCGGAAGCGGATAGCTGATACGGTACGGCTTACCGTCACATTCACTCTTTTCAGCCTGATAAACATTCTTGGAAGTCTTGGCATCTACATTACCATCTTCATTGAAGATCAATGTGTATTTACCCTTCTCTGGAACACCTACCACATAATCATTTCTCTCCATCGGAGTCATATTGATAACGAAAAGAAGACTGTTCTTTCCTGTACTGTCTTTACGGATAAAACTGAAAATGGATCTTTCGGCATCGTCAGCATTTATCCACTCAAATCCATTCCAGCTGTCATCAAGCTCCCACATGGCCGGATAATTCTTATACATATGTAAAAGATCCCGGACAAAGCTGTGGACATTCTTATGCCATGGTTCTTCGGTAAGATACCAGTCCAAAGCCACATTTTCATTCCATTCATGGAGCTGGGCAAAATCCTGACCCATGAATAACAGTTTCTTTCCCGCATGACCAAACATAAACAGATATCCGCACTTAAGGTTTCTGAACTTATCCTCATATATTCCCGGCATCTTGTTTATCATGGAGCATTTAAGATGAACAACCTCATCATGAGAAAGTACCAGAATAAACTTCTCAGCAGTCGCATAGCTCATTCCAAAGGTCATCATGTTGTGAGCGCCTTTTCTGAAAAACGGATCCTGCTTCATGTAGCCCAAAAAGTCATGCATCCAGCCCATATTCCACTTAAATGTAAAACCGAGACCATCATCTTCAGGAGCAGTAGTCACTTTAGGCCATGCAGTTGACTCTTCCGCTATGATCATTGTACCGTCTTTTCTTCCGCGTATTACAGAATTGAGATGCTTAAAGAACTCTATGGCATCCAGATTTCCGTTTCCACCGTATTTGTTAGGTACCCACTGACCATTCTCGCGCCCATAATCGAGATACAGCATGGAAGCAACAGCATCGACTCTCAGTCCGTCAATATGGTACTCATCATACCAGTAGAGAGCATTTCCTATAAGGAAATTTCTTACCTCATTCTTGCTGTAGTCAAAAATCTTGGTACCCCAGTCGGGATGCTCACCCATCCGAGGATCCGCATATTCATAGGTGGCTGTTCCGTCAAAGTCTGCGAGTCCCTGAGCATCCTTAGGGAAATGTGCCGGTACCCAGTCGAG
>DFGZ01000201.1:3604-3825 GCA_002371295.1 Oribacterium sp. UBA3737 | reverse complement strand
ATGATCGGAACATGGGCCTGGGGCTCGGGATATAACGGCTCCAAGATGATCTTCGGGCAAGGATATGATGAACAGATCTTGAAGGACGCTTTCGAGAAGGCTGTGAGTCTCGGCTTTACAAAAGTGGATACCGCTGCCGTTTACGGTATGGGCTCGTGCGAGAGACTGCTCGGAAGCTTTATCAAAGGCGCAAATGATATCTTCATTTCCACAAAGTATTT
>DFGZ01000201.1:0-3485 GCA_002371295.1 Oribacterium sp. UBA3737 | reverse complement strand
CTCGGACTTAAGTCAGCGGATCTATTCTGGATACATAAGCCGAATAATCTTCTTCTGAATCTGAATGAAGCAGTACCGCTTATGAAGGACGGCAGGATACGATCCATCGGCATATCTAATGTCTCGATGAAGGACATAAAAGACGCTGAAGAATTTCTTGGACAGCACGGACTGAATCTTGGCGCTGTGCAGAATCATTTCAGCCTTTTGCGCAGCGATCAACAGCCGATCATCGACTACTGCAAGCAAAAGGGAATCACATATTATGCTTATATGGTTCTTGAACAAGGTGCGCTTGCGGGAAGATATAACGCGAAGGATCATTTCCCGACATTTTCGATGAGGAACTTCGCCTTTCCCAAGAGCAAATTCAGGAAGATAGAAGGGCTTCTCAATATGATGAAGGAGATTGCCGATAAATATGGTATCGACAGGTCGCAGATCCCTATCCTTTGGGCTATAGCGAAGGGGGCTGTGCCGATAGTCGGCATTACAAAGCCGTCTTACGTGGAGAAACTGGCAGATGCATTAAAGATCGAACTGACGGATGAAGAAGTCATAAGTCTTACAGAAGAAGCCGGGAATACCGGAATTCGTCAGCAAGGTTCCTGGGAGCCGCAGTAAGTAACGGGAGGCAATTATTTGGATAATTTTATTAACGCCAAAGGGCAACTCGAAAGAAACGCCGCTTCGACCGACATGCTTGACGTGAAGTTGGCGGCTATGTGGGAGCTCATGCTCGATAAGGGTTTTACCCGTGAACAGTTAGATGCCAAACTCGACAAGATCAAGGAACAAAAAATAACTCTTGTTCCCCGATATAACATGGAGAAGAATGATCCGGCTGCATGTGATAAGGCTCGTCGCGACAGTATGAATGAGGTAATCAGCTTTCTTAGGGAGTGGGATATATCCTGATTAATGAACGGATCCTTACGGACCGCCCATATTTCAAAAAGTGAAGTTGTAAAGGAAGAAGTTGAAAAGAACAAAGCATCTTTGGAGAAAAGTCATAGCGGAAAAGCAACGGAGTTGACTGCATAATCAGGAATATATCTGACAAAGAAAGTCGGTCTCGGAACACAATCCGGGACCGACTTTCTCCTTACTGTACAGCTTTATTATTAGTTCTTCTCTTTATCAGGAAATAGAGAAAAAGGCAGCCGACTGCCAAAATGACTGTAGCGGGTATGCTGCCTTCCAGACCGAAGCTTCCGCCGTGGATAAGAGTCAGATCCTCATTAGCTGTCATCTTAAAAAATGAAGGCATAGCTATCCCGCTGACGGGCACGCCAATGACATTTCCCTGTGTGAAATTCCATACAGTATGGAAACCGGCACAGAGCCAGATATTTTCGCTATATAGGAACATCAGCGAAGCAAACACGCCGTAAAGGAACAGATTTATAACTGCAATTACTGATAGACCCGAGGGGTTAAAGGCGTGTAGCAGTGCGAAAAGGATGCTGCTTGCAATAACCGCTGTCTTTACAGAATAACGTCTTGTGATATGCGCTATAAGGAATCCTCTGCACATCACTTCTTCTGCCAACCCCTGTATTACAAAACCTATCGCAAACAGGATCATAAGAGAAATATTGGTGTGTGCATGTGAAAACGCCATTGCACCGGTAAACTTGCATATCAATGCCAGTAAAAACATACTCAATGCAGCTCCGGCCCCGCCTGCCAAATAGGACACGGGCAGTTTTTTCAAGACAAAACCCAAAGACTGAGGGCTTAGTTTTTCCTTGAATCCGGCGTACAATATAAAAATTGCGATCATGAACAGTTCAGATATGAGATAGATAAGCAGGAATGTGTCGGTGAAGAATCCGCTTTCGAGACTGATATCAAATTTAAATCCATTGTCATTCAGGTTAACGGCCTTAGGCATAAAATACAAAGCCACCACGATCATAGAGAAGAACTGTGACAAGGCAAATAACCCCAATGCTTTGCTTATTGACGAGAATAGACTGTCTCCGGGCTTTTTGTTTTTCCGGAAAATTTTGAGTGCGCGTTCACTTACCTCCCCCGCACCAGTGGAGGTTTCATAGATTTCATTCATTTTTAGGGACTCCTTTTAACTAATCCGGTTGTTTGCTATTCCGCAGATCATATAGACCATAGCGCTGACCACCGGGGGAAGTACTACGAGGATCAAGCCAATAGGTATTATGTCTTTTGCCTTTTTGCCTCTTATGAGGCAGACAATCCCGTATATGATAAGGAGCGCACCCGGAATTACAGCAATATACGGAAATTCAAAATACATTCCTATGGTATTTCTGCTCCAATCAATAGTCATAAAGATCTGCAGCACAGAAAAAAACGCTGTTGTGGCGGCAAAAGTATATATAATTATCTTTTGCCTCTCGCTGATGTCATCTTTCGCTACTTGAATAACATCTTTGACAACACCTTCTGACTCATTAGAAACGTTTCTTTCTGATTTCATCAGTTCATTGATGGAAACATTCAAAGCATCAGCCAGGATTTCGATCGTGCTTATGTCCGGGAGACCGAGACCTCTTTCCCATTTGCTGACAGCTTTGTCGGTCACGTGGATTTTTGCAGCCAGGTCCTTCTGGGTCATACGAAGCTCTTTTCTGCGGTCTGCTACAAAGTCACCGAATTTGTTTGCATCCAATATTCTCACCTCCGTTTGCATCCTATCCGCATCACGGAAAATCATCAACCGACGCAACGTTTACTTGTCTAAAAGCCTTAATTTTCATGCACTCTACGTTAAGTTTACCACATAAAAAACTACACTTACGATATACTTTCCGCCGATCTGTCGAGAGGACCAACACCACTTACCATTGTTAATGATGAGTGAGTCATGTTCCACCGTAGAAAAATCATTCCAGGAAACGTGCTTGAGGTTCCCGGGTTCGCAGTAGGTAAGATATGTCAGCAGGTCCATCTCACGTGCCCGCTGAATGTTTTCTTTTGGTATTAGTTGCACATGCAAATGCTCCTTTCTGTAGATTTGGCCGTCTGGCCATGTAAATTTAGGCAATAAAAAAGCTCCGGGCATGCCAGAGCTGACAAAGAAAAAATCTTTTTAATTATGTTAGAAAGTTGGATAATCCATCTTGCCTTGCTGTATCTTTACAGCCTGTCTGCAAATATTCTTGAACTCCTTTTCAGAAATACCGGTTACTCCACCGGCCTCCATCCAGGCACTGGCAAAGTTGGGCTTCACAAAATAGCTGTTAAATTCGTCCCAAGAAGAGAAATTCTGAGGAATACAAAATGCTACCGCCCATGCTTTTCTAAGTTTCTCATCTGGAATCGAATCCAGAAACTCCCATGGAGCATCGAAACCTACTCCGCCTGAAATACCATTCATATCATCAAGAGATAATTCCTTCATTTTTTCATCTGACATAGAAAACTCTCCTTTCACACATCTGTATAGATTAATTATAGGATTTATCAGGTTAACACACTGTAAATGAACAGAAAACAAATAT
>DFGZ01000029.1 GCA_002371295.1 Oribacterium sp. UBA3737 | reverse complement strand
TCAAAGACCTTGCAAGTGATTTTGCAAGCTTGGTCTTTCCCGTACCCGGCACATCCTCCATAAGGACATGTCCGTCAGCTAAAAGTGCCGTTAAAAGGTACTTTATGACCGTCTCCTTACCAACTATTACCTTGCCGATATTTTCGGTTATTTTATCATTAAAGATTTTGCCTTCCGATCCCATTTGTTTACCCCAATCATCTTGTATTTTTATGTTCTGATCTTTAAGATCTTTTACCTGTATTTTCTTTCGGGATGCTCTCTGTAATACTCATCCTTATCGTCATACATACGCTCATCTGCCAAATGCATGTCCTTACGTATGTCAAGTTTTCCGTCATCAAAACATATACCAATGGCAAAGCTCACATTATTGTCTTCACTTACATTCTTAAGCTGTGCAACCTTTTCTTTCATTTCTTCGGGCGAGGTATTGACGGATAATATCATAAACTCATCCCCGCCGGCACGATATATCTCTTCTTCCTTATATACCTCTGAAAGGACAAGTGCCGCTCTTTTAAGCAATCTGTCACCGGCAGGATGACCTTCCCTGTCATTGGTCTGCTTTAGCCCGTTCAGGTCAACAAAGGTTACTCCGATATTCTTATATTCCCTTACCTTCGGCAGATCAAATTCCGCTACACGGTTGTTCATCGCATTTCTGTTCCTAAGGCCGGTAAGCAAGTCCATGTTGCTCAATGTCTCGAGTCTTTTTAGGAGCTGGTAATTTGCTATCTCGGATGCTATAAAAAAGGATGTGAGTTCCAGTACCGATTTTATCTTTTCGACTTTTTCCGTATTGAAATTGGATGCCCAGATATAACCGACCATTTTATCGTTATGTTTTAAAGGGAATAGAACGAGACTTTGTACAGTAGCCTTTCTAAGTGATTCATACCAGTCCGGATTACGCTCCTTTATCACTTCCATATCGTGCGCGTTTTTGATGATAAGGCATGTACTCCCTGCAAGTGTTGCCTCCCATGTACTTGCTACCGAATAAAAGCCTTTGTTCATGCTGGCTCCATGAGGTTTGTCAACTCCCGGTCCGAGTACATCGCTCAATATGCTGCAGCTCTGCTCCTCGTCATCCACCAGCAGGATACAGCACCTTCTGGCATCGCACATCGCACGTATATCTGCAATAACTTCATTCATGCTCTGTCTGAAATCTTTAGCCCCTCTTAGTTTGATACATGATGCAAGTACCGCAGAAAGCGTTTCCGGCGATACGTCTGCCATAACAGCCGCATCTGCGTCCGGCGAGACATTATATGCATAAAGGCAATAGCCTGTGTTTTCTTTATCCGATCCAAGCGGAAGCATATATATCTCAAGCCAGAGTCCCATCTGGTACAGATTGACATATGTATGAAACTGTTTCTTATGTATGGCACTCCTGTAGCAGAATTCCTCAAAATTCATATCCTTCGGGAAGCTCATCTCATACGGTGTGTCATCTACTACCGGGCGCCCGGTTATCATAGCCACATCATCACAATGTGCCTTATTGCCGGTCACCACCCTTATATTTCCATATGTCCCGTCAGGATATGTCTCCACTGACATAATGCATGCTTTACATTCATAATATTCAAGGAATTTCTGAAAATCCATAATAATCCCCTCTCCATCGGAAAATATTATACGACATTATATTTTACCATCTTTTGAGTAAAAAGGCAACGTAAAAAAAAGAGCCGACCATTTAGTCAGCTCAAGATATCATCGCTTAATCCTTTTATAAAATCACATTACGATTCCATCATTTTCCACGCTTCAAGTTGAGGAAGTTCTTTTTTCATCTGCCATTTTACCATATATAGCACTTCATTATCGTAAGGGTCAAAACCTTCATTCCGGCTCTTCGCCTTTAAAGCCTGATATTCCTTGAATGCCTTCGGATCAGACGCTTCCATGTCAGACAGGATTTCCTCTCCATTACGGGAATCAGATACTCTTTTAAGTTCTTCCTCTGTTAAAACATGTAAATGGTCTAATTGATTTATATACTCATCCGGTATCTTTCTTGAAGAGTCCTCCGATAGACGGTTATTCTCTTTATATTCCTTAAAAGCAGCCAGCCCCTTACCTGATAATTCCACGATCACGTTTTCAAGCTTCTGTGCCCTTGCTTCTGTCTTTGCTAACTGTTCCTGTTTCTTTTCCACATTCCCGCCGCGGGCTCCATCCTGCCTGATCTCCGACTTTAAGACCTTTGTTTCCCCTTTCACCTGTGCTCTGGCTTTCCCCTGTGCTTTTACCTGTGTCATAGCCGAATCAGCTGACAGGATCGCCTGCATGTTTTCGCCTGACATTCCTGCACCGCCTGCGGACGGCTGGCTGTTCTGCCTGTCTCCTCCGAGCATATCCTCCATGGAAGATGTGCTTCTTTGAAGATTCTCTTTTCTCTGTTCTATCTGATGCTGGCGTAACTGATTTTGGAGCTCGTTTATCTGTTCCTGGATTTCCTTACGTTTTTCCATTTTTGCTTCAGGGGACATATCTTTATTTGAACCAAGTTCCTGCATCTGCTTTTGAGCATTTGCTATCTGACTCTGAAGATTCTTGCTCGTTGCATCAGAACCCATATCCATCATAAAAGATTTTGAACCATAGTTCTGTCCGCTTATTCCGTTTATTGTCATAATATCATCCTGCCTTTCATTCTGAGGATTTAGAGGTAAAATAATCCTCAAAAAGCTTATTAGCCGCATCCATGGTTTCGCTGCATATGCTCGGAAGCTTCTTTCCCCACGCTCCTGTCGCAAGCTTAAACCCTTTCTCCATAGCCTTTTGCATCTCTTTCATCTTATCTACATCATCACCTGCAAGTGCACTGGCAAAGTCAAAAAGTCTCTGGGAAGTCTGTTTTACTCCCCAATATCCATCTTCTCCGATATCCTTCTGTGCCTGCAGCCTGGTTGCAGGATCAACTTTTACATTTCCGCTCGCCAGGAATTTCCATATATCATCTCCATTAGCTTTACCATAAAGACCTGCCTGCTTTGAAAGGGATTTCTCGACTATCGATACCAGTTGCTTCTGCCTTGCCTCTGCATCAGCTTTCAGTTGCTCTACAACTGAAGGTTTTGAGTAACCTGCCTTTTTTGTTTTTGAATCCGATTTTTCATAAACCGCAGGCTTATTGGTAATTGTGCTGTATGCCTGCTCTCCGGGATCTGTCTTTTCCGTATCCTTGTTTGTTACTGTCTGATTGCGGGATGTGTTCTCCTTAACGTCATATCCCTTTGTGTTGTAACCTGCAGTTACATTTGTGTTTTCAATCTTTAATGCCATTTTTATACCTCCGTGTATTTTGTGTGTGATTTGAATATTATCTTCTGTTCTTTATATCGGACAACATTTGTTATCTGTTAACATCTATTTATAAATATTTATTTACAAATGTTAACCATTAACATTTGTTAACCGATATAAAATATGAAAGCATAGTATATTTATGCTTATCTTTTAAGAAAGGAGGAAAAAATTATGATATCATCGATCAGAGGTTATGGAAATGATTACAACTCATATAGTTATTATAATCGGTACAACTCCTATAGGAATTATAATAACTATGGATCGGTCTCATCTCTTTTCGGGACAAATGCTATGAGCGGAGCTTTCAGCGTATCGGATTATTCTCTGATAAGAAGCGGAGCGTATAAGAAATTGATGAAGGCATACTATTCTCAGGACAGATCCGGCAATGTAAGCAATTTGGTAAAAAACAACCAGCCTGCATCACTGCTGACTGCCCAGGATGCCGCATCCATGAGTAATTCCATCAAGGATGTAATGAAGGCTTCTCTTTGGGAAAAGAAGTCCGTTACCAAAAAAGATGAATCCGGCAATGAGACTGTCAAGCTGGACTATGACCGTGAGGCTATCGGCAAGGCATTGCAGAAATTCACTGAGGACTACAATAAGACCGTGGATGCTGCCGGTAACTCAAACTCCATGTCTGTACTGAGAAACGGAGCATGGCTTACCAAAAGCACAGCGGTTAACTCCAAATTGCTGTCAAAAGCAGGGATAACCGTAGGTCTCGACAATAAGCTTTCATTTGATCAGGAGAAATTGAATTCAGCTGATATTTCTTCAGTAAAATCACTTTTCACAGGTTATGGTTCCTATGCTTCACAACTTCTTTCCAGATCAAATGCTATCGCCAGCACTACTGCTTCCAGTTCTTACAACCGGAATGGCAGCTATTCTTATCTGAACAATCTAAACTCAAGTTTTAGTGTCTGGATGTAGCAGCAATCTAAAGGGGCTGTCGCAATAGAGTG
>DFGZ01000189.1 GCA_002371295.1 Oribacterium sp. UBA3737 | reverse complement strand
AATCGACCATCTCTGATGGGAGATTGTATGAAATTTTGAGTAACAGCTCCGGAGCCATTCCTTTAATTTATATCGTATCTGTTCTACTTAATATATCTTTAAGCTAGAGACAAAACTTAATTTTAGGTGTTATAATTATTAAAAATAATGTTTCAAAGGGGGTTGTTTATGATTACTAATGGGTTCACTTATGTTGCGGTTCTGTTGTTTATGGCTGCCGTTCTGGTCACGCTGTCAACACATGCCACAGGCGGTCTTCAAAAATTCTTCAAGTACGTGCCTGCCGTTGTTCTCTGCTATCTGATTGCCATGCTTCTCTGTACCTTGAAGGTATGGGATATGGCAGAAACGAAACCGGCCTACAGCGCGCTGAAGAACAATCTGACCTATGCCATGATCTTTGCCATGCTTCTGAGATGCGATATCAGAAAGGTTCTGAAGCTTGGCCCAAAGATGCTTATAGGATTCTTTTCTGCAACAGTAACCATCATCATCGGATTTATAGCTGCATTCCTTATCATGAAAGGCGCCATAGGAAGTGATGCATGGATGGGTCTCGGCGCACTGTGCGGATCATGGATCGGCGGTTCAGGAAACATGGTTGCGGTTCAGGCAGCCCTCAATATCAGTGAAGCGGATATGGGCTATGCACTTGTCATCGATTCCATCGACTATTCCCTTTGGGTAATGTTCCTCTTATGGGCTATCCAGCTGGCACCTAAGTTCAATAAGTGGACCAAGGCAGATACTTCAAAGCTTGATGAGGTTTCATCAAAGCTTGAGGAAGAGGCAAAGTCAAATACGAACAAGATCACATTCCAGAGCCTCATACTTCTTATAGGTTCAGCTTTTCTTGCAAGTGCCATCGCATCAAATGTAGGAACTGTACTGTATGATGCGACGGGATTCTCCGATAAGGCAACCTGGACTGTTCTTTTCATTACAGCTGTTTCACTTATAGCGGCAGTCACACCTCTTGGCAAGGTTCCGGGATCTGCTGAAGTTTCCAACCTGCTCCTTTATTCGGTAATCGGACTTCTGGCAAGCCGCGCAAGTCTTCTGGAGCTCGGAGATGCACCTGCATGGATACTGACAGGATTTATCATTCTTGCCATTCATGCGGTTCTCATGCTTGTTATCTGCAGAGTACTCAAGCTTGACCTGTTCACTGCCGGAGTTGCATCACTTGCCAACATCGGCGGTACGGCATCCGCACCTGTACTTGCGGGTTCTTACTCAGGATCACTTGTTCCGGTAGGTATCCTCATGGCTCTCATGGGTTATGTTGTAGGAACACCTCTTGCGGTACTCTGTGCAAATATCATGCATGCATTAGCTTAAATTGAAATAATGGGCTGTTATACTATATATGAGTTCAGATATCGTTACGAATGATGATGTTCAGAAAGTGAAAATTTCGTATAGATGTTTATCATGACTCATAAGGTATGACAGTCTTTTTGATATAAGGAAAAAATATGGGCGTATTAACAAATCTGGAACCAAAGGAAGTATTTAATTATTTTGAGGAAATATGCGGTATACCGCATGGTTCAGGAAACACTCAGGCTATAAGCGATCATCTTGTGAAATTCGCCATCGAACACGAACTCAGATATCGTCAGGATGAAGCCGGTAATGTAGTGATCTTCAAGCCTGCGACAAAAGGTTATGAAAATGCCGGGACCGTCATGCTTCAGGGTCATATGGACATGGTCGCCGAGCAGGAACCTGACTGCATGAAGGACATGATGAAAGAAGGGCTGGATCTTTTTGTGGATGGAGATGTGATCGGAGCAAAGGGAACCACCCTGGGAGGAGATGATGGTATAGCTGTGGCCATGGAGCTGGCCATTCTGGCATCTCACGATATAGAGCATCCGGAACTTGAGTGCGTATTCACTGTCGGTGAAGAGATCGGTATGGTTGGAGCGAGAGCGCTGGATACCTCTGATCTCAAGGCAAAGTATCTTCTGAATATTGATTCCGAGGCTGATGGTATCTTCACGGTAAGCTGTGCCGGAGCGGTAAGAGTTCAGACCAGATTCTTCGGTGGGAGAGAAACATTGGCAGGAAGGGCATTGAAGGTTAAAGTAGGCGGACTTAAGGGCGGACATTCAGGAGAAGAGATCCACAAGGGACGTGCCAATGCTGACATTCTGCTGGGACGTGCGCTGTTTGAGATATCCCGGAAGACAGAGATGCGGATCGCTGAGGTTTTCGGCGGAACAAAGGACAATGCGATTCCGAGAGAGGCTTCGGCAACGATAATGGTGTCGGATATGAAGGCTGCTGAAGAGGCAGTGGCAGAGCTTGATCATAATCTCAGGAATGAGTACAGAGCCTCAGATCCCGGGGTATGGGTGAAGCTTGAATCTGCTGAGGCCGCTTCGGTATTCAGCAGGAAAGTAAGTGAGAATATAGTATGTTTTATGTTCACCGTGCCAAACGGAGTACAGGTGATGAGTGCCGAGGTAGAAGGACTCGTTCAGACCTCCACGAATCTCGGTCAGGTATATACAGATGGGGATGCGGTTTACTTCAGTATTCTGACCAGATCAAGTATCAACTCTCAGAGAGATGAGACTGCTGAACGTATTGAGGCATTGGCACGAGCACTTGACGCAGAAGTTGAATTGGGAGCAGCCTATTCAGCGTGGGAGTATAAGGCTGATTCCAGACTTCGTGATACCATGATCGAGGCATACAAGGCGCTTAACGGTACCGAGCCTAAGGTCGAGGCTCTTCATGCGGGACTTGAGTGCGGTATCCTTTCAGGAAAGATGCCGGGACTTGATGCTGTTTCTATCGGGCCTGATCTGACAGATATCCATACGCCGGGAGAACGACTTCATATCGAAAGTACAGGACGGATATATAAGCTGACGCTGGAGACTCTCAAGAGACTGAAATAGTTTGATCTGTGATGTTTGATGATCCGTCTTAAGTGCTGTTTATATATGGTTTTTGAAAATTGGTCAGTGTTGCATAAGACTAAAGTTTAAGTGTACTTTCAAACTTATTTGGCGGGTCATATACGAATTCGGGTAAATACGATTTTCTATGACTTATGGAGGAAAATATGAAAAATGAAAAAACATCCATCGTTTTTACCGGGGATATAGGCTTTGATAAATATATGTTTAAACGTTGGGAGGATCCTGAACTTGTATCTCCGTCACTTCTGGATTTTTTTCATAGCGCTGATCATGTGGTTGCCAATGTTGAAGGTGCTTTGACTGATGCAGAGGACAACGGAAGTCACGGCGTTTTCTTCCACAGCATGAATCCGGCTGCGGTATCAGTGCTAAAAAACATCCATGCGGATATATGGAATATTTCAAACAACCATATCATGGATGCGGGAGCGGATGGACTCCTCAATACAAAGCGTCTTGCGGTGGAATCGGGAGCATGTACTATAGGTGCTGATATAAATGAAGAAGAGGCTTCCAGGCCGGTGATCCTTGATGAAGCCGGTGGTATAGGTATGTTCGGGGTTGCCTATATGGCAGAATGTATTCCCGCAACAGCCACAGATCCCGGGGTCTTCCGCTGGGATGACATGGAGCGTATAGAATCAAGGATAAAAGAGATAAAGGAACACTGCAGATGGTGCATAGTTGTGGCTCACGGTGGAGAAGAGTTCGCTGCCATGCCGAATCCCTACACGAGAGACAGGTACATCAGGTATCTTGAAATGGGTGCTGATGCAGTGGTGGCCCATCATCCCCATGTTGCAGAGAACTATGAGATATTTGATGACGGTAAAATGATCTTTTATTCTCTCGGTAATTTCATATTTGATACCGACTATCAGAGGGCTCATCCCTATACCGATGAGGGAGTTCTTCTGAAACTTAACTTTACGGAAACAGAAATGACCTTTGAGGCGGTTGGTACGAAAATTCTGAGAGGACCGGAAATTATAGAAGAAACAGAGCTGCCGGTGATTTTCACAGATATCCGGGCAGAGGAATTTGAATTATTATCCCCGCTTGCTGCATCCGCCTTCATTCAGGAAGAGCGTAAAAAAATGATCTATCTTGAGAAGGATCGTTTTATGAATGCGGGAGAGGATGTATGGAATGCTTACTTCTTCAGTACGGAGCCTGACGGTTACTTCGAGAAAGCCCATATGGATCTTTCGGTTGTGGTACCTTATTCACGTACTGCTGAGGAAGGAGCATGGAAGAGAAGTAAGCTTGAGAAGGTCAGGGAATATTTACTGACTATGGTTGAATTTAATTAATGAAACAGAGCGGCTTCCTGATATGGGATGCCGCTCTGTTAATGTTGATTTTTTTGATTATATCTGAAAATTTATTCAGCTTCCATAATAGAACTCATGATATATGCAGGAATCTGAATGGAGTCATCGTCATCATCTGTTACAGGAGCGAAAGTGAATTCAAGTCCATAGCCTTTTTGAGTAGTATAGAATAAACACAGGCTATCCTGCTCCGGCATACGATAGCCAACGCACTTAATATCATTAATTATACAATCCTCGACTTCGGTAACATCGGACATTCCTTTAAGCTCTTTCTTATATTCCTCAAGGGACATTCCGTTAAGATCCACATACATCACAGAGACAACGCCATTGGTCTTTGAATTCTCATAATAGGCGATGTATCCCTCTTCTTTTTCCTCAGCGGTAATCTTTACCGGTTTATAGTCGTTTGGTACCCAGAACTTGATATCGATCTCATCCAGAGTGACAAAACTGCCCTTGATTCCACTCTCCTTGACAGCTTGTTCACCATCGCTCCAACTCATTTCGGTAACACTGTTTCCTTTTGCAAAAGAAACCATTCCAAGTGAAAAAATCGCCATTACCACAGCAAGTAAAAGTGCCAGTCTTTTTTTCATCACCATTTACCTCCTTTTCATAAATATATGGATTGAAATAACCTTATCAGTTTATATATCGACATAAAATAGTGGAAAATAAGCAGGATTTTAATTAATATCAGAAAATGTTTTGCGTGACAACGTATGAAAATTAATAATTTGTCTACCATGGACTACTATATGGATTATGTAACGAGTTATATTTTGATATGATACTATAATAATGATGTGAGTGTCAGAAGTAGATATTGAACCGCTTCCCGCGAAGCGGTCCGATATCTACTACAACAGACAATCAGTTACATTCTAACGGAGGTTTGTAAATGAAGTTAATACATTTAGGCGATTTACATCTTGGTAAATCCCTTGGTGATTTTGATCTGATAAAAGATCAGGAATATATACTTGGTCAGGTTCTGAAGCTTGTTGATGATGAAAAGATCGATGCTGTACTTATTGCGGGAGATGTTTATGATAAAGCGATACCAAGTGAAGCAGCAACACGTCTTTTGGACAGCTTTCTGAATCAGCTTGCAAAAAAACAGGTCAGTACATTTCTGATAAGCGGAAATCATGATTCTGATGACAGACTGAATTTCGGCAGTATGCTTTTCGAAAGTAACAGTATTTATATTTCTGCGATCTTTAACGGACATCTGGATAAGCATGTAATAAGGGATGGAGAGAAGGAGGTCAATATTTATCTTTTACCCTTTGTAAAAGCCTCCCAGGTCAGACACTTTTTCCCTGATGAAAAAATAGAAAGCTATGAAGACGCTGTTAGGGTGATTCTTAAAGATGCAGAAATCGATAAAGAGAAATGCAATGTTCTGGTGGCTCATCAGTTTGTGGCTGGTAAAGGAGAGGATCTGGCACTGGGTGGTTCGGAAAGTGCAGGGACTCAAAGTGTCGGGCTGGTGGAGAAGATAGGTTATGACATTTTCGATGAATTTGACTATGTGGCATTAGGTCATATACATTCACCTCAGCGCATCGGACGTGATGAAGTAAGATACTCAGGATCTCCTCTTAAGTATTCATTAAGTGAAGTGAATAATGAAAAGTCCGTTCCTGTCATTACTATTGACGAGAAGGGTAATGTGGGAATAGAGCTGTTTCCGCTGAAACCAATGCGTGATATGAGGCATATCAAAGGAAAAATCTCAGATCTTCTGAATACTGCCAATGTTCATTCAACTGAGGATTTTATTTATGCCACATTGACGGATGAAGACATTATCAATGATGCCATGGGCATATTCCAGCAGACATATCCAAATACTGTAAAGATAGATTACGATAATTCCCGCACCAGAGAACTAGAGCAGGTGGATATTTCAAAAATAGCACAGAACAGATCTTTTACAGAACTTATAAACGATTTCTACAGTCTTATCTATGGATGTGAAATAAGTGATGAAGAGATGGATGTGATGAGAATTGTTGCACGAGAGGCAGGTGTGATTAATGAAGCCGGTTAAACTAATTATAAGTGCGTTTGGACCCTATGCCGGCCTGACGCCGGAGATAGACTTTGAACAATTTGAGGATAAGGGACTATTTCTGATTTCCGGAGACACAGGAGCCGGCAAGACTACGATTTTTGATGCTATATGCTTTGCCTTGTACGGCACAACAAGCGGTTCATACAGAGATACTAAAAATCTCAGAAGTGAATATGCAAAACCTGATGCGGACAGTTTCGTTGATTTTTATTTCACCCATCAGGGACATAAGTATCATGTATGGAGACAACCGGCTTATGAGCGTAAAAAGCAGCGCGGAGAAGGCGTGATAACAGAGAAGGAGAAGGCGGTCTTTTATTCGGAAGGAGAAGTTCCGACTGAGGGAGTGACTCAGGTCAATGCTCAGGTAAAAGAGCTTCTTCATATAGACGAAAAGCAGTTTAAACAGATAGCGATGATAGCTCAGGGTGAATTCTGGAATCTGTTAAATGCTAAGACCGACCAGAGAACAGAGATCCTCAGGACCATTTTTATGACAAATGGTTACAAAGCCATCGAATATAAGCTGAAAGATAGAATGGATGCAGGAAACAGCAGGCGTCTCTATTCGGAACAGAGTATAATCCAGTATTTCCGTGATGTTAAAGCTGATGAAGATGATATGTATTTTACAGAATTATCCGAACTTCAGGAAAAGGCAGGAAGTTCAAAAAGTGCATGGAATCTTGATGAGTTCTTAAGGATCACCGGGGCTTTGATAACTAACGACAAGGAAAGACAGAAAACGGTGGGAGACAGACTTTTGTCCGAAGAGAATGAGCTTAAAAGGCTAAGTACTGTTCTCGCTAATGCAAAGACCAATAATAAATTTATCGAAAGACTGGAAGAGCTTGAAAAGGAAAACAGAATATTAAATGCCAGAAAGCAGGAAATCCATGAGCTTGAAGCAGTTTTAAAGAGACAGAAGGCTGCTTCCCATGATGTTAAACCTGCTTATGATTTATGGGAATCCAAAAAGAGGGAAATAAAAAATACAGAAGAAAGAATTAAAGAATATGAGCTGAAAAAGAAAACTGCCAAAGATCAGGCCCTGAAGGCGGGTGAGCGATTGGAAAAGGCTGAAAAGCGTCAGGCTGAGGCATCTGAGCTTCTGATTCATATTAACAGAATAAAAGAGGAGGAAGCGAAATATCTTAGGAGAGATGAGCTGAAAAAGATATTGTCAGGATTACAGGATGTAAAGACGCGGTATCAGGAAAAACAGTCATTTTTGGCAGAGGAAGATACCAAATTGAAAAGCAGAATCAGTTCACTACAGGAAACCCTGGAAAAATTAAGCACAAAACCAAATGAGCTTTTGAAGGTCCGGACTGAGGGTGAGAACTTGCAACGGCTGTCAGATACGGTTATGGAGATTCTCCGTAAAAAGGACGGGCTGATCAAAAAGAGAGAAGATCTTAAAAGAAAGCAGATAGCTTACAGTCTGGCATTTTCTGAATATGAGGAAGCCGTAAAAGAAAGACTTATGACCGAAAAGATTCTGGAAAACTCCAGGGCAGGTATTCTTGCAGAAGGGCTAAAAGAGGGAGAAAAATGTCCGGTATGCGGATCACTTCACCATCCGGAACCTGCAAAGCTTCCGGAAAAATCCATTTCAGAAGCTGAGTTTGAATCCATCAAATTAAGGGAAACAGAGCTTCAGACGAAGAAGGCTGATGCAAATACCGCTGCCGAGGTTCAAAAGAAAGCTCTTGAAGTATATGAAGGTCAGATGGTGACGGATATACTCGGGTGTCTCGGGAACAGCATTCTCGATGTACGGGTCGATAGTAAGGATCCTGATGTGTTACTGGTGGAGCTGGAAAAATCCTATATGGTTCTTCAGGAAAAAACTGCTGTAAATTCTTCAGAAGTAATTGAACTGGAAAAGGAATGTGACAGTCTTAAGGAAGCTGATGAAGCACTTAAAAAGGCTGCAGGTGAAAAGACCGAAAAACTGGAAAAGGAAAGGCGGGAACTGGAAACAAAAATCCATGAAACCGTCACAGACATGACCAGATATAATACAGAACTGGAAACACTTAAGGAGCTGAGCTATCCTGACGGAGCTACTGCAGCATCAGAAAAAAAGAAATCAGAAGATAAACTGAATGAGATCACCACTGAGATAAGCGGAGCTTCTGAAGCAAAGAGAAAAGCTGAAAATGAGCTCACAGCGGTAACTTCTGAAATAAAAACGCTGGAGACATCTCTTATTGAGAACAGTGAGAATGAAAAGGACTTAAAGGAGGTTCTTGACGGAAAGCTATTATCCCAGGGATTTAATTCACTTGATGAAATGCTTGGTCTTGTTGTATCCGAAGATGTAATTGCCGGAAGTGAAGCTGTCATAAACAGATACAGACAGGATACAGCGGCAAATAGCAGGCAGCTTGCGCAGGCAAAGGAAGATGCAAAGGGTAAAACGAAGGTCGATATAGAAGCATTGAACAGTGACTGCATGAAACAGGAGGGAATTGTCTTATCTATTCGCAAGCTTGAAAATGACATTTCAAACAGGATCAAGAACAATGAGGAGAAACAGACAAACATCCTTACACTGCGTCCTGATTACGAAAAGGCATCCAGAGACTATAATATCTCAAGGAAGCTGTATGAGCTTGTAAGAGGAACCAGCGGAAACGGAAAGATCACCCTGGAGCAGTATATTCAGGCAGCAGGATTTGATGGAATCATAGCAGCGGCCAACAGACGCTTGCAGCCTATGAGTGACAACCAGTATGAGCTTCACCGAAAGGAAGATTCTCCGGGCAAAAAGAGCAATAACTTCCTGGATCTTGAAGTACTTGATAATTATACAGGGCACAGAAGACCGGTGGGAAACCTTTCCGGCGGTGAGAGCTTTAAGGCATCCCTGAGCCTGGCACTGGGACTGTCCGATACAGTGTCATCAAATCTGGGAGGCGTACAGATGGATGCACTGTTCATAGATGAGGGCTTTGGTACTCTGGATCGGAAGTCAATTGACAGTGCCATGGATATCCTTATCAATCTTTCAGGAAGCAATAAGCTGGTAGGTGTTATCAGTCACAGAGAAGAACTGATCGAGAATATACCTCAGCAGATACGTGTAAGGAAAACCAAAAACGGAAGTCAGATTGAAATAGATAAAGGTATTTAAAGACTGACATCATTCACATTTTTATCAGTAAGTCATAGAGATAAAATCAATTAAAGAATATACGAACAACAAAGGACCTCTGTCATGGACAGAGGTCCTTTGTTAATATGCCTTAAACCAGGATTAAAGATTCAATGTTTTCGATTAGATACCAAACTGTTCCGGCTGTTTCTGTTCATAACCATTCTGTGACTTTATGGCAAGATAAAGGGCTGCGTCGGCATTCAGCTTATAGGGACGTACATAAAATGCAATGGCTATTCCGCAGGTGATGATTCCCAAAAGATACCAGCCTATAAATGAAAGGTCATAGATAAATGCGGAAAGCTTATGACCCTGCATCATGGATCTTGACATCCTCAGGGCATCGGAGCCTTTGATCTGTGGATCATCAGCCAGGATATAGGGTACCAGTCTGTAGGAGTATCCCAGTATGAGACCCGGAATGATAAACAGTATGAAGCCAAGAAATGTGAACAGATCACGGAGAAAGATACCGGAAACAGCATTCATATAGTTGTTTTTATAGCTGTATCCTACTTCACCGATTGTGGCAATATCATACTGGTTCACAAGGAAAAACCGGTTACATCCAACCTCAAGGGGATTGAACACAAAAATCTTGATTATAGTACCGATTATGATAAGAACACCAACCACAGCCAAAATAATCATTAATATCTTTATGAAATCAGGATTGTTTAAAGTTTCCCTGTCTATCTTTTTTCCTCTTACCGATGAACCTGATGCAATGAAAAACAATGAATAGATGAGGGCAACAAGAACAGAATTAAGGTAGTTTCTCTTAAAGCTTGCTTTGCCCTGTGCTTTTACATACGCTCTGTCCCACATGATGATCTCCTTTCAAACGTAATGTCAACTGTAATGTCAATAGGTATCATTTGCAGTCTATTATAGCACACAGGAACAGTCAGCAGGATTCCTTCGCTACTTAAATATCAGGATTATTTATCATCAGCCGTTTAGTTTTTTAATACCATGTCGGAGGGCTTACAAACAAGAAACTTTACATATGTCATATTATTAAGTAACATATCAATAATTGTAATTTTTAATAATTTAGTGAAAGTAGTATGACATAAAGTATCGTCAGCTTGTATATGCTAAACGATACAATGTCGGATTTAGAGAGTATGGAAGAAAAAAGAATTGAAGGACTATGGGATTGTGTGTTCTGCGGCTCAAAAGGAGTAAAAGCCCGGTTTGCTACATGCCCAAATTGCGGTAAATCCAGAGGGATAGACACAGTATTTTATCTGCCGAAAGATCCGGGGTCGGCTGCATTGACAGAAGAACAGGCAGCGAAGACGACGGACAGACCTGACTGGCTCTGTGAATTCTGTGATTCCTATAATCGTTCAGACTCGGCTTTCTGCAAAAAATGCGGAGCACCAAGGCTAAGGTCAGAAAATGACTATGGAACCCTTCACAGTCAAAGTGACTGATCAAACACTGCATGGGATTATACATAAAAGTGGATACACTGAATCATCAGGGAGCAGATGGTTTTTAAAATTATGGATATGGAAGGAGCAACAGATGGCAAAACAGCTTGTGGCAGATCTTTACGGCTGTGGGGAGATCATAGATGATCCCGAAAGGATAAAAGAGGCTGCACATACGGCAATAAAGTATGTGGAGGCGGAGATAGTGGAGGAATGTATCCATGAGTTCGAACCTATAGGAGTTACTTATTTTGCCGTGATAACAACTTCCCATTTTTCAGTTCACACATGGCCGGAATACGGTTATGCCGCCATAGATATTTTTTCATGTACCGATGCTGTGGTGGACGGAATTTCTGAAAAGTTAAGGGAATTGTTTCAGGCAAAAGAAATAAAGATACAAGTCATTGAAAGGGACATAAAAAGCGGTGAATAACCGTGTTGGAGAGTAGTATGGATATAAAAATAGGATCGATTTTGAATATAGACGGTCTTGAAGCCCATGTCATAGGGTGGATAAGGTATAAAAACACCTTGGATGGCAACAAAACCTGGACAGAGTACAGGCTTAAGACAAACAAAGGAGAGCGATGGCTCTCCATAGATGATGTTTACAAAGAATACTCTATTTCCTGGGCGGCAAATCACATTCGCGGCAATGTAGGACCTGAGTGGCATGAGGTGGATAAGGGTCATCAGGTGGTGGTGGCTCACCTGGGAGATGTGGATGTAGATACGGGAGAGGCTGCAGACTTCGTTGAATTTGAGGATCAGACGGAAGAAAAGACCCTATCGGTAGAGATGTGGAGTGACGGTACCGAATATTCCCAGGGGGAGTATCTTGATTTGAATGAGATCAAGGTTGTGGGATATAAAAAGCCTGCAAGCAATATGGGTTTCAGTGTTATCATCACAATAGCATTTTTGGCATTATACGGGCTAGGTGATTTGATCGGTGCTTTAATGAACCGGCCGAAATCCATAAGTCAGTATGTTAAATCGGATGCGAAGTACGAATATGTGACATCCATAACAGGCAATGAAAAACAAAAGGCTGACGTATACAAGTATCTGGATGTCATAGTCACCACGGATAATGTCGCAAAAGACATAATAAACGGCATAGAAGGCTATACCGAATCAGTCACACAGAAGGATGAACAGGAAGACGGGGATATAGCTATATTGACGAAGAAAGAATACTGTCTTATTTATCATGCCGAAGACGATCCCGATAAAGTACTTATTCAGGTCTCTGACAGAAAATACAATTATTCATCGGGAAATACGCCGTATAAGAGTTCGGAATCCACAAGTCACTGGTACAGGAGCCATTATTACAGTTCCGGTTTTTCTAAAGATTCAAGTACCTTTAGCCACACGCCTTCCGCTTACACAAACTATAGCGGAGATACAATTCATAACATAGGAAACGGATACTTCGACAGTTATTCGTCTTCTGTCAAGCAGAGCAGCATAAATGCCAGAAATTCCTCAGGCGGAGGACTCAGCGGAGGAAAATAAATCTTTAATGCTTATTTATATCCGGTTCATGATATGTGAGCTTTGATAGTTTTCGCAGAAACCTGAATTATTTCGTCCGGATCTTCAGAGTATGTCCGGCGAATGAATTTTTAATTACACATCAGCATATTTTAAATCATAATCCAAAAACAGAGGATTCAAAAACGGAGGAATTTATCATGGTAGCACTTGAAACATTGGTTTATCTTGCAGTTGGACTTGCAGTAATGATGGCAGCTTATTTCATCATCGATCTTTTGATCCCGGTTGATTTTCCAAAGGAAATTCAGGAAGGAAACAAATCTGTAGGCTGGGTATCGGCAGGAATATACATGGCTCTCGGATTTATCATCCGTTCAGCTATAATCTCTATTGAAGTGTCAGAAGCTCACGAACTTCTGCAGGGCGTTATCAGTACGGCTGAATTTGCCGGAATCGGAGTAATCGCACTTATGTTAGGCTATTTCATCGTAGATCTCGTGAACACAAAGTTCAATTTTGGAGTTGAGCTCAGCAAGAAGAATGAGGCTGCAGGAATCATGATCTTCGGAATCTTTATGGGAGTGGCTTTCATCGTAAGCGGTGTGATTCAGTGAGCCGGTACATCCTGAGATGAACAGGCCTGATAAGAAATGGATTCATTAATGAAAATTCCGTTTCAGGATGACCGGATATTAATTTTTATTCTTGGGCGTTACAGCCCTTTAGGAAGGCGTTTTTTAATGAGTAAAAAGTACAGACTTCTGATGCTGACCACCCTGATAATCTCAGGGTGTTCCATGTGTTATGAGCTTATCATCAGCGCAGTAAGTTCTTATCTTTTAGGAAACAGTACACTCCAGTACTCGGTGACCATAGGTCTTTACATGGCTTCACTGGGACTCGGATCCTATGTTTCCAAATATTTTTCAAATAATCTTTTCAACATCTTTGTGACCATAGAGCTCGGAATAGGAGTCATCGGAGGTATCAGTTCCCTGGTACTTTTCCTTGCCAATATCTATATATCCAATTATGCAATGGTCATGTACCTTGAAATAATAATTATCGGAGCCTTTGCAGGAGCCGAGATTCCTGTCATGACCAGAATCATAGAGCAGGATGAGAACAATCTGAAGGTGACCCTCTCATCTATCTTCAGTTTTGACTATATTGGCGGACTTATAGGCTCCATAGCATTTCCACTCATACTTCTCCCGAAGCTCGGATACTTCGCCACTTCATTTTTGTGCGGATTCCTGAATATAGCTGCAGCACTGCTCATCATGTGGAGATTCGGAAAAAGAGTCGATAATATCAGGGTATTCCGTACACTTGCAGTGGCTCTCGTCTTCCTGATGCTGGCAGGCATGGTCATGGCGGACAATATTTCGGAATCCATAGAAAGCGGTCTTTACAGGGATAAAGTAGTGCTCATTGAGCAGACCCAGTACCAGAAGATCGTCATGACAAAGCACAGGGATGACGTAAGGCTCTATATCGACGGTAACTGTCAGTTCTCAACCTCTGACGAATATCGCTATCATGAAGCATTGGTACATGTTCCCATGAACGAGGTAAAAAAAAGAGAGAATATCCTTATCCTGGGTGGCGGAGACGGGCTTGCAGTCCGTGAGGTACTTAAATATCCGGAAGTCAGGAAAATAGATCTCGTGGACCTTGACTCCGAGATGATAAGGATATGCAGCACCAACAAAAATGTGACGGAAATTAACGGAAACAGTCTTCTTTCGGACAAGCTCAATATCTACAACATGGACGCATATGAGTATCTTGAGGACTGTAAAGATCAGTATGATGTGATAATTGTGGACCTGCCGGATCCAAATACAGAGGTGCTGAACAAGCTTTATTCCAATATTTTTTACAGAATGTGTTCAGGATGTCTTACGGATTCAGGCGTTCTGGTGGTTCAGTCCACCAGCCCTTATTATGCCACCAAGGCATTCTGGTGCATAAACAAGACTATAGAAAGTGAAGGCTTTAACGTAAAGCCTTATCATATGGAGGTTCCTGCCTTCGGAGACTGGGGCTTCAATATGGCCAGCAGAGGAGAGCTTTCCGAAGAGATTTCTTTTGATGTTGAGACAAAATATATTTCGGATGACAATGTCATCGCCCTTTTCAAATTCGGCAAGGACGAAATTGATACAGACGTTGAGGTGAACCATCTCACGAAGCCTGTTCTTATGGAGTACTACAACAGAGCAGAGGAGCTTTGGAACTGATAAAAAATATTTTTTGAAAAAATATGAAAAAAAAAGAGAAAAGTGGCTTATACATATCATGTTGGGTGTCGAAATTTTTTTGGTAGCCCATAATGTGATATAAGTGAGCGCGAAGCGCTCCTGTATCGAGTTTAACACTTACCTTACAGTTTGTGTCTATTAGTACGGAGGAAGAAATAATATGAAAAAATTTATTTCACTGTTATTGGCACTGGCTCTGCCACTCGGTCTCACAGCATGTGAAAGTACATCTGTTCCTGTAGCAGTTACCGAAGCTCAGGCCGAAAGCACGGAAGGCGATGCGACTGAAGCAGGGAAAGAAACGGAAAAAGCTGAAGAAACAGAAAAAGCCACAGAGACTGAAGCGTTGAAAGAAACAGAAACTGAAAAAGAAACTGAAGCCGCAAAAGAAACAGAAGAGACTACCTCTCATGATGATGGTAAGATCATTTCCATTGAAGAAAAGAAAAACGAAAAGAAGGGAACTCTTCCAAAATGGGATCCGTCTTCTCCTGCCATGGAGTCTCTTGTAGAGTTCGTCAGTGCTTCTGTTGATGAGAATTCAGACGGATTCATTCCTGTTAAGGATAGAATCGCCGTTTTTGATATGGACGGAACATTAACCTGTGAAACATTTTTCACATATTATGATACATG
>DFGZ01000194.1:3100-3385 GCA_002371295.1 Oribacterium sp. UBA3737 | reverse complement strand
ACAGCCATGAAGACCTGCCTCGCCATAGAAGAAATGCTTACCGGCATTACGGCCGGAAACACCGGAAGCAGCGATATGATCGATGTGGTGCTGCGCGAAGAGGACGACAACATTATCATAACCATACATGATACCGGAAGGGAGTTTAACCCCACCATAGTTGATGAAAACTTTGATTATGCTTTTGACAATGCCTACGTCCTTAATAAGATTGCCGATGAGATAACCTATAATCGTGCAATGGGCATAAACAGTACCATGATAAAGATACAGAAGAAGTAACAG
>DFGZ01000194.1:0-2985 GCA_002371295.1 Oribacterium sp. UBA3737 | reverse complement strand
AACAGCACGGTTGGAGTTAGGGATGCTGCTCTATTCTTTGTCCTTTTTGTTATCGTCCGGATAATGATAAACTATCTGAACATCATCGAAGTAGGTGATATTCTCCGCGGGGAACTGGGCAAGCTTAACATAATCCGTCCCATCGTAATCCGTGATATAAAATCCGACATAAAATTCGTCGCTTATCTTTTCCGAGAAAGGAACAGATACGGTGGTGGTCACATCCTCATCTTTACTCAGTGTTCTCAGATCAAGATCAAGTCCCTGCCAGAAAACTTTGTTCTTATCCTTATCAAAGACCACCATGGTCACGGGCCAGTCAAAGTAGAAGCCGGCATTTCCCGAATTTCTGAAGGAAAGAGACATATTCAGGGTGTTGGAGGAATAGTTGTAAAGCATCTTCAGTCTTGACAGATAGATGCGGTAGCCCATTCTTCTGAGGATGGAGTCTGCGATCAAAGCATTATTTTTATCTGTGTAATCCGGAACCTTCGGACCGAGATAAGTCATTCTTGAAGAGGTAACATACTGAAGCACATCTCCGAGGCCGCTTCCGATGATTTCTTCCATGGGAACGCTGCTGGTAAATTCTCCGCCTACCGGTCTTTTCAAACCTATATCCGGGACCGGCTTCAAGGTAAGCTTGTCGACGGAGGTATGCTGTGAGCCGCCGTTATTTATCCAGTCAAGCCACTCTGCGGTGTCTCCGCTGTGACCTACCATGTCATTGAAAACTCCCATACCACGGTCCATGGCAAAATCATAGTTACGTCTCGTCATGCAGATTGCATTGGTAAAGAGCTCCGAATAAAGGCTGGCATACTCGGTACATATCTCTTCTCCCGGCATAAGAGATTCACCGTTGTTTCCTCTTGAATGCCACTCTCCCCAGTGCCCGAGACTCCCAAGCTGAACAAAGGATACAAAATGATCCCGGTTACAGTATTCTGCCAGAGCTTCCATAGCTTTCCTGTGATATTCTCTGAAAACAGCGTCTGAATAATCGGGAGCATACCCTTTTCCCATTTCGGTATCATAGAAGGTACCTGTCCCGGTTTTATCGTATAGCCATTCCGGTATATCCATATGGGATTTTGATCTCGGAACATCACACATAAATCTGAGGACTGCATGCTTATGCTGTGACTTCCACTTTTCTATATGGTATCTTTCTTCCAATCCTGCTATGTCATAATAGCCCTCACGGGGTTCCCACTCTGCCCAGGTCAGCTTGAGATATACAAGCTTTGCTTCTTCGCAAAACTGTTCTTCGTCCGCCAAGGGAGCAAATCCAATAAGAGGATTATCGTACATGGAAGTGTCCGAAGGAAAACCGATATTTACATTGTAGCTTGAACGTGATTTGACATACAGCATCAAAATACAGATTGCTATTGCAAGTACAAGTATTTTTATGAATTGGATCAAGCGGTAATGTTTAGCCATTATATTCACCGTTATACTGAATCAGATTTACATCCTTTACGCCTGAAATTTCGTTTATCATGTCAGCTATCACAAGATTGTCATGCTTATTTCGGAATTCAACAGTCAGTTCAACATTATCTTTTCTCATGGTCTTTGACTTTATCTGATAATGCTGGCTTCCGAGAAGCTTCATGATCTTTGCGCCTGTGACATCTCCTTCATAATGGATGACCAGTATGTAGATAAGGCCGTTTTTCTTAAGAGCATAGAATCTCCTTACAAGCAGGTACATTACTATCATAGTGATTGCGGCCAGGGGATATATCTGGGCGGCCACTATGATGCCGATTGAAATGGACCAGAAAAGATAAAGAAGATCCATGGGATCCTTTATGGCTGTTCTGTATCTTACGATGGAAAGGGCACCCACCATACCAAGTGATATGACAATGTTACTGCTTATGGCCAGTGTCAGGGAACAGGTAAGGATAGTCATACCTACAAGCGTCATGGCGAAGGATGAGGAATAAACCACTCCTCCGTAGTATTTTTTATACAGAAACTGTATTAAAAAGCCTAAGAGTATGGCTATGGTGAGAGCTATTACCGTACTGATGATAAAATCAAGAGTAAGCCCGTTCCTTGTCGTAAAGGTTTCTATAACGGATTTTTTAAAATAATCACCTGCATTCATATTTGGTTCCTCCAACCGATATTTGTTTTACTTATTCCCGCCGTCACATCAGTGATATGATGAGCTGCTTCATAACAGCCGACATACTTTGAAAAAGCGACGAACTCGAGACCGTCAGTGGGTATCAGCTCTTTTATCAGCATGGGTAAAAATTCAGTGTATTTAACTTCCAGTACTTCTGTTTCAGGCTCTATAGCCGGTATTTTAGGAAGACTTTCATCAAATATATCGAAACCTCCCACTGCGGCAGCAATCTCGCTGTCAAAGGTTATACGTACAGTTCCCTCTTCCTGTATCAAAGGAATACGGTTATAGTCGACGATGACCTTTGGCCTCAGAAGCTTTGTCATGAGTTCCAGATAGAACTCTTTACAAAGTTTGGATTCTTTACTGAGAAGGAATCCATAATCTCCGTTCAGGATCATCTCGACTTCCGGACGGGTAAGGTCGGCCGCTTCCTTAAAGATGTAATTTCCGTTTTTCAGCTTTCTTTCCAGTGAGATCTTTGAATCGCTGTAATTGTAGATCCTGATACGCCATTTTTTTCTGTAGAAGACACCCATCAGTTTTTCTTGATAGGCTGAATTGCAATGATCATCGAAGTAGAGACTACGGATTTCATAGCCCTCGGGACCTGCATGGGGATCCAGCTTCAGAAAGGGTTCCAGCCTGTTTCTTAACAGCAGACTCTGGCTTCGGGATATGACATATTTCCATTCATTTCTGAATACTCGTTTTTGTTCAGTCATTTGTATCCTCCCGGTACCGGTTACTTATAAGTCAGCTTTGTAACAGTTCCATCATCTTTGACATAAAAACACATGACACCGTGAATGGTCTTTTTGGTTTCAGTGTTGTAGTAC
>DFGZ01000157.1 GCA_002371295.1 Oribacterium sp. UBA3737 | reverse complement strand
CTGCCTCTGCCGCAGGAGCAGCTGTTTCTTCCTTCTCTTCCGCAGGAGTCTCTTCCTTGGCTTCTTCCTGAGCTGCAGGTGCAGCCGCGGGTGTGCTTGCGCCGCCGCAGCCGGCGAGGACTGTCGCCGCCATGGAAGCTGTTAAAAGAACACTTACTAATTTCTTCTTCATATGCATTTCCTTTCTGTTCTGATTGAATACAATGTAACTCCAACTCCGGAATAGATCTGCTGCCGGAATGCCGTTCAGTCCGGAATCGGTTTCGGTAACGTTTCCGGTACTGTTACCAATATACAACGATTGTTGTATTAGTTCAACATTTATCCATATCTTTTTTCATTTTCGGCACTTTCTACAAATTTACCTTGGGCGATTTGTGAACTATTCTTACGGGCCCGGGCCGGGTGCGTCGCTTGCCGGGTGCGTCACTGGGACAGGTACACTGACTCACGTTCTACGCAAAAAGGCACATCCACAGTTAGGTGGATGTGCCTTTTTATTGTACATGAAATCGGAATCATCAATGCTGGTTTTTCCGACGGAAAAACACCGTCATTCCGGCGAAGCGGAAACCGCGAGTCCGGTCAATGGAAACCGTGAGTCCGGTTACGCGGAAACCGCTTCAAAAATAATGCTTACAGGTTAGCTAAATCCAGCCATTTTTAATCGATCGGTTTCAGATTGCTGTAGATCTTCCGCATCGATACGGCGTTAGCCGGGTCTGTATATTCAATGTTAATGTCATAACCGTCATAGGTAATGCGGTCTATGATCGCTTCAGCCTCTGTGTTTTCTCCACCGAGTGCCTGATACCACCCCTCTTTGAGGATCTGTGAGCAGAAGATGGTCGATGATTTCCTGCGGCGGCGGTGTACCAGTTCCTTTATCGCATGAAGATCATTTTTAGTCAGCTCAATGTCAAGCCATTCATCAATGATGAAGAGTTTTGGCCTGGCATAGGCCTGCAGGACTTTGTCATAGCGCTTTTCGTCCCAGGCGACCGTACACTCCAGAAGGAAGTCTGCCATACGAACGTATTTCACTGTTATATACTGCTTTAAGGCTTCCATCGCAAGGGCACAGGCAAGATATCCTCTGTTCCATTCAGATTATACCGAAGAAAATACTATGCCGAAGAATTGTTGTAACTATGCAACCTAAAGAACTTATCTTGATTTCTTCGGCATAGTATTTTTGTTAATCCAGCGAGTAAAGAATCTTTCGCACAGATTCTTTTTTCCATATCTTTTTTTCACTCACGATGCCATCTGTGGATCTGTTCATTGCATCGCTCATCATCTCTAGAGTCGCGAATGCGTAAAATCCCGAAGTCGTAGACATGCTTTCATGTCCCAACAGCTGCATTATGAACGGAAGAGGAACTCCACTCTTGTACAAATCCATTGCCTTTGTCTTTCTCAACATATGACAATGAACGCGTTCAGGAACCTCGCTACAATGCTTTCTTGCATTCTCAGCAGCCGTCTTCAGGATAAGACTGATGCTGTCAGTTGATAGTCTGTTCTTCTTACCATTCAGCATGCTGTAGAACAGTGGAGCTTCTTTATCTTCTGAATGGAACTCCTTCAGATATCCCTTCAAGTGATTTACTGTCTTTTCAAGTAAAGGGACATTCCTGCTCTTTTTACCCTTGCCAACAAGAGTGATAAAAGGGTTCTTCATTTCCAGATGTAGCGACGAAACATTCAGATCTGACAGTTCCTGAACTCTTGCACCTGTGTCGTACATCAGGATCAACAACATACGGTTGCGTCGGTGCTTGGAAGTTTTATTGTCGAATGCGGCCAGTATTGATGAGGTTGCTTTTGGCTGCAGATATACTATCGGAACTTTTTCTTCTTTTAGTTTTCTCACCGAGCACACGTCGGTGTATATGCCGCGAAGCTCAAAGTCTTCTTCACTGCAGTATTTCAGAAATGAGCGTATTGCTGTCAACTTCAGGTTGATCGACTTTACCGAATAATCGTTGCTCTTGAGCCATTCGATGAACTCCTGGATATTCTTCCGGTTAAAGCAATCAATCGTTACGTTTCCTTCAGAAACAGATTTTACTTTTTCCAGAAAAGATAGATATGACTTAAGTGATTGCTTGTATGCGTCTACAGACTTATCTGAAAGATTTCTGGTTACCGGCATATATGAATGAAGGTAATTACGTGCCATAATCCAGAAGTTCTTGTCTTTCTTTCGATCATACTTCATACTCATCGACCTCCGGAATAACATCTGCAGACGATGCGGTCAGCATTCTGTACTTCGAAAAATAATCTGGGATCAGATGTATGTAGTAGTATGTGCTTTCAATCGATGAGTGTCCCATATATCTCATTAGGTATGGTAGCATAGCATGTATATCTTTGCCCTCTTCAGACCAGCGCATTATGTTCGCACAAGCGAAATGGTGTCTAAAGTCGTATGCTCTCGGCTTAACTTTACCATCTCGCTTCAGGCCGGCAGACAGCCAGATATTTCTAAAGTTAGATGAAATAGCTGATGATGAATACATACCACCGTATCCACCCGGGAAAAAGTATTCACGATCAGGAAACACCTTACTGATCCTGGCATCATATTCCTTAAGATATTTGATCAATTCATCGGACAAGAACAGTCTACGATCACGAAGAGCTTTGCCGCCAAGGATATCTATATATCCCTGATTCAGGTGAACCTCCGTGCATTTCAGGCTCCTTGCTTCTATGCATCTTGCGCCGCAACAATACAGGAATCTGTACAATGCCGGAAGCACATAACGCCGTCCCGGATATCCACCATATCTCAGGACAAAAGAATCACACTCTTTGAAAAAAAGCTGTATTTCGATTTCTGTGAGCAGGTACACTTCTGCTTGGTAACGCTGGATACTGTATCTGTCATCGAGGATATATACGTCTTTATCACCGGTACTGCTAAGAAACCGTCCGAATTCCCTGACAGGAGAGACCCAGCTACGGTCCCTCGTTTCACTCCTGGCAGCATAGTATTCTGCCCATCCCTCTACCAAGGATCTGGTAAGCACTGAGTCATTTTTATGTACGAGAAAACCACGATGATCGCATCAGAAATAAGCCTTTGAAAGGCTTCACAGGATCCGTATTCAGCTTCAAGGTATCAACAGAGCATATGCGGTTCTGATCGGAGCAAAGATGGATCAGCACCTACAGGAATGATCTTTCCGCCACAGGATGAGCATTTACAGACATCCTTGTTATAGAGAAGCCGGATGATCGCCGGGGCATCCAGATCCTTCAGCCGGGACAGATACTTTTGGCAGTCCAGAAGATTCCGGCACAGCGTGATCTTACGATTCTTGTTCCGTGAAGACAGAAGACCGTAGTGACGGATCCGTACGACCCTTTTTGGAGGGACATGCATCAGGAACCGGCGG
>DFGZ01000217.1 GCA_002371295.1 Oribacterium sp. UBA3737 | reverse complement strand
AAGTATCTTTTCTGTCTTTTTCTTAAAAAATTCCCCCATGGATTTGTCTGCATCGCTTACCTCACCGGCGATGGCTTCAACTATATTTTTATAATCCTTGGTTCCGGAATAGTACATATAAACATCAGTCGGTGCAGTTTGCCGTCTGTACTCCGCAAAGCTTTTATTACTGAAAATAGCGTCCCAGTTTTCCCTTACTCCGCCATATTCCAGAGATACGACCATAGTCTGCTCCTTATTATCCTCGGAAACAACCGTAACGTTAAAGAAGGGCTTGATATAAGTTTCGTAGATCATTTCACCATTAACCGCTACCTTGGGAGTGAAGGAATGATATTTGTCTTCTTTGACGCTCATTGTAAAACCGTAGGTGTACCATATATTATCCTTTTTATATCCCATATTGATGGCCTTATTGTAATGGCTGGGCTGGTACAGAACACAGAATCCTTCATCATAGTAAATGTAGGATGCACCTGCAGTGTCATCAAGTCTCATGACTACAGGTTCTTTCTTTATCTCAGACATCATTACATCCATTTTCTCGTTGACACTGCTAAATTTTCTCTCCTGATCGAAGCAGGCTGTCAGAGTGAAAACAATTAATATAAACATGCAGTAAATAAATAGAATTTTCCTGTTTTTCATATATGTTCATCCTCATATTGATATTAAGCTGTTAAGCTGTGCTTAAAATGCAGATGCAGAGACATTACACCATAAGAGAACTTCGTCAATATATTTCATAAAATAAGTTTAAATTAAAAGTCAAACTATGATATATTGGTGGCTATGAATTTTTACAATTACCTGAAAGAACATGATATAAATCTCACAAGACAGCAGCAGCTCGCAGTCAATTCAACAGACGGCTCAGTGCTGCTTCTTGCTGTGCCCGGGTCCGGTAAGACAACCGTTCTTGTCACGAGACTTGGCTTTATGATATATGAAAAGCACATAGATCCGGAGAAGATACTAACACTCACCTATACTGTTGCAGCTACCAGGGATATGGCAGAAAGATTCCGGAATCTGTTTGGGCCTGAATATGCAGACAGACTGGAATTCCGTACTATTAACGGTGTCTGTTCAAGAATCATAAACTATTTCGGCAAAAAGATAGGTAAAAATGCCTTTAATCTGGTCACTGATGACAAAATGACCTCAGAGCTTCTCGGTCATATTTTCAGAAGCGTCCAGAATGAATTTGCAACTGAAAGTGATCTTAAAAATGTACGCACTCTCATAACTTACATTAAGAATATGATGCTGAGTCCCGAGGAAATAAAAGCTCTTGATGATACAAGTGAGATGAAAATCTCGGAGATTTACAGGCTGTATCAGGAGGAGATGAGGAACCGGGGGCTCATGGATTATGATGACCAGATGGTCTACGCTCTTATGATACTTAAGAGAAGTACGGAGACCCTTAATTATTTCCGGGATAAATATCCCTATATCTGTGTCGACGAGGCTCAGGACACCTCGAAGATACAGCATGCCATAATAAGCCTCCTGTCAGAAAAAAGCGGCAATCTTTTCATGGTGGGAGATGAGGACCAGAGCATATACGGTTTCCGTGCGGCCTACCCTGATGCACTTCTTAACTTCGAGAAGGAACACAAGGATGCAAAAGTACTTCTCATGGAAGAGAACTTCAGATCAAGAAAATTCATCGTCGACAGTGCTCAGCATTTTATATCCCAGAATGTACTGAGACATGAAAAGACCATGTTCACCAAACGTTCCGGTAAAGGTGCTGTTCACACTATCGCTCTCAAGAGCAGGACCGCACAGTACAGCTATCTTATGAAGGTAGCCAGGGACTGCAGTACAGAAACAGCAGTGCTTTACAGGGATAATGAAAGCATACTTCCTCTTGTTGACCTGTTTGAGAGGAATAACATTCCCTACAGAGTAAAGAATCTGGATCTCAGTTTTTTCACTCACAGGACCATAAACGACATATCCAATGTCATAAAGTTTGCTGCAGATCCCTCAAACGATGAACTGTTTTTCCAGATCTACTATAAGCTTAAGACCTACCTGTCAAAAGCATTGGCAACAGAAGCCTGTCAGATGGCAAGAAAGCATGAGCTTCCCATCATAGATGCGGCCATTAATTTCTGCAAGCTTCCGAAGGGTACAGAAGCAAATCTTCTGGAGCTTCGCGCTAATCTCAGGAACCTTCTGGAGGATAAGGCTGATCAGGCCATAGTGCGTATCACAAGGCAGATGGGATATAATGACTATCTGGAGAGAAACAAAATAAGTGAGAGCAAGCTCTTCATACTTAAAAGTCTTTCCTATCAGGAGCATAGCCCCTTAAGTCTTCTTGAGCGGCTTAAAGACCTGCAGCTTATACTCAGGGAGAAGCAAAGCGCCCCGGAATGTCCTTTCATTATGTCAACCATTCACAGCAGTAAGGGTCTTGAATACGATACTGTATACCTTATGGATGTCATGGACGGCATCTTTCCACAGGAGGTTCCTGACATTGCATGGAAGAGCAGTTCCATAAGAAAGTCTGCAAGCGGGGAGGACAGGGAACAGCTTAAGCTCTTCGAAGAAGAACGAAGACTTTTTTATGTTGCTGTCACAAGAGCCAAAAACAACCTGAATATTTTTGAATACAAAAATGAGGATGCCACATTTCTGAACGAGCTTCTGGACAGAGGATACAGCCACAGTCCTTCTGACAGCCTTTCATCCCGGTTTTCTGCCAATGCTTTTACCGGGACCTCCAAAAAGAGTTTTTCCTTTCAAAGCGGCAGAGGTTCAGGCTTTTCAGGCGGCTTCAATAATACATATAAGGATGATTCCGGCACTTCGGGATATGCTTCCGGAAGAACCGGATATTCCATTTTCACGCCTCATGGATACAGTGAAAGAAGTTCTGAATCGGAAAAGATCTTTTCCGAATCGGATTACAGAGATTTTATAGAATCCTTAGGTGAAGGTGTGAGAGTACATCACAAAAAGTCGGGAGACGGAACAGTGGCAGCCATAGACAAAAGAAAAGTTGTCATAGCCTTTGACAACGGAAAAGAAACCACCTTCCAGCTTCATTTCCTGTACTCACATGATCTTTTAAAGCTGCTCTGACTTAGTCAGGGCGGCTTATTTTTATTAAGTCGATTAAATATTTTTATACATATCATTAATAATGCTATCATAACACTTGAAAACTTTACACTGTTACGCTTTGCATTCCTAAAGTAAATGTGTATAATCTCATAAGGTAATAAAGTAAAGGAATAGGTTTTATAAAATGCAGTTATTTCAGCTTATCTACAACTTCCTCTGGGGGGACCTCGTAACTATACCGCTTCCCGGAGGATCATCATTAGGTCTTTCATTGCTGGTTCTTCTTTTGATTCCCACAGGTATCTTCTGTATGGCGATAACAAAATTTTTACCTGTACGCCTGCTTCCGGAGATGATCAGGGTAGCATCGGAAAAAGGCTGTGACAGTGATAAGAATAGCAGCGTATCAGGTCTCGAGACCCTTATAGTTTCTACAGCCACCCGTGTAGGAATGGGAAATCTTGTGGGAGTGGTTGCTGCTGTATCTGCAGGAGGAGCAGGTGCTGTTTTCTGGATGTGGGTAACAGCTATCATCGGTTCAGCCACAGCCTTCGTTGAAGCCACACTTTCCCAGCTGTACAAGGAAAAGGATCCGCTTTACGGTGGTTTCAGAGGCGGACCTGCCTACTACATACACCATCTTATGGCAGGAAAAAAGAAGAAGAGCATCATGGCTGTACTTTTTGCTCTTTCAGGACTTCTCTGCTGGTGCGGAATCAGTCAGGTAATCGG
>DFGZ01000219.1 GCA_002371295.1 Oribacterium sp. UBA3737 | reverse complement strand
CATGAGACGAGATGGTCAGCTTTTGCCAGGATCTCGGCGATCTCTTCATCAGAGAGAAGATCCGGATCGCTGAACTCGAACTTTGCAAGCTCCATGTTGTAGGCAGCACGTTCCCGGTTTGGCTGCCGGAACCAGCACGGTGTCAGCCCAGGTCAGAAGATCCGAGAGAGACATCTCATAGGTTTCGACGTGCTTACGTCTTGGCTGATAGATGGAGAGCTTCACGGTCTGGATGTCATACAGATCACCGAAGGCATCGTAAGCGCCAAGCGCAAAGCACATGAGCTGTGTGTTTTTCTCTGCGCTCACAACCACGCCGACGCCATACTTGAAATCACAGATATGAATCAATCCATCCGCTACGATGACACAGTCACCGGTACCGAAGCCCTCCGGCACCCAGCGGGAGAAGTTGAGCCGCTGCTCGACTGCCACAAAGGGATCCGGGCAGAGCTTCTTGGCTTCTTCCACCTGCTCCATGATGAAGTCCCGGTAACCTTCTGCTGCGGACTGCATCTCTGCGTCGTAGAAGGTAAGATCTTCTGTGGGGTCTCGCGTCTTTCTGCCGAGCGCTTTTAATAAGAGGTGCTCACAGAGACTGTGTGCGTCGGTTCTCTGTTCTGCATAGGGACTGGACTCATCCGGCATCCTTGCACAAAGCTCAGCGGAAGGAGTGCAGGTAATCCAGCGTGCACTTGAGGAAGCAGAGAGGTATGCGTGCTTAGCCATCCAGTGCCTCCGCTTCCTTTACGACAGCGGCATACTCGCTTTCCGGAAGGGCACTGAGCTTTTTAACTCCATGTGCCTCGAGGATTGCTTTTACCTTGTCGGTGTATCCCTTGCGGGACTTGTCAGCGAGGATCTTACGGACGTCTGACATCTCATATACTGGTGCAGCCGGTTCTGTAGGAGCTTCTTTCGTAGTAGGAACATCCTGAACCGGTTCCTGCTTCGGAGCTTCCTCGGAAATGGATTCTTTGGTCGTTTCTGCCGAAATAGCAGGTTTCACTTCATCATTAACAGAAGGTTTATCTTCCAGTTCATCCGCGAGAGCAGTGAAGTCGCTGCCGATTCTGCGGAGCCCTTCAATCAGAAGAGCCATGTCTTTCTTCTTTGCCATATGCTTTGTTCCTTTCTTGTCATCTGGTTCAATTCTTACCCGGTGAGCCCGGGCCTCGCTCTTGCTCTGCGCATGCTCACCCTCCTTGTCAGCTTTTGGCTATTTCCTTCAGTCCGATACGGACACGAGCCAGGGCTTTTTGTGTTCAGTTCAGAAAAATTTTTTTTTGAAGTTCTAACCACGCTTGCCCTTGCAATCTGTAACGGACACAAGGAAGGCGATTTTGTGTTCAGAAAAGAGAAAAAGTTCCGGGTTGCTTTCCACACATGAATAAGGAAGCAATCCGGATTTTTCTAATTTTTTCTGTTGAGTCACACAAAAAAAGCCTCGTCGTGTCCGTAGAGGGGTAGAGGGCAGGAAGCCTGATTTTGAACGAAGGCGAGGTGGTGACTTATGAATGAAATGAGAAATGCGGAGGGCTATAAAGACCCGACAGCCGGGGAAGCAATCCGCAGGGCATCAAAAAGCAGATACAGACCGATGGTCTATGTCTGCTCACCATATTCCGGGGACATCGAGGGCAACACAGAGAGGGCAAGGAGATACAGCCGCTACGCTGTGGACCAAGGGATGATTCCTATTGCTCCGCATCTTTTGCTTCCGCAGTACATGACGGAGGACGAGAGAGATCTTGCACTGTTCATGGACATTGCGATCCTCTCCAAGTGCGCAGAGCTCTGGGTCTTTGGAGACAGAATCACAGAAGGGATGGAAAAAGAAATCAGCTACGCCCGGTCAAAGGGCATGAAGGCGCGTTATATCGCAGAGGAGAAATTGATATGTACGAAGTAAAGGAAGATATTCTGACAGCAACCAGTAAGAAGACGGATCGCACGCATCTGATTCCGCTCTACAGCAGAGAGGTGATGGACGGTGACTCGCTCTATCAGGTGTCTGCCGGACACCGAGACAGTGAAAACGATAACGATAATTGAACCGGTCAAAAGATTGGAAAAAGAAAAGCTCAGAGTCGCGGCTTATTGCCGGGTTTCGACGGACTCAGACAAGCAGGAAGAAAGTCTGGAAGCTCAGCGCTCACACTATGAGGACTACATCAAAAGCAATCCGGATTGGGAATTTTCCGGCTTGTACTTTGACGAGGGAATCAGTGGTACCAAGACGGAAAATCGGAAAGCGCTGAAGAAGATGCTGGGGGATGCCAGTGAGGGCAAGATTGATTTTATTCTTACCAAGAGCATCTCAAGGTTCAGCCGGAACAAGATCGATTGCCTGAACATGACGCGAGAACTACTCGGGTATGGCGTTGGGATTTACTTTGAAAAGGAAAACATCAACACACAGACCATGGGAAGCGAATTCTTGCTATCGGTGATGAGCAGTCTTGCTGAAAGCGAATCAAGAAGCATCTCTACCAACGAAAAATGGGGCATTCATGTCAGAATGCAGAATGGCAGTTACAAGCAGGGAACGCCGCCTTACGGTTACGATATGAAGGACGGAAAGATGATCATCAATCCGGAACAGGCTGAGGTCATCAGGATGATCTTTCGCTTATATCTTGATGGGATGGGAACGAATAAGATCGCTCAAAAACTGGATGCAATGAGTATAACGCCGCCGAAGAAAGGCAAACAGTGGCATCCCACGACAATCTGCGGGATTCTCAGAAACGAGCGATATATTGGCGATTGCCTTTACATGAAGCATTACGTTGATGAAGAGTACCATCAAAGGAAAAATACTGGAGAGCAGGCGCAGTATTACCTGAAGAATGGTCATGATGCCATCATTTCCCGAGAAACATTTGAAAGAGCGAATGCCGTCATGGCTCAGAAAAGGGCTGATCGGGGAATTCATAAAGAAGATCCCAAATATCAGAATCGTAACCTTTTCACAGGAAAGATTACCTGCGCGCATTGCGGTTCGCATTTGAAGCATGTCGTGATTAAAAGCGGGAACATCGGCAGCGCATGGGCGTGTCCGATGCATGTAAGGGATCTGAATAGTTGCTCCTTAAAGTCTATACCGGAAGCTAAGATTGGGCGGCTTTTGTCACAATGATGAACAAGCTCATTTTTTCGAGACGACAGCTGATGGAGCCTTATGTGAAAGAGCTTGAGAATTTTGATACTGACCGAACGAACAAAATAATAGCAGAGTTGTCAGCAAAGTATTCTTTTGTCTTGGAACAACAGGCAGCAATCACGCAGCTTGCTGCGGACGGTGTTCTAGATCCAGAGACATATCAGAATGAACTCAATCAGTTGAATAAGGAGAAGATGGATTTGAGTGCGAAGAAGACGACGCTTACCATGAGCCTTACAAACAACTACTTGTATACAGCAGAAGCTGGAAAATTGGCACGATTTCTAAAGAAAGCAAGTATCACGAAGAACATGGATGAAGAAGCCTTTATAGAGTTTGTGGATGAGGTGATTGTTTACTCGAGAGTGCTGATAGGATTCAAACTGAAATGCGGATTACTTTTGAAGGAGGAGTTGTCATGAGATCTATACCATACGGATATCGGATCGAGAATGGAAGAGCAGTTCTGGAGCCAATTGAGTCGGATCGGGTGAAGTTGATATTCGATACATATCTTAAGACAGGAAGTCTTGTGGAGGTACGAAAAGCGTCGAGTCTGGATAAGACGCATTCGTCGTTCAGTCGCATCTTGGAAGATCCACGTTATCGGGGCACGGATTATTACCCGGAAATCATTGATGAAAAAGTCTTTGAGGCAGTTCAGAAGAAGCGAAAGGAAGTAAAAAGAAAACGATCCAAAAGACAGGCTATACCTGTGATTCCTGGGACAAGGTTTCAACTACGGACAATGGAAGAAAGTGAGCTTCCGGAGGATCCGTCAGAAAAAGCAGCATATATTTATGAAAAGATTGAGTACGAATAA
>DFGZ01000326.1 GCA_002371295.1 Oribacterium sp. UBA3737 | reverse complement strand
TTTTCCAAGCACTTCGCCTGTTTCAGGGAGTGCGCGAATGTTTACATCATCTGCCATTATATAAACCTTTTCGTCACGGGACTGGAAGCTGATGGGAGCAGCTGTTTCTGCTACTGTGGTTTCGGGAATGTTGTTTGTCTGTGCGGCAGTGTTTGATACTGCCGGAACTGATTCCTGAGTCTGAAAGCCTGAGTTTGCAGCAGGGACTGTAGGACCGATGTTGCTTTCAACGGTTGTGGATTCATTGGGGAGAACATTGGCCTCTGTATCGGTCAGAGTTCCCTTTTCCACTGAAACTGTTGCTGCTGTTTCGGAGAACTCTGCATTATAGGATTTTTTGCAGCCGCTCAGGGAAAAAGCAAGCGCTGTGCAGGCGGTTGCGGATAAAACTATAGTTTTTTTGAAATGATTTTTCATTCTGTACCTCACTCTATTTTGCAATTAAGGTGTTATATTGACTAAGATAAGTAACGATGTTACTATATTAATTGAAAAGAGGTGCTACCGGCAGACGGTTAGCCCGAAAAATTGGAAACAAAAAGTAACCGCTTAGTTTGTTGGACTGGGGCGGTTATTTTTTTGCTATCTTATAAACAAGACCAATGATTGCAACTATCAGAATCCCAAATTGGAATAAATCAGAAAAACTAACCATGGTGCCCTCCTTTCTTTCTGGAGGGTCTTACAAAGCCCTCCGAATAGAGGGCTAACCGCCTACCGTGTTAACTGGTAGCACAGCATGGATTTTAGCAAACATATATTCGACTGTCAATTGCTATTGATGATCAAAGCAATCGTTGATTTAAGTTTAGTGAAAAATGATTCTCGGATATCTTATATCCACCCTCCGTCAAACTGTATAATCTGTGCAGTGAGATATAGGGGGGCCTGAGCAAGAAGGTAGATGAACTCTCCTACTTCCTCCGGTGTTGCCATGCGCCCGAAAGGTATCTCATCTTCCACTGCGGCTCTGTCTTCCGGAGACATCCATCCGTTCATGTCTGTGTCAACACAGCCGATGGCAACTGCATTCACCGGGATATGATTCGGTGCCAGTTCTTTCCCGAGGGCCTTGGTGAAGGCATTGACAGCTCCTTTTGTGAGACTGTAAACCGACTCCATGGAAGCCCCTGAGACTCCCCAGACAGAAGAAACATTCAGGATGCGGCCGCTCCCGGTTTTCAACATGTAAGGAATCACAGATCTTGTGAGCTTGAACATATCGGAGACGTTGGCATTAAGCATAGTATCGTACTCCTCATCAGAAACATTCTGGGCCAGATTGAAGGTTGAAATGCCACCGTTATTGATGAGGATGATCTCATCAGACGGAATTGAAGCTGAGTCACTATTATATGATTGTCCTGAGAGATCCGACTCACTTACAACAGGCTGTATGGCGTTTAAATCTATCTTAAGGTTTTGGGACAGAACTTCGTCTGTAATGGGACCGTAAACCGGAACCACCTCTGTATAATGTCTCAAGGCCTCTGCGGTTTCATCCAAAAGTCTGAAACATGAACGACAGTTTATGATAAGTCTGTATCCGTTTCTGGCAAATATCTCTGCCGTTGCTCTGCCGACTCCGCGGGAGGCTCCTGTAATAATTGCTGTTTTCACATAATCTCCTATAGTTATCCGGATGCCGGACATAATGTTTTCCGGTATCCGGGATTGCATCACCATATCAAAATCTTTTTCAAACTTGATACCTATGTCATGATACTCCGCTAATTAAAAAAAGCATATCCTTTTTTTCTAAAAGATACATAAGGATATGCTTAAAATTATGTTACGATCTGGCGACACAAATGATTTCAGATTATCTTATTACAGATATCTGAAATCGGTTTTCAGGTGATTCTGCCCGCAGGTTATATGGTATTTTGACATCGGTATATGAGTCTTCGGGTATAAGAGGTTTGTGTTCGGCTCAGGTTTCAGCAAAACGCTCTCACCATCTCCTTCAAGTGAAGTAACTTCACAGTGGCAGGAATCTGATGAAGAAATGCATGATGTGGTGGCTTCTGTATCCGGTATACTGAAACCGCAGTCATAGGCTGTTATCGGGACATCTTTATACAGGAGCTCGTTTACATTGATCACATGATCTCTGATATGACCGGTTTTGGTAGGATACAGAGTTGTAGTCACTTCGATTCCTCTCACCGGGGACCAGTTCATGACGATATGATCCTCGTCAATGATATAGTCTTTGTTTGTCATGTTTTTGGTGTAAATGTATCCGTCTATCTCGAATGCAAGAGTCGAGTCAGGAGCATTTTCCTCAAGGGACACACTAGAGCGGGCGATGCTGAAACCGAATTTACTGCTGTAGGCAAACTTTGAGTACTTTTCGATATTGTGGCTGTGACCCTCGTGATTGGTCTTACCAGGAACCAGTGCTACCACCTGATCCGAGAAGCCCTTTTGATGCATGCGTTGGATAAGCATTGGGACCGAAGGAAGGAAGGTGGTGGTGAAGGCAGGCGTGTTGAATGAAGCCTGTATTTCGCATGCTGAAGGACACTCGCTACTTCCACAGGCAGAGTTTAATGCCTCGGCCTCACTGAAGGACATTTCTGATTCCGGGGATATTTTAAGGAGATCCTCCGGCAGTGCAAGATAGAAAAATGCCTGAAGTGCCCAATAAGGGGAGCCAGGAGCGTTGTAGCTTTCTGACATCTGCAGATTGCTGTAGCCATATCCTATGGTGAGGATTCCGGCGTTGTCGAAAATCGGACGATTCAGCCACCAACAGAGATTTCTCGCCATTAGCATCTTCATGTCTGATGCCGGTATCGGGTACACCTGAGTCATGAGGCAGGTGGACCAAAAGGCACTTTGTGCAAATCTGTAGGTCATGGATCTTCCGTATGGGAAGCAGGCTCCGGTGTCATCAAAGAACAGTTTGTAGTCTTTGCCGAAGGACAGGGCTCTCTCGTAGAAACGTTCGCATCGCTCAGGGTCCTCTTCTTTCATGAAATCGCGATAGATAAGTCCGAAGCTAAGCATGACAAAAGGATTGTAATAATCCTTGTCGCCACCGTTTCCATCGTTGTACCAGCCACCCTCTCCATAGTAGTCCTCTATCATGCGGAGGCCAGTTTCCATGTTTTCCCTGCTGTATGGGAGGCCGCTTACCTTCAGGGCAAGGTTTGTGATGATCTGAAAAAACTGCCAGTTGCAGGCACAGAGGTTGTGGCGATTGCATTCGCATAACCAGTTTGAAAGCATTGCTCTTTCTGTTGCAGTAAGTGGATCCAGAAAGAATTCCGGAGCATAGAGCAGGGCAAAACCAATGGCTGGCATTTCGCAGAATTTCTGGTCGAAATCATGGCAGAGACCCCAGTAGTCAGGAGAAGCAGGGTCTGTGCCGGATACCATGCCTTTTTGATAGATATAAGTAAGGCGGGCTATGAGATCCAGTCTGGAATCAGTTGACCTGTGGTAAGCGGCCCGTTGATCCTGAGAGTTTTTTATGGCTCTTATGCGTGAAAGAACTTCACTTTTTTCCTCTTGAGAGAGACCACGAAGAAGTGCCGTAAGTCCCCAAAGAGGCCGTGCAAAGGCCTCCATCTCCTGAGAAGATTTCTCGTAGTGAGTTCTCGTGTCTCCGATTTTCAGTAGCCCGCAGTTCTCTGAGTAAAATGGGATAAGGGGCTCAAGGATATGTAAGAGTATGTCCTGAGCCGAGGATTTAACTGTAAAATCTGTTGGTTTAAGTTTATTGAATAATATCATAATTCTGAATTTTCACATCCTAAGCTAGATGCTATTGAGTAATGCCCTTTGGTTCTGTTTATACTGTGTCCGTCTTATGAACTGATACAATATTCAGGCTTTTGAGCTGCAGCAGGATGATTTGTATCCGTAATTCGGGATCTGTTCCCAACGGCTCTTCAGGAAGTGAGCTGCCATCTTAGGTCTTCTTTCTCTTGTAAAGACGCCTTTTCTGTTGCCGTCTGCCCTGTATACGCCCTGTATGGTACCGAAATCTGCAAAGGCCCAGCATTGCTCTCCCATGAAGAAATCACGTTTATCAAACTCTGCGTCTATGCGGCGATAGTACTCTGCCTGAAACTCTTCCGTCCACATCTCTGCGACGGTTCCATGTAATCCCGGCAGCGTATCACAGCCATACTCTGTTACCATTACAGGTTTACCCGTTCCTGCCCAGAAATCAAGTTCAAGATTCCATGCATAGATGGCGCTGTCAAGATCACCTGAGAGATTGTACCATCCATAATAACGATTGATGCATACAACGTCCATGGTTCTCGTTGTGATATCCCTTGTGTAGTCATTCTGACAGCATACCAGGGTGACGGGTCTGTTCTGAGGGTCCAGGCTGTGGGTGTACTCATAAAGCTCATGCCAGTAGTTGTAGGCAGACTCCGGGAAGTTCTCTGTGTCAGGTTCATTGCCGAGGGACCACATGATTACAGAAGGATGATTTTTGTCTCTCTCAACAAGATCTCTGAGTATGGACTTGTGGTAGTCTTTAATCGGGAATGTATATGGATCCTGAACACCACCACCCGCGATGCCGACAGCCGGTGTTTCGTCGATGATGACGATTCCTTCCCGGTCACAAAGCCTGTACATCTCTTCTGCATACGGATAGTGACTGGTTCTGAAACTGTTGGCGCCGATCCAGTGCAGGAGGCTGATGTCTTTGACATTGAGGCCTTCATTGATGCCTCTGCCTGAAATATAGAAATCCTCATGTTTGCCGAAGCCCTTGAAATAGAAAGGCTTCCCATTTATGAGGAACTTTGTGCCTTTAACTTCTACTGTGCGAATGCCGAATTCTTCTGTGTACTCATCTTCACAGAAACGGACACGAAGTTTGTAAAGGTAAGGATCCTCCGGCCATGGATTCCAGAGCTGAGCATCATTGATGCGAAGAGTTCCTGTTTCACCCTCTCCGGATGCGATTATCCTGTTTTCTCTATCCAGAATGTCTACCGTTATTTTGTTATATGTTGATGTCGTAACCTCATACTTTACTATGCCGTCATTTCCATCAACGGATGGCACGATTGTGACATCTTTAATGTAGTCCTTCGGTGTTGTGTAGAGTGACACATGTCTGTTGATGCCGGCGTAGTTAAAGAAATCAAAGTTCGGGAGATTGACGGTGCCGCGATGTTTCTTGGCGAGCTGTACTGCAGGAACCTGAGCATTATCAGAACCGAAAAATGCGGTGCCCTCTTCGTTCCCCATAGGGAGGGTATGATGATCCACACGGTTATTGCAGGATACGGTGATCCGGATGGTATCTCCCGGAGTTACCATATCTGTGATTTCTTTTTCAAAGGGTAAAAAACCGCCGCGGTGTGTCATGAGTTCAGTGCCGTTAAGCCAGACAGTGCTGTCATGTGCCACGGCATCAAATCTGAGGAACAGCCTCTGACCGTTGAAAAATGCCGGAATGGTGAAGCTTTTCTCATAGTAGGCAAGACCTGTGTGAGCTCTGTACTCTTCCTTTTCACGCTGGTCGTTATAGGAGGCAGGAACATAAAGCTCCTCAGCATCCGTCGGGAAATGAGTTTCCCAGTGTTCGCTTTTGGCGGTACCCTTGTCGAGCTTGAACTTCCAAAGACCGTCAAGTTTAACTACGGTTCTCGATCTGTTTTCTATAGGATATAACATATTGATTTACTCCAATCTGAAATAATGTATATATCGTGCCATATGATTTCTGATAAATCAGTACAGCAGTTCTGGCGAATCAGGTGCATCAATCAAAGCCATGCAATATATCTATACAAGCCAAAAGGCATCACTTTAAAAAAAACTACAGCTTGTGGGAAAATACAGCTTAACGTTCTTAAAGAGATGCACTTTGGCTTTGATACATATGCGCTGACTGAGGTGACTGGATTTTTACCAGTATATGTTCCAGTCTTTATTACTGAGTCTTGTGAGGGCCTCCATATAGTAGTAGTCGCCCCAGATTATGCATTCGTCAACACCCTCTTCTGTGCAGGTGTTAAATGGGGTTTTCTTACTGTAGGTGCCGTGAAGCATCTGGCCGTTTGACTTGGATGGGTCTGTAACTCTGTAGTTATCGTAAAGGGACTTAATGAGTTTTTTTGCGATATTGGTATAGTATCCGGCATCCTGTTCGTTCATGTACTTGGACATTTCCAGCATACCGCAGGCTGCGATGGCGGCAGAACTTGAGTCTCTTGGTTCAGTTGCTTCATCGCCGTCACCAAAGCTCAGATCCCAGAAAGGTACCAGATCCTTTGGCAGATGATTAAGGAAATAGGTGGCGATACGTTTAAAGTAGTCGATGTACTCTTCTCTTTTTGTATATTTATAGGCCACAGCTGTGCCGTAGATTCCCCAGGACTGACCTCTTGCCCAGGCAGAACCATCTTTATAGCCCTGACATGTAGAACCGTGTGAGAACTCACCTGTTTCAGAGTCAAGGAAAACGGTATGCCAGGTGGAGTCATCCTCACGAAGGATATATTTCATGGTTGTATGGATATGCTTTTCTGCGATATCGCGGTACTTAGGGTTACCTGTTACTTCTGAAGCCCAGTAAAGTAAAGGGAGATTCAGGAGGCAGTCAATGATAAATCTGTAGTTTCCGGGATCATCCATGGAACCCCAGGCCTGAAGAAATTCTCCTACAGGATGGAACCTCTTTATGAGCTGTTCTGCGGCAAGAACTGCAGCCCCCCGGGCTTTCTCACTGCCGGTCAGTTTATAAGCAGCGACACAGGATGGGCTGAAAAGAAATCCCATATCGTGATTATCAACGTCAAATTTTTCAGTAATACGCTTATGGAAGGAATCAACTTCTGTAAGTCCGGCATGTAACAATGACTCTTTTTCTGCACCTGTGGCTGCTTCGTAAGATAACCATATCTCTCCTGTCCAAAAGCCTGTAGTCCAGTTTTTGTTCTCTCCCGGTTTATAGAAGCCGGAAAAGCTGGCTGGTCCCGGGAAGTATTCCGTAAAATCAGGCAGGTTACGAAGTACCTGCCTGATTGATGCTGCGAGGGCATCTGACACCTCGCTGTCTTTGATTTCTGTATATTGAGCTATATCCTGCTCTTTGATCCATTTAGACATGATGATGATCCTTTCAATTTTAACCCTTTACACCGGAAGATGCGATACCTGCAACAAAGTACTTCTGGAGTGAAAGGAATACGATCACTACAGGGATCAGGCTGATGCAGGATGCAGCCATGATAAGTCCATACTCTGCTGAGTACTGTGATATGAACATCTTGAGACCAATCTGTAAGGTTTTCTTGTTTTCTGATGTAAGGTAGATGAGTGGTCCCAGGAAATCATTCCAGGTGTTAACAAATGTGAAAATTGTCAGAGTTGACAGTGCCGGCTTTGAAAGAGGAAGCATGATGGTTGAGTAAATCTGATATTCGTTCATGCCATCGATTCGTGCTGCTTCGCAAAGTGAATCCGGGATACCTTCATAGAACTGACGCATCATGAATACGCCGAAGGCTGTGAAGGCCTGAAGT
>DFGZ01000363.1:5488-16070 GCA_002371295.1 Oribacterium sp. UBA3737 | reverse complement strand
TTAGGGAAGCGCTTAGCCGGAGGCGATATCAGCATGAAGAAGAATTAATCAGCGCTTCCCTAATAATAGTACACGGGATAGCCATGAAAAAGTTCAACACAACAGGGATCTGCATCCCGGCAAAACATTATATGGTTGATATCAGCGAGCGGCTTGCCCAGATCCGCAGAATGGTGGATGAGGGTGACTACTTCACGATCAACCGCGCCCGTCAGTATGGGAAGACTACAACACTCTTTGCTCTGGAAAACAATCTGAAGGATGACTATGTGGTTGTAAGCTTTGATTTTCAAGGTATAGGTGCTGCCGGGTTTGCTACAGAGGAAGCTTTTGTGAAGGCGTTTTCGAGAATGCTTCTAAAAAAGAGGAAGCTTCAATTGCCGGTGTTGGTTGCAGGAAAACTGGAAGACTATATCAGCAGAGAGCAAAATGACAAAGCTGCCCTTGATGAACTGTTCGATGCCTTATCGCTGTGGTGTGATGAAACTGATAAGCCTCTGGTGCTGATGATCGACGAGGTGGACTCCGCATCGAACAATCAGGTGTTCCTCGATTTCCTGGCACAGCTGCGTATGCAGTATCTTGAGAAACAGAAGGACGAGTCATATCCGGCATTTCAGTCAGTTATCCTTGCTGGAGTGACTGACATCAAGCACTTAAAGTCGAAGATCCGAGACGATGAAGCGCATAAGGTTAATAGTCCTTGGAACATCGCGGCTGACTTCAATATCGACATGAGTCTTTCGGAGGCGGGCATACGCGGGATGCTTGAAGAGTATGAATCGGATCACAATACCGGGATGGACACGGCGCTTATGGCCAGGCGCCTTCGCGAGTACACAAGCGGATATCCATACCTCGTGTCCAGGCTGTGCCAGCTCATGGATGAGATGCCACTTCCATGGTTCGAGGATGGTCTTGACGAAGCTATTAAGATGCTTCTTGCTGACGGAGAGAGCACACTGTTCAACTCACTGATGGGCAGGCTTGAAAACTCGCCACACCTGAAGACGCAGCTCCGGGATATTCTGATGAAGGGCGAAGTGATAGCCTGGCAGCCGGATGATGATGAGCAGAAGCTGCTTGTTATGTATGGATTTATCAGGAAGCAGAACAACACCGTGGTTATCTCGAATCGCATCTTTGAAATGCGCCTGTACCAGTACTTCCTCGGAGAGAGCCGGAAGAATGACGCATTCCGCAGCGACGCCCTGATCAACAAGTCCATCTTCATCATGGAAGACGGAAGCCTGAACATGCCTCTCATCTTGGAGCATTTTGTTGAGACACAGAGGAGGGTGCACGGAGATGCCGAGGACAGATTCCTGGAGGAGGAAGGCCGAGAACGGTTCCTTACCTATATCGCTCCGATCATAAACGGGACAGGAACCTTCAGCATAGAAGAGCAGACCCGCGACAAGCTCCGTATGGATGTTGTGATACACTATCTGGGAAAGAGGTATGTGGTCGAGCTGAAGATCTGGCGAGGGCCGCGCTACAATGAAGCCGGCGAAAAACAGGTCGAGGCATACCTTGACTACTTCGGCCTGAGCACCGGATACATGGTGAGCTTCTGCTTCAACAAAAACAAAGACATGATCACAGGCGAGAGGACAGGTGCAGGTGAAGGAACATACATAGGGGAAGGCATATCCTTAAGCTCAAACAAGGATCGTGGCTGTAAATCTTATGTCAAAAGAGTGAAAATTGGGGAAAGAACACTGTTTGAGGCGATTGTATAGTGGTTTATAGTCGCACGAACCGGATATTTGTGCTATGATAACTATGAGAAGATATGACCATTATTGTAACCATCTGGCAGTATTGATGACCGCTGATAAGCAGGATCTTGAGAATGAGTTCATTATCAGCGGCATTGAGTATAAGTTTTTCATCCAATTTGAACTGGGGTGGAAAGTCCTGAAAGAGCTTCTTTCGTATGAAGGGATAGCAGCTGCAAAGACAGGATCACCAAGGGACATTATCAAGGAAGCATATAAGATCGTCCCTTGCATGGACGAAGAAACTTGGCTTTCCATGCTTTCCCAGAGAAATAACCTGGCGCACATTTATGATGGTGCGGCGGCAAAAGTTTTGGTTCAGAAGATAATAGACGACTATATACCGGCATTTCAGAAGCTTAAAGAGAGCATATCAGAACGATATGCAGATGTGCTGGATTCGCTGTAAAAGAGATTTTAAATATGATGTTCGACCGGTTTCAGGTAAATGCGATGTTTGACCGATTTCAGGCAAATGCGATGTTTGACCGGTTTCAGGCAAATGTGGTGCTCTCCTGACTTTCGGCAATATGAGGACTCTGTATTGAACGCACTGAAGAGAAAATTAACTTCACAGAGCGGTGCTTCCATCACCTACGCGCTCCTGCTGTTCCTGGTGTGCGCGGTGGTGAGTTCAGTCGTGCTCGCGGCCGGAACGGCAGCGTCAGGAAGAATGAGCCAGTCGGTGGAGAGTGACCAGAGATACTACAGTGTGACGAGCGCGGCAGGACTTTTGAAAGAAAAACTGGATCATAAGAGTAATAGTATTGTTTTTATCGATAGTGATAATGGTAAAATATTTGTTTCATTCGATGGCAGTTCATCTTTGCCGCCAGCTATGAGCATTACTGGTTATGCGTCGGCAGTTGCAAGCGGTTTGATAACTCCAACGTCGGAGCCTGTAAAATTGAGTTTATCAGTTAATAGCTCGGTAGATGAGGATAATAGCCTCGGAGTTACCGTAGAAATGAGTGTTATTTCCGGAGTGGATCCGGTTTTGCAGTTGGACATTTATAATACTACAACTAAACCTACAGATGGGAAGTATACACTTCGGCTTAAGTTTAAAGCAGGTGTTGAAGATATTGTCAAAAGGAAGAGAGATGCTGAAGGAAAAATACTTAATACAGTAAACCGGAAGATTACATGGAATTATGACAGTATTACGACGTTGTCTGCTATCAGTGCGGGGTGATAAGATGATTAATAAGCTAAAAAGTACATCAGGTGAATCCATAGCAGAAACATTGGTAGCTGTTCTTATCTCTGCGTTTGCTCTTCTGATGCTTGCCGGAACCATTAATACTGCATCACGATTGATAACAGGAAGCCAGACAAAATTGGAAGAATACTATAGTAAGAATAATGAGCTTGCTGATGTGTCAGCTTCGAGAATGGGCACTAGTGTCAGTATCAGTGGGAGAACCACTGACAGTATAAACATTTCAGAAGCCTTTTCTGCTGTTCCTTACAAAAAGATTGATAAAAGTGATAGCAGTATTGTAGGCAGTAAAAAGCTTATAGCTTATGGTTAATAATATAGGGGCAGCATTCATCTGAGATGAGAAGTTATGCCTTGCGGACAGCATTCTTTCGAGATGAGAAGTTATGCGCTGAGGCATATGATATTTAAGTTTGACTATGCGTCATATAGACACAGGCAGAGATTATTATATTATCTGAAATGCACGAAAGCAAAAATGAAAATGAAAAAGAGCACAATCCGGAATATTATTACATGTAATAGCAGAAAGGGTTTTTCTCTTACTGAACTTCTTGTTGCTGTTCTTATATTATCTATGGTATCTGCTGTGGTAGCAGGAGGCGTTCCTGTTGCTAGAGATGCTTATGAAAAGATTACAGTATCAGCAAACGCTCAGGTTATGCTTTCAACGACTATCTCTGCACTTAGGAATGAACTCTGCACTGCCAGTGATGTATCTGTCGTCGGGACTAATACAGTGCACTATTTTAGCCCTTCTATTAATAACTATTCAGAAATATCAATTGGAAATGACAAGGGTGAAGAAGGAGAGGACACAATTCTGATTAAACAGTTTGCAGATATAGAGGAAGCAGATATAGAGGAAGCAGATATAGAGGAAGCAGAAGCCAGGGCACTTGTCAGGGCACTTGTTTCCAAGGCAGTTGGAGATAAGAAACTGTATGTAACATATGATGAGGTGGTGTATGATAGAGCAAAAAAACCAAAACTTATTACATTTAAAGGATTGAAAGTAAAGGGGTTAGATGGCGGTAATCTTAAAACCTATGCGGAACTGAGCGACAACGATGACTGCGTTAAGATACGCCTTATCTGTGGGAATTGATCTTTTGCCGATATAGATATTGTAAGTAGAGAGAAGAAAGAGATGGCATCATGAGGATGATGAGCATTAGTAAAAAAAAGAAAAACAGCAGGGGCTTCACACTTGCTGAACTGATGATGGCGGTGGCTCTCATCGGTATACTTGCTGGTGTTACATTTGTCGGTGTCGCGAATTATATGAGATCGATGGCTCAGCTTGAGCGCGATGGACTGGCAAAGGAGATTTTTATAGCTGCTCAGAACCATCTTACAATGGCAGAAGGTCAGGGTTTTTTGGGAGCGACGAACAGTACTGACAAAGAATCTGATAACGTATTTTATTATACGGTGAATGCAGGATCTCGCATTACTTTTGATAATACTACTATGTTAGGTGTTATGCTTCCTTTTGGGTCTGTTGATGAGACAATACGAGGTGGAAATTATGTCATTCGGTATCAGGTAAATCCTGCCCGTGTTCTTGATGTTTTCTACTGTTCTTCCGGGGATGATCAGTATTCACACACTTTCGGAAGCGACGATAATGGCGATAATTTTAAGGCTGCTACCATTGTAAGTGCTCTCAGGGATGATGATAAGAAGTTGACCAGAAGAGATTATCATGGGGCAGTAGTGGGTTGGTATGGTGATTCTCTGGTTGGAAGCCTGACTCCTAAAGAGACGAGTGAGCCGACATTGGAACTTGTGAATAGTGATGTACTTTATGTTAATGTGACTAACACTAACACTAACATATCCACATCCGACAAATTAAAGCTGTTTGTTGAAGGCGTTACGAGTGGTGCTTTGGTTTCTAAGGAGCTCTCTCCGTCTGGAGAAAAAGTGATTCTGGATGATGTTACAACACAAAATCAGCATTTTTCGCAAATTGCCAGCTTTACTGATTTTGATCACGACCCTGTTAAAGGTGCGGACTTTATTCCAGGCGAGGATATTCGTGTTTATGCTATAGCTTATAATAATGGATCCATTTCAACAATTGCCAGGAGTACAGTTAAGACGACAAACAGTCTGTTTGCTGATCTTGTTGGCGTAGATGCTGTTGCAGGAAGTGGAGAAGGTGTTACAAGGACAAATGGATATACAGAGGTTTCTATCGGAAGCATGCGTCACCTGGCGAACTTGTATGATGCTAATTCTGGCATGTTCTATGTGAAAGACAGCACTTCTGATAAATATGTGTTTAAACCAGACGCAGTTGTCGAAGGTTCTTCGATGATAAAGGCTGTTCAAATTGATGATCTGGATTGGAACACATTTTTAACTAATGTAAAAAAGATTCAGAACACCGGCAACACCGGCGAGAACACCGGCAACACTGGCGAGAACACCGGCAACACTGGCGCTGGCGAATCTATATACACTCACACGGGGAGTTCGTTCGGTGTCACTGATGCCAATAAATATGGTGATCCAACGAATAAAGGATGTTGGCTTCCAATTAATCCTTCATATGGACTTCAGTATAATGGAGATAATCACAGCATTTCAAATGTTAAAGTAGAAAGTAGTCAGGATGCAGGATTGTTTGGAACTATACCATCTGGTTCCCGTGTTGAGAACGTTGAGTTGATTGATTTTGATATTAAGTCTTCTGATGGTGATGCTGGAGCTTTAGCCGGAAAGATGAATGTGGCAACAATTGTAAATGTGTTGGCTAATAATAGCAGTGACAGCAAATATACATCAGGCTCTCCAGCAAGCATTATAGCTCAATCTGGCTCGGCGGGAGGTTTGATCGGATCAGTGTCATGTGGAAGCCAGATACTTGTCAGTGCTGCGGCTCTTTCTGTTTCTGCTTCTAGTAATGCAGGAGGTCTTATTGGAAAGTCCACAGATATGGTTGGTGATAATCCGCCCAAAACACTTATTCGTGGATGCTATTCAGGAGGACATCTTGATTCGACTCATAAATATTCTTCAAGAGAATATAATGTGACCGCTACTGGAACTAATAGCTCTGCAGGAGGGCTGATCGGAGATGCCGGTAATGCGGAGATTATGTATTCATATTCGACCTGTTCGGTGTCAGGAATTACGGCGGGCGGATTTTCGGGGAAGGCAACAGGTTCGATTTCGGGTTGCTATTCGACCGGACTTGTTGCAGGTACAACAAGAGGAGCATTTGCCGGTACATATAGTGGAAGCGCAAGTAACTGCTATTATTATGAAATCATTAATGAGATAAAGAATGAACAACATGGCATGCTTGAAAGCATTGATTATCTGGGGGCAGTAAACAGTAACGCTTATTTTGGTATAAAAGCATTTGATGAGGATGTAGAATCTTACAATTTGTTTGTACCTGCCAATAATAATGATAGCAACAAGTGGATTGATGCTGTTCCGTATGATACCAAACTCAATGATTATTATGGTGGAAAATACAATCTGAAATCTGTCGGACAGCTGGCTGCTTCAGCGACTATGACTGTTTCTCAGCTGGCTGGCTATAGAGTGAGCGTTGAAGGAGCAGTAGACCAGACTGATTACTATGTCACAAAGCATTACGGCGACTGGCCGGCGCCGGAGATATTTGTAATCAATGAGACTGAGAGTTCTTCCGGAGAGTAAAAATCTGCGATGTTAACATATGAAGAGGCTAAGAAAATAGGTATCAATGCATGCATTGACCGATTGGGAAAAGATTTTGTCCTGAAGCATAGAAATAATTAATGATAATTAATGATAGTGACAGATGGAATACTGGATTATATCACTAACGATAATTTCAACAGAAAGAATAGCAGCAGGAAGATGTTTCTTCCTGCTGTGATGCATTAAGCACACTTTTATGGTAAGTGTATTTTCGGCTGAATAGCTGTCATTAGCTGTCATCATATATCTTTTTGTGTATCTTTTTGTGAATGTACCCACCCATGCGGAAGAAAGGATACGGATGAAAGGTATGGAAGGAACACCACCATGGAACGTAAGTTGTCGATCAGTGTTCAGGATTTTGAGAAACTGAGAACGGAGAATTATATATACGCTGATAAGACGGAGTTTGTCTGGAAGCTGGCAAGGCAGAATGGTCAGTACTTTCTCAGCAGGCCGCGTCGTTTCGGCAAGAGTCTTCTGCTGTCGACGATGAAGGCTTATTGGGAGGGCCGCAGGGAGCTTTTCTCGGGGCTCAAGGTTGAAGAGCTTGAGCGTGATAATCCTGAAGCGTGGAGGAGCTATCCGGTTTTTTATTTTGACTTCAACGGTCAGAATTATGAAGACAGGACAGCTCTGGAGGATGTTCTGACGGAGATGCTTGAACGCTGGGAAGCGGAGTATGGGATTGAGAACCCGGTCAAGAGGCTGGCGGGGCGTTTTGGGGATCTGCTTATTCGCGCGAAGGAGAGGACAGGGCTGAGGTCGGTAGTTCTGGTGGATGAATATGACAAGCCGCTGCTGGACGCGATTGGCGATCCGGAGATTGAGTCGCATAATAAGGCTGTTTTCAAGGGATTTTTCAGCTGTCTTAAGTCATATGACGAGTACATACAGTTTGCCTTCGTGACAGGCGTGACGAAGTTTGAGAAGGTGAGTATATTCAGCGACCTGAATCAGCTGAATGACATTTCATTTTATAAGGATTATTCCGGTATATGCGGGATCACAGAGGACGAGCTTCATGGCTGCTATGATCCTGAAGTGAGAGATGCCGCGAAGGCGCAGGGTATGGAGACGCTGGCATGCTACCAGAAGCTGAAGGAAAGATACGACGGTTACCGGTTCCATCCCGCAGGTGTGTCTGTTTACAACCCGTTCAGCTTATTGAAGGCGCTGTCAGAGAAGGATTTCGGGGCATACTGGTTCGCTACGGGAACACCGTCGTTTCTGGTTAATATGCTTAAGAATTCCGGTTTTGATATGCGGAAGCTGACGAACAGGACACTGTATGCTTCAGAGGCGATGCTGTCGGATTATCGTGCGGATCGTACGGATCCGGTTCCTCTTCTGTATCAAACAGGCTATCTCACGATAGTAGATTATGATGCCAGGCGCAGAAGATATACTCTGGCTGTTCCAAATGAAGAGGTGGAGTATGGGCTTATTGAGAGCCTGATACCTGTGTATACTCCGGGGCTGAATTCAGGAAACGGTATGGATATTTATACCCTTGATCAATATGTGGAAGAAGGGGATACAGACGGAATTCGGGATATATTTGTCTCTCTGTTTGCCAGCATACCTTATACACATGAGCGGGATCCGTTTGAGAACTACTTCCAGAGCGTCATATATCTTGTGTTCAAGCTTCTTGGCAGATACGCATTATGTGAAATGCACAGCTTTAAAGGACGTGTTGACTGCATAGCTGAGACAGAGCGGTTCATTTATATATTTGAGTTTAAATGTGACGATTCGGCGGAGGCGGCTCTTAAGCAGATCGAGGACAGGCAGTATGCAAAACCATTTCATGCTGATCCAAGGAAGATGTTCATGATCAGCGCGGCATTTGACTCGAAGGAGAGGCTGCTGACTGAATGGGAGGTCATGGCCAGACCGGCCCGGACCTGATAGTCAGAGTCAGACTGGCTTATATCTAATTGCCCTTCCTACCTCGTAGATGTATAATGTCATAAGCGATAAATGCCATAACATAATAAATGCCATAACATAATAAATGCCATAACGTAATCATAATTCTTGTCAAGCCGGTGACGCATGGCTATCCCATGCATGCTAGCATAGGCCGCCATGAAAGCGGTGACGCATGGCTGTGTTCTATGCCTGTGAGCATAGGCCGCCATGAGAGATGATCTGCCGGCTGGCTGCGATGCCACTCAACTGATTGCGATGCCACTCAACAACATAACAATAGAAGCAGGTTTTTGATGAACAATATGCCGATCTCAATGGAGGAACTGAAGGACATTCTCCTCCGGGAGCAGAAGGAATACGACATTGCGAGAATAGTGAACCCCTACGCGTGCAGCACTATGCGCCTCGAAGGCGATGGAGTGAAGGCGGAGGGAACCTGTCATCATATCTGGAAGCACGACCACCGCTGCAGCAACTGTTTCTCGCGGCGCGCGTGCATACAGCAGAAGATTCTCTACAAGACAGAAGTGATGGAGGGCAAGACCTTCCGGATCAAGACGTCGCCATACAGAGTTCTGACGGAAGACGGAGAGGAGCACAACTATGTGATCGAATCCGTCCGCATTACCGACCTGTCGGACGAGACGGTGAATACCAGCATCCAGTCTGACCTGAAGCAGTCCTCATCGGACTATGTATTCAACCAGGCGGTGACCGGCGTCATCCATATGGACGCTAACCAGAACATAGTATTCGCAAACCGTCAGGCGAAGGAGATGATACTGCGCGGGGGCGAGAAGGAAGCCTACATGCTGCGGACGATCGTCATCAACTGGCTCGACGGGCGCCAGGACGCTAACAGCCATTCACTGGTATTTACGCAGAGGTACGAGTACGACCACAAGGACTACTTCTTCGACATCCAGCTGATACCATTTGAAAATGGGCCTTCCAGGGAGCTGTTCATAGTCCTGCACGAGCACTCTGACGAAGAGGCGGACCGCATCGCTCACGCGCGTGACCGCGACCCGCTGACCGGGCTGTACAATGAATCCGGCTTTAATGTGGCGATGGAGCGTTTTCTCCGGAATAATCCCGACAAGAAGTACACGCACCTTCGCCTGAATGTCAGAAACTTCACGGTAATCAACAGCGTATTCGGAATCAGGACAGGGGACGCGCTGCTTATCAGGCTCGGCGAGCTCTTCGGGAAGATGGCGGAAGAGACCGGGTGCGCGTGTCATTTTCACAGCGACCAGTTCGGACTCCTTATAGAGAGCGAATACTTCGACAAGTCCAAGATGGATCTGGACCTGGGGCTGATCAAAAATGACGCGGACAGCCAGAACTTCGGCATCCTGTTCCAGGCGGGGATATACAACATAGACGACAACACCCTGGAGCCCGAGGTCATTTGCGACAGAGCGAATATGGCGCTGCGTCACGTGAAGGACTGCGGCGACAAGATGTCGTGCGCGGTTTACTCCGATGACATGACCATGGAGGCACTGACCGACAACCAGCTGGTGTCGAGGTTCGAGCGCGCGATCATCAAGGATGAATTCAAGATGTACCTGCAGCCGCAGACCGACGCCGAAGGCCGTGTCAAGAGCGCGGAGGCGCTGGCGAGATGGGTGCGGGAAGATGAAGGCGTCATAGCGCCGGTGTATTTCATCCCGGGACTGGAGAAGAACGGCATGATCTACCGGATGGACCGGGTGATATGGGAGAAGGCCGCCAGACAGCTTCGCGAATGGAAGGATACGCCGTTCAGGGACATTTCCATCTCCGTAAATGTGTCTCCGATAGACATCATGCTCCTTGATATTGTGGACTTCTTCGAGAAGCTTGTTGTGGAATACGATATCGATCCGGGCATGCTGAACATCGAGATCACGGAGACCGCGATGGTAAATAACCCCGAGCAGCTTCTCCG
>DFGZ01000363.1:0-5348 GCA_002371295.1 Oribacterium sp. UBA3737 | reverse complement strand
CTGAAGATGCTGAAGGACCTGAATGCGGACGTCCTCAAGATCGACCGCGGCTTCCTCCAGCACACCGTACACGAGCGCAAGATGAAGACGATCCTGTCGTCCATCATCCAGATGGCCCACGCGCTCGGCATGCACGTTATAACGGAGGGCGTGGAGAATCAGGAAACCGTAAATATGCTGTCCCAGATGGGATGCCATTTATTCCAGGGATTCTACTTCTCAAGGCCGATACCGGTGGAAGAATTTATCAGAAAATATGAGCCGCAGCTGACAGCACATTATAATGAATCCTGAACGATATAAGATAAAAGACGTTCAGCTGCAATACATATATTCATAAAACGTTGCGATTACAGAGTAAAACGGGAGAACACTATGAGCAGGAAGATAACACGCAGAGCGGCGGCAGCGCTGAGCCTGTCACTTATAATAGGTACACTGGCTCCGATCAGCGCTCAGGCAAATGTTGTCGATGACGCGAAGGACTTCATCGTCGGAATTGGCGGGAAAGCAGGGAAATTCCTTGACGACATAGGAGTCGCCGGAGCCGTAAAGAGCGGATATGATACGGTGAATGACTTCGTATTCAACTATGAAACACAGCCGGATGATGATCAGATGGAGAGCCTTGCACGCACCTGGGCGGTGACCGCGTGGCTTGCCGATGAGGATAAGGAAGAGAGCAACACATATTACTTCGACAACCATACACTCACTATGACAGAGGATCTTACACAGATCGGCTCGGGCTATAACCTCAGTAAGACACCGGAAGGATCGTATCTGAACGGAAAACACACCGGAGTCCTGAAAGCAACCGTAAATGACGCGACCAATTATACAGTCGAGTGGGTGAACTACGACGACGAGCTGAATATGTATCTGGCAAAGCTGATGCAGAAGAAACAGGCGGAAAATGCGCCTGAAACCGAGGCGGCATATGCGTCTGGGACAGGTGCGGCAGATGTGCCGGAGCCATAGGCGGCAGATGTGCCGGAGACAGGTGCAGCAGATGATGTACTGGAGACAACCGGAGACAGGCGCGGAGAACTGAGATATTATAGCCTGCATCTTCAAATGAATGGCAAAAACGTATCCGTATCAACGCAAACGGATGCAATAAGAATCCTGGGAGTTTTAAGAGACTCTCAGGATTCTTTTGCTGACAACAGAAATGGAAGCCGGGGTTTTAAACTCTGAGCCTGAAAGAAAAGAAAAAAACGCAAAAAGATACACACAATACGTATAAGCAAACTGCTTCGACAATATGCACAGATTCGTAATGATAATTTCTTAACATTTCTATAATGAAATATCACACGTTTTTTGATACAATTCTACTGAATAATTATATAAAGGGAGCAGTATGCAATAAAGGAAGTAACAGTTATATGATTGCAAACCTCCCGGTTACAAATATAGGAACTGTCGGACAACAGGGAGAAACAGAGAACAGGGTACAAAAGGAGAGAAAAATGAAGAGAAAGGACAACGGAAAGTTCAAGCTTAAAAGAAGAATCCTGGCTTTACTGCTTGCCGGGGTGATGATTCTGCAGCAGAGCTATGTGGTGTTCGCCACAGAAGGCGACGCAATAGATCCGACAATCACTGCTCAGGCCGAGCCTGAGACTCAGTCGGCGGAAGCAGCCGCTCAGCAGGCCGCGGCGGAGGAAGCCGCCAGGATCGCGGCAGAGCAGGAAGCTGCAAAGCAAGCCGAAGCGGAAGAAGCCGCCAGAAAGGCAGCCGAAGAAGAAGCCGCAAGAATAGCTGCAGAGCAGGAAGCAGCCCGGCTCGCTGAAGAAGAAGCAGCGAGAAAGGCAGCTGAAGAAGCTCAGAACGCTGAGAATCAGAAAAACGCGGAAGCCGGTACTGAGAAAAAGGCCGAAGAAACCAAATCCGGCGATCAAACAGCTGAAAATAATGGAAAAACCACCGAGAGCACTGATAAGAAGCAGGGCTCCGCTTCTGATGCAGCCGGAAAGACTGCGGAAGGCAAGCCGGAAGAAACCAAACCTGCTGAAGGAACCGAAGGAAAAGACTTCGACAACTCCAACGGCGTGATCATTTCAGATGATACGGATAATGCGCATAGTGCGGACGGCATCAAAGAGGACGAAATCACAAGCGACGAACCCGAGACGGCCACAGATGCTATTCCGGGTACGGAAGCAGTTTCCGATGAAGAGAAGATGACGGAGGCTGAGACCGATACCGAGCCGGAAACAGAACCGACGAAGCGCCACTATGAATATGAGGACGCGAAGGTCAAGGTGACAGCCGACCTTTCAAAAGCAAGTCAGATCCCGGACGACGCACAGCTCGTCGTCAAGGAAGTTACTCCCACCTCCGAAGAATATAATTACGACGCATACATGGAAGCATTGAACGATGCTACCGTGAAGGAATACGATCAGAGCAGCACACTCCTTTATGATATTGCATTTATCGGAGCTGAGAAGGACGAGAACGGCGAAGAGACCGGCAAGCTGATTGAGTATCAGCCGGAAGAAGGCGCTGTAAAGATCTCAGTTACGATGAAGCAGTCCCAGATCTCTGACGGACTGGGCGCGGAGAACAAGCAGGACGTTGATGTCCTCCACCTTCCGCTCAATGAAGATGTAAAAGAAGCGAACGAGACAACAGCAGACGCGACCGATATCACTGTAAATGACATCAATGTAGAGAACATCACAACAGCAACCGTAGACCTTGCCGGAAATACCGACGAGGTGACATTTGATGCGAAAGACTTCTCCGTCTTCGCATTTACCGTTGACTTCTACTATGGGGATTATGAATATCATCCGGAAGGAATGGGTACCTATGCCCTGACTGAGGTTCTGGATGCACTGAATATCACCATTCCTGAAGGGCAGTCTATCATCAAGGCGGAGCTTAATCTCGTAGAGAACAGCGGCGACGCCAATGAAAATGACCTTGTTCTGACGCAGGACGAGACCGGAGCATGGATACTGAAGAGTAATGCTGCGTTTGACGATGAGTACGAACTGACCGTTTTGATTGGAAGCTCGTCGTATGTGATTAAGATTTTAGATCAGAATTCTGCTGATTCATTTGATATTAGAATATCCTCTTTTGACTATGATGGTTCATCATCATCATCAGATGTTCCAACTTTACCTGATGGATATAACTTTTACATGATTACTTGGTCAACAAGTGCTGATAAGATTGTTGATGCTCCTGCTGATACTCCTTGGAATATCACTAAGATTACTGATTTTACAGCTGCACCAAGAGTTTTTTCCGTATCATCTTTTTATACTTCACTAAGCGGTGGAAACCAGACGAAGTCGTTTTCAGAATTGTCAACTGATCAGAAGAGTAATTTAAAAGTAAGATTTGTATGTTTTGATGAAGATGAAGGACTTAGTACATTTGAAAAGCTGAAGCAAGGACTGTCGAATGGCAATGAGGCTATTAAAGCAAAGTATGAAAAAATGATGAATGGTGGCTTTGAAGGCTTTACATTTATTTCAGGCGACCATGTACAGAACCAAGATTATGATTTTGAAATAAAAATCAAAAAATCTTATAAAGATGAATTCGATGTAGTTTTTGACTTTGATCCTGTTAGTGATAAAGGAGCTTTAGATGGAAAATACTATGTGCTTCTAGATGCAACTAGCAAAGATGGTAATAATCATTACTATTATTTAGCCCCCATTACGGGAGATGGTACTAAAGATAAGGTGATTATACCAATCACGGGAAGTTGGTCTGATGGGCAGAAGTACTCCGAAAACTGGAAGAACATAACTGCATCTATTGTAAAACCAGTTAATCCTGGAACTGTATCCATAGGTGGGGTAAATCCTGAGAACACTGTCACAAAAGTTCTTGCTATGGGAGAGTATAGTTTTTCTGATCAGAGCAACAACAAAGCTGGGCTAGTTACTGTATCCGATGATATTGAGCATATTATACGAACAGAGTATCTCTTTAAGCTTACAAAGCATTCTTTTGATGATGCAATAACTCCTGAGGATGTACTTGGAAACGCGGCAGAATTTGGAATTGTAGCTGATAGATTAAATCAAAATGGACATACAGAAACTAACTTTGCTGTTAAAACTCTTAACTATACTTCTGAAGGAAATATAGATATTGATGGTAGCGGTCATTCTGCGATTCCTTTCTATGTTGGTAGCTTTGATGGTGATAGTGTCATGTCATTATCAATTGGGAACACTGTTGATATTGATGTGTATATGACAAAAGAAGACTATAATAACAATAAGCTCCAATACAATAATGCTGGAGTAATGGTTACTCCGATTATGAAGACAAAGAAGGAGATTGAAAGCTATGTTGATAGTTTAAGAACGACAGGAGAATCTAGTTCTACAACTTTAAATGCTAAAATTACAGTTACACCTGATACAAATAGCGAGGGTAAAATTGGTACTCTTGATTTTGAGGATTTCCCCGACAATATTACTATTTATGTCGATTGTACTTATATAGCATCTAAAATGGCAAATAATGGTCTATGGACAATAAAGAAAAAACCAGGCCAAAGTATTGTTTTTAATGTGCCAGGGAATACTGTGAATATCGGAAAGTTTAATGTTACTACACAGTATAACGGAGAAAGCGTTACTATTCCTTCTACTACATCTGCTTTAAATGCAGATCCTGAAGAAAATAAAAAAGTTGATGACATTATTTTTGAACATATTACATTTAATGTTCCTACTGCTACATCTTTAGATATAACAGACGCTTCAGGATTGTTTCTTGCACCAAATGCAGATGTGACACAAAAGAATGGTGCGGGGTGGATATTAACTGAAAAATCAGTTACATCAACAGCTGAATGGCATTTTTATCGCCATAATCGTAATTATCGTTCTGTAAGTCAAACTGGAATATCTGCGATAAAAACTTTGACTGGTCGTTCGTTAATGTCTGGTGAGTTTACGTTTGTTTTGTCTTACACTATTGATGGTCAAACAAAGGTATTTGAAAGATCAACTAATGATGCCTCTGGAACGATATTATTCGATAAGCTGAAGTTTGCTTATAATGCTTCTTCTAATCAACTGGATGCTGGATATATAGAAATAAAAGATCTCTTAAATTCCAATAATGAGCTTCATATGGCAGTTACTGTTTCAGAAGACACTTCAAGTCTTCCCACGAATGTTACGCCTGTTGGAAATACATATAAAACAGTTGATTTGACGGTATCTTATAATAAAGATGACCACAGTATATCTATTTTTCCTGATTTAGCAAAGGAACAATTCTCCTTCACGAATAGTTATAGTGAAGATGCTACTGGCAACTTGACAGTCAGCAAGACGACGAATGGAAACGCGGCT
>DFGZ01000139.1 GCA_002371295.1 Oribacterium sp. UBA3737 | reverse complement strand
GCGCTTTCCTTCCTTCTGCTTTTCCAGAAGCTTTTTCTTACGGGAGATATCACCGCCGTAGCACTTTGCAAGCACATCCTTTCGTAATGCCTTGACCGTTTCCCTGGCCTGAACATGACCGCCGATAGCAGCCTGAATAGGAATCTCAAAGAGCTGACGGGGAATCTCGTTCTTGAGCTTCTCGCACATTTTCTTTCCGCGCTCATAGGCAGAATCCGCATGAACGATAAAGCTCAGGGCATCAATGATCTGCTTGTTCACGAGTATGTCCAGCTTCACCATCTTACTGGTCTGATATCCCTTCAGCTCATAATCAAAGGATGCATATCCCTTTGAACGGGACTTAATTGCATCAAAGAAATCATAGATGATCTCATTGAGCGGCATATCATACTTAAGTATGGCACGATTCGCCTCGATGTACTCTGTACTTTTGTACACGCCGCGTCGCTCCTGGCAAAGGGTCATGATAGAGCCCATAAACTCAGGTGTGACCATGATCTCCGCCTCAACAACCGGCTCCTCCATATGATCTATTTCAGAAGGATCCGGAAGGTTCGCCGGGTTGGAAAGCTCTATCATGGTTCCGTCCGTCTTATATATATGGTAGACAACGGATGGAGCTGTGGTAACGAGATCAAGATTATACTCTCTTTCCAGACGCTCCTGAACCACATCAAGATGAAGAAGTCCCAGGAAACCGCAACGGAAACCGAATCCAAGAGCCTGTGAAGTCTCAGGCTCATACTGGAGAGCCGCATCATTTAACTGGAGCTTTTCAAGGGCATCTCTGAGGTCCGGATATCTCATGGTGTCAGCAGGATAGATTCCGCAGTATACCATGGACTGAACCTTCTTATAACCCGGAAGCGGTTTATCTGCCGGACGGTCAGCATCTGTAACGGTATCACCTACACGGGTCTCACGGATGTCCTTTATGGATGCGGTAATGTATCCGACCATTCCGGCTGTCAGCTCCTCACATGGAATAAATCTTCCGGGAGCGAAGTAACCAACCTCTGTTACATCGAACTCAGCCTTACTTGCCATAAGTCTGATGCGGGTTCCAACCTTGACTGTACCCTCCTTCACACGGCAGAAAATGATAACACCGCGGTAGTTGTCATAAAGAGAGTCAAATATAAGCGCCTGAAGGGGATTGTCCGGTGAACCTTCAGGCGCCGGAAGCTTCTCCACCAGAGCCTCAAGAACATCCCGGACATTCTCACCCGTCTTGGCTGAGATTCTGGGAGCATCCATGGCTTCTATGCCAATAACATCCTCAACCTCTTCCGCAACACGCTCAGGATCTGCGGAAGGAAGGTCTATCTTGTTGATGACCGGAAGTATCTCCAGATCATGATCAAGGGCAAGATAGGTATTGGCAAGAGTCTGTGCCTGAATTCCCTGCGTCGCATCCACTATAAGTATGGCACCGTCACAGGCCGCAAGGGCACGGGATACCTCATAGTTAAAGTCTACATGCCCCGGTGTATCAATGAGGTTAAATACATACTCCTCACCATTCTTCGCGGTATAGATAACACGGGTCGTCTGGGACTTGATTGTTATTCCACGCTCTCTCTCGATATCCATGTTATCAAGGACCTGAGACTGCATCTCTCTTTCGGTAAGTGTACCTGTCATCTCGATAATACGGTCTGCCAATGTTGACTTACCGTGATCGATGTGAGCTATAATACAGAAATTTCTGATTTTTGACTGATCAATATTTTTAATATCTGCCATCTTTCTTCCTATTTTTAATTTCATCCTTCGTTTTTGTGCAAATATACTATCATATTGTGACGCTTTTTGCCAACATAATCATTTTATTCTCTTGACAGTGTTGGGGCTTTTATATATGATAGTTGAGCGTGTTTTCAAACTGTCCGTGTCCGGTATTTGAAAACAGCACAAAAAAGATATTGATATCATTATGAAAGGAGATATTTCCAATGGCAAACATTAAATCCGCTAAGAAGAGAATCCTTGTTGCAGCTACAAGATATGAGCGTAACAAGTCAATTCGTTCAGAAGTTAAGACATACATCAAGAGAGTATACGCAGCAGTAGAGGCTGGTGACAAGGCTAAGGCTCAGGATGCTCTTAAGATGGCTCAGAAGAAGATCAGCATGGCTCACAGCAAGGGCGTTCTTAAGTCAAACAACGCTTCAAGAAAGGTTGCTAAGCTTTACAAGGCTGTTGATTCAATGAACTAATATGCTATGATCCGGAAATCTTTGATCAGGATTTCTGTTTTTCAAGTCGTTCTTGAAATAAAAAACTTTGTAAGTAACGTTACTCACAAAGACCAGCGGTTAACCCACCGCTGGTTTTTTTAGTGCATAAAGCCCAGTTGCAAAACAAATACGGCCTGAACGCTCGCGTTCAAGGCCGTATTTGTTTTAGCAACGCTAACAGAAATGAGGAAGTAGGCCGATAGGCCGGATTCCGAATTTCTGCAGCATGGTGTGAGCGCGTCAGCGCGAAGCCATGCGTCGGGTTTTATGCTTTTTCATCGGACAGTTGACGTTATCGTCCTCGCCCGAAGCCATGCGTAGGGCTTTATGTTTTTTCTGTAAAGCCCCCACCACTCACACGCTCTGCAAACGCGTCTAATTCATGCCTTTTCGCCGGACAAATGGCGTGAGCGCGTCAGCGCGAAGCCATGCGTAGGGCTTTATGCTTTTCTGATAGGATAGAATAAACTATACTTTTTTCCATCACTTGCAATCCGTATCTCCCCAACCTTTGCAGTCTCACAGACCTCTATCCCATATTCCTCCAGAATCTCCATAGTCTCCCTATGGGGATGCCCGTAATCATTATCCTTACCGTAGCTTATGATACCATACTCCGGTTTCATTCTCTCCAGAAGCTCCCGGGACGTAGATGTGGAACTTCCGTGATGCCCAAGCTTCAGTACATCAATATCAAATTCATCCCTTTCTCCCTTTTCTGCCATCCTCTTCGCTTCTATTTCTGCTTCTGGCACGCTTCCGCTTTCTTCAAGCTTTCTCATATACTCCAGCATCCGGTATTCACATTCTTTATCCATATCACCGGTAAAAAGCATGCTAAACTCTCCATATCTTAAAAGCATCCCTATAGAATGACTGTTGGCCTCGGAAATATACCCATCATCCGAAGGATATAACCCCAGAAGGCTGAACATCCCTGTTTCCAGTACGCTCCCGGCTCCGAAGTATACTATCTTTGTCCCTCTCTTTATGGCCGCATTCCTGAGCTTATCATATCTCTCGTCCTTCTCCGCCGGATAAGGCAGCATCAGCTCTTTCACAAAAAGATCATCCTCTTCCTCAAGTATCCCGAGTATCCCGCTGTAGTGATCCGAATCACAGTGTGTTATAAAAGCAGCATCAATCGTATCGATTGCCTGAGACTGAAGATAGGGTACCAGCCTGTTTTCAGCCAGCTTTTTCTCCGAGCTTGAACCGCCGTCTACCGTCACAACCAGTCCATCGCATCTTATGACCATTCCGTCGCCCTGGCCCACATCCAGTACTGTCACTTCGATGCCTCCGGGAGTTTTCGGTATCAGTAAATAAGTCACAAGAAGAATTAAGGCCACGGATAACTTCGGCAGCTCTCTGTAAAGAACTGCTCTTCTTCCCTTCAGTCTTCCCTTTTTTCTCATATCTTTCAGAAAAAGCGCAAACATAACCAGAGAAAACAGGCAGCCATAGTATATTATGATTCCGGCTTCAGAAGGTCTTCCCAGAAGCAGTGAAGAATAGGGAATTTCCGATATCCGGCCGCAAAGCTCTGTATAGAAGGCGAGTATATAGTGTCCCGAGCCTATTGCCGCCACCCCCAGGGAAATGGAAAATACAGAAACTGCCACCGCAAGAAAACCACTGTATATGACATAGCTCATAAATGGAAGAATGATAAAATTCAGCAGCAGTCCGTAAAGCGGAAACCTGAAGAAATGATATAGAATCAGTGGCAAAGTACATATCTGTAAAACAAGAGACATATAGATCCCGTTCAAAACTTCATTCTCCGGATGCGAAAGCTCCATGCCCATTCCCAGTGCGAACACCGCCATAAAGCTAAGCTGAAATCCTGAACCAAATACAATATAGGGCTCCTCTCCGACAAGCAGCAGACAGGAAAGTGCAAGAGCCGTCAGCATATCATAGCTCCTGCCTATGGCCTCGCCTGTGAATTTCATAAGAAGCATGATCACAGCCCTCATGGCAGAGCCGGAGCTTCCTGTGAATATTCCGTAACTCAGCACAAGCGCGGCAGCAGCCACACCCGCCGCCTTTTTTCCTGCACCGGCTTTTCTCAGAAGCCCGTGAAAACCAGCACCTATTATAGAAAGATGGAGTCCCGAAACCGCAAGTATATGAGCTATACCATTCCTCTGATAGAGCTCTCTTATCTCTTTATCCATGGAGGACTTCTCTCCGGCCAGAAGCGCTTTATATATCCCCGAATCCTCTTCTTCCGCGATTTCATCAAGGATACCGCACAGCTTCATCCTTATCTCCTGTAAGCCCGCTCTGAAAGGTTCCGGATCTCCGCCTGTAAACTCCAGTCGTTCTCCGTACATGGAACCGCTTATTCCTATAGACTTATAGTAGAGCCCGAAGTCAAACTCCCCCTCATTATGGGGGCCTTCGGAGGGAATCATTTTTCCGTAAATCTCCACTTCCTCTCCCGGATACGGGCTTTTTACAGCATCACCTTTTTTCAGGTACACCATTATCCTTCCCACATCCCGGTCATAGCGTCTTTTCATTTCCTCCGGTGCGTCCGGTGCCAATGTCTCCCTGCTGCCGTAAGCATTGGAAAGTTTACCATCTCTTATCACCAGCCTGTCGTTTTTACCCGAAGCACTGTAACTCTCCACCTCTCCCCTAAGAGCTACATTAAGCTGACCGAATTCTTCTATAGTACAGTTATCAGCCCCCATTCTGTGAAACTCATAGCTGTACCTGAGTCCCCCGAAAATAAGTATCATAAAAAGAAGTGTTCCTGCACCCCTCTTCAGTCTTTTACTTTTAAGTCCGTGGAAAATGATTCCGCAGAAAAGAACTCCCGCGGCTATTCTGAGACAGACCCCCGCTTCAGATGCCGTTACACACACTCCAAGTACGAACACCATCGCAATCAGAAGCATAGGTCTTTTGTAATTCATCGGAAATGATGATAACAGAAAAGACCGGTTCCCGCAAGAACCGGTCCTGATAAAAGCTAACTTTCTTTATTGTCTCTATTTTAGATATTATCTCTATTTTGTATAATATCTCTATTTTGTATATTATCTTTATTCCAGATAATATCTTAATTTCTTATCTTTAAATACTATCTCTATTTCTTATCTCTATCTCTTATCTTTATTTCAGCTCTTCCGGACGCTCTATAACAGCGGCTCCAAGACCGTTCTGACCGATATGGCAGCTGATAAGAAGTGACAGCGGTGCCACTGTGATCTCAGCATTGAGACGGTCCGGAAATTCAGTCTTGATTTCCTCCGCAAAGGCCTCTGCCTGCTCAGGATTGTCAGTATAGGCAACGCAGACATAACAGTTGTTCATATCCTTGTCACCGAGACGGTCTGAAAGCTCGTTCTTGAGTCCCTTGATGATAGACTCTCTGACCTGCTTTGTAGTTCTTACCTTGGTGTAGGAATCAAGCTTTCCTCCGTATGTAATACCAAGAACAGGCTTGATATGAAGCAGAGTTCCTATGGCAGCCGCAACAGGAGTTATACGTCCGCCCTTCTTAAGATACTT
>DFGZ01000074.1 GCA_002371295.1 Oribacterium sp. UBA3737 | reverse complement strand
GGCGGCATGACTGTTGCCTATTATCTGGTGACCACAGCATTTGCCATAACCATAGGTCTGGTTTTCGGAAATATCTTCAAGGGCGCATTCCCTGCACTTTCCACCACAGACCTTAGTTACGAGGCTGCTGCACCCACATCCTTTATGGATACCATTGTAAATATATTCCCAAGCAACTTTGTAAAACCGCTTCTGGATGCCAACATGCTTCAGGTCATCGTTATGGCTCTGCTTCTTGGATTCGCAGTCATCCTCATCGCGGATGTTGCACCGGATGCCAATGAGAGAATCATTAACGATATCAACGATCTCAGCAATGTTTTCATGCGTGTCATGGAAATGATACTGAAGCTTTCGCCTATCGGTGTATTCTGTCTCCTTTGTCCTGTTGTTGCAAAGAACGGTCCTATGATCCTGGGATCACTTGCCATGGTCCTTCTGACAGCCTATATCTGCTATGTGGTTCATGCAGTTCTGGTATATTCATTAACAGTAAAATTCATAGCAAACATAAGCCCGATCCAATTCTTCAAAAAAATGGCCCCTGCCATGATGTTCGCTTTTTCCAGCGCCTCCAGCGTGGGAACATTACCGCTTAACATGGAATGTGTAACGAACCTCGGTGCATCAAGAGAAGTTTCATCCTTTGTACTTCCTCTGGGAGCTACCATAAACATGGACGGAACCGCCATCTATCAGGGTGTTTGCGCAATCTTTATCGCAGCCTGCTACGGCATCAACCTGTCAATGTCTCAGATGCTCACCATAGTACTCACAGCCACACTTGCTTCCATCGGAACAGCAGGTGTACCGGGTGCCGGCATGGTCATGCTCGCTATGGTGCTTCAGTCTGTAGGACTTCCTGTTGAAGGTATCGCTCTGGTTGCAGGTGTTGACAGAATCTTCGATATGGGACGTACGGTTCTTAACATCACCGGCGACGCTTCCTGCGCAGTATGTATTTCAAAGATCAACGAGAAGAAGGCATAAAAAATCCATATCATTTCATGGGAGTGGCGACACTCCCATTTTTTATGTTTTGACATTATTGATAAAAATGCAAAAAGTCGCAGATGTCTTTCTGATTAATACTTGCAGTGCGTTTTCTATATTGCTAAGATAATGTCTTAAAGAACTAAAATATGAGGAGGCAACTATGGGACTTATTTTTCCTAAGGACTATGATCCACGACTTTCTGTTCGCGAAACACAGGAAGCCATCAAGTACATTCGCGATACATTCCAGAAAGAATTCGGCCGTGAGATGAATTTGAGCCGTATTTCTGCACCACTTTTCGTACCGAAGAGCAGCGGTCTCAATGATAATCTCAATGGTTATGAGCGTCCTGTAAGCTTTGATGTTCCATGGTGGCCGGAAGAAACTATAGAGGTTGTTCATTCACTTGCAAAGTGGAAGCGTATGGCTCTTAAGCGCTACGGCTTCAAACCGGGTGAAGGTCTTTACACCAACATGAACGCCATCCGCCGCGACGAGGAGCTCGATAATCTTCACAGCTGCTACGTTGATCAGTGGGACTGGGAGATGGTTATCAATAAGGAAGAGCGCACACAGGAAACTCTCGAGGGTACTGTCCGCATGATCTTCCGTATCATCAAGCACATGGAGCATGAGGTTTGGTATAAATATCCAAATGCCGTAAACAAGCTTCCGGATGATATTTATTTCATCGATTCAGAAACTCTTCTCAAGATGTATCCTGACAAGACTGCCAAGGAGCGTGAGAATGCCATCACCAAGGAGCACGGCTGCGTATTCATCAGCAGGATCGGTGATAAGCTTTCAAACGGTGAGCCTCATGACGGAAGAGCACCGGACTATGATGACTGGGCGCTCAACGGAGATATCCTTTTCTGGTATCCGACACTCAACTGTGCCCTTGAAGTAAGCTCCATGGGTATCCGTGTTGATGAGAAGTCACTTGCAGAGCAGCTGAAGAAGGCAGGTTGCGAGGAGCGAGCTGAGCTTCCTTACCACAAGATGCTCCTTAACGGTGAGCTTCCTTACACCATCGGTGGCGGTATCGGACAGTCACGTCTCTGCATGCTCCTTCTTGACAGAGCGCACATCGGCGAGGTTCAGGCAAGTATCTGGCCTCAGGATATGATCGATGAGTGTGCCAAGCACAATATCACATTACTGTGATCAAACATGAAGCGTTGGATTTTCCTTGGCTTTTTCTTTAATTGCCATGGAAACCTTCTGAATGACATGGAAGTTACCGGGTATTGCCCACAGAAATCTTCAGATGATCAAAGGCTTCCGGGTATTGCTCACAGAATCATTCATATGGTCATAAAAGCCTCCGGGTATCGAAACCGATACATCGGAGGCTTTTTTAATGTTTGTATGGCTTTATTTCTGAAAAGATCGATATTTATAATGGGATTGAAGCTGCAAAAAATCTGTTGCTTAATCCTTCAAGAGTAGTTATATTTTAAGTATACATTGAATACTTATTAAGGGACTTGAATGATATGCACAGCATAAAAGAATTACGTACCCTGACCGGGCTAACACAGGTGAAATTTGCAGAAAAATATCATATTCCTTTACAGACAGTAAAGCAGTGGGAGTCGTCAAGGGATAGCAGCTCCTACCGCACTCCGCCAGGCTATGCACTAAAGCTGCTTGAACAGGCCATACTGAGGGACATAGAAGATGAAATGGTTTCTCTTATAGTTGATATCAGGAAAATCTCAAAAGGCCCGGAGCAAAAAGAATTACTGAAAGCAGCATCAGACATATGGGAGTAAGCTATGATCTATATTCTTTTACATAAAGATATTCCGGTCTGTGTATTTGAGCTTGAAGCAGAAGTGATATCAGCCATATTCAACAGAAAGACTTCAGACCATCTTCCCCTGCCTCTTAAAAGAGTGATTCATTATCCTAAAGAATTCGTTAAAGAAACTTTGGGAGAACAGCTTATACTGAATGAAGAAGGCTGTGCTCTTTTGGATTTCTGGTTGAATGACCGTACCATTCCGGCAAACCGGAAAAATATGTCAAAATACGGTACATCGGTAAATAACCGTCTTTCATGGATGTTGGAAAACCACGCCTGTTCTTTGGATGACTGCTATTGGATACGGAACAGGGATACACATTTGTCTTGGGAAGAAGTAAATCTCTATGGATATGAGCAGCTTGATATACTTACACAGGAAAAGCTTTCAGAAAAAGCTCATTATAAAAATGGTGCAAATTCCACCCTTAGAGGGGAGCTGGAAAAATACTGGTTTTGTGATGTTTCAGACAATGCAAAGACCTTATACCTCTGTAAGAAGGTCTCTCCCTCCAATGATATTTTAATGATTCGTGAGATCATAGCTAACCATATTTACGAAAAAAGCGGCTATGAAAACTTCTGCAGATACAAGTATGTTTACAACCGTTCCGGTCAGATTGCAGGCTGTTTCTGTAAAGCTTTCACTTCAGAAAAGCTCGAACTCATCACAGCTTATGATCTGCTTGAAGAATACAACTTAACACAGCAGGATGACCTGTACAGCATAATCGTTGAAGCGACTGCAAAATATGGTTTGCAGGAAGCCCTGACACGGGAGTATCTTGATACTCAGATCATAGTTGATTATCTGATAACGAACAGGGACCGGCATCAGGGAAACATTGGCTTCCTAAGAGATCCTGACACCTTAGAGATACTTAGTCCTGCTCCGATTTATGATTCCGGCAGCAGTGAATCCATGGAATATGAACTTCCCATAGATACTGAGCATACTCGGGTAAACGGATTATATCATACCGAGGCAGAGTGCCTTCAGCATGTATCAGACCTAAACCGGGTTGATCTTTCGAAATTACCGGCAGAAGACATCATAAAAAGTGAACTGGAGAAGAGCAGCACTTTAAGTTCAGAACGTAAGAATTTTCTGAT
>DFGZ01000086.1 GCA_002371295.1 Oribacterium sp. UBA3737 | reverse complement strand
TTATTATTGTCGGAGCTTCCCGTCAGCACCTTTGGCCAGGCGCTGAGAGGGGAGTTCTTTTTATTACTTGTTTTGCGTACTGGACTTGTGAGCATTGCTTTCAATATCCTGTACATCCTTGGCACAATCACTGTCAAAGTCACCGTTCTTTATGTGCCTCATGGCATGACGGTAAGCTTCCATGGCTTCATTCCGGTTCAGGTCCTTATTGATATAAATAGAATAACCGTCAGTTCCGGGAACCACGGCTTCGCGGACTCCACCGTTAAAATTGACTCGGTAAATATAATTTCCTTCATAAAATTCACACATATCAGAACTCCTTACGATATAGGCGCAAAAAGCGTACATCAAATTATATCCTCAACCGTCAGGATTAGTATCCTTGAAACGCTTAAGCATATCGGCGGCCATCTTTATGTCATCAGGGTTTGAACCTCTGGCAGCATCGAAGAGCACACGCATGTTAGGATTCTCAAATACCTCCTGCGCTATGCGAGCGGTCTCAGGATCTAAGTAGTAGCCGGAATTATGCGCTTCGGGTATATACGTTGTTTTGTCCGTTCTTCCGAGTAAATAATCCATATCTACATTAAAAAAATCAGCTATCAATTCAAGCGTTTCAAAATCAGGCTCTCGCGCTCCGGTTTCATACATTCCCAGTCTACTGCGGGTTATATTTAGACGTTTCGATAACTCTTCTTGTGTATATCCCCTTGATAATCGAAGGGATTTAAAAACGTTTGCGAATGATCCCATAAAAAACTCCTTTCATATGTTTAATGTTATCACGTAACGTGATGAAACACAAATAAAAATTGTCACGAAATGTGTTGACTTTATTTCACGATATGGTATCATCAAATTGTCACAGAAAGTGACACACAAATCAAACCACAGAAAGGATGGCTTTTATGAAAGGGTTCGGAAAGAAACTCCAAGATTTAAGAGCTGGAAAAAGCCGTAAAGAAGTAGCGGACGCCGTTGGAATAAGCTTATCTACACTTACAATGTACGAACTTGAAGAAAGAATCCCTAGAGACGAGTACAAGATAAAGCTTGCTTCCTATTATGGCGTAAGCATAGAATGGCTTTTTTTTAACTCTGAAATGTCACATAATGTGGCATTGAGCACTTCCTAAAGGATTAAAGGAACAGTAGCGGAAGCCAGACGCAAAAATAACGCTTGACAAAAAATGTCAATGTTATTTTAAAATTGCGATTACGCAAAAGGAACATCCGGGGAGCAAAAGAAAATAGCAGTCAATAAGGAAGGAGGGGACATGAAAGCTAAAGCAAATAAGGACAATGAGATAAAGATCGTCCACGTAATGAAAGACGGAACAATCCGGAAGAGTGTTGCGGGGCTTATGGTTCCCGCCGGCCATGACATTTACAGAATAATGAAAAACTATAAGAAACAATAACATCATATCGCTAATCTATGACACCGGCCCCCTGAGAGCGTCGTATGCTGGTTTGTTCCACCGACACAAGCGGAACCGGTAACGGACAGAAATATAGTTTACTCAATCAAGAAACTGTTAATAGGATCTTGGGATTTGTGCAACGGGGCCGGCGGCATAGGTTAGCGGTATGAGCAAAGGACAGACAATAATAAAGGAGAACATTATGGACATTAAGGAGCTAAGGAACAACCAGCTACGGCAGCAGTTTTTTGAAGAGAGAAAACCGGAACAGGGATGGTATTTGTGGTTAGCGCAGCCGGAAGTAGAGAGACGATTTGAGAGAGTCGACATCCAGGGCACAGCTTTTATATGTGAGATAAAAAAGATAGAGCTTACATATCCTAAGGTACACAACGAATGGCGGGGCGATATTTACTACATCATTCCTATAGACATGCTCGAAGAAGGTGCCGGAAGAAAGCGACCGTTTTCCGCCTACATAGCAAATAAAACTATGTGCGTCGAAGAACTTAAGAAGCTTGGCAGAAAAGCAAGTGGAAAGTAATTGGAGGTAATGGCATGGAAGAAGGAATGAACCAATATGAAGCACTGGTAACCTTAGAAATTGCGGTGCCGTGTAGTGGTACGGATTTACAGGATGCAAAGTCAGATGCAGATATGATTTCAGAGAGCCTTGCGGACGCGATCTTTGAAATGAATGGCGTGATTAAAGTCAATCAGATAGGCGTAAAGGTAAAGGAAGAAGAACAGTGAAAAGATTTATATGGAGAATGAGAAGGTTTAAGAGGGCTTTCGTCAGGACTTACAAAGGAGTTTTTGACATACTGGCAGTCATATTATTTCTGGCCGGAGTCATAGCTGTTATGTGCGGCGTGATGCTTGCACTTTGCGAAGAATATGTATCAATCATTTATATATCTGGCGGATTCATGGGGCTTTGCATGGCAGATGATTTTATCTGGCTTAACAGAAGGAGAAGCAGAAGAGGCAGCAGGAGTTGAGTAGATTTACGTCGGCTCCGCCTGTCCGTTCCGGTGGTCCGGGAATGACTGTGACCCGTGATTTTAAATTTTCTCCTCGAAGATATATTGGCTTTTTGATATGAATGTGATTTTAGATACTTCTTTCGTATTTTGATAAACCCGGGGCACCGGTACGGACAGACGGAGTGATATATGACTAAAAAGGAAATGAAAGAAAGAGTGGTAAGGATAAGGACTGAAATAGTGATGTTATGTCAGGCACTTCCGGAACCGCTCGCAAAAGCAACGGAACATTTTATCCCGTATTGGGATGAAATACTGAAAAGGCTGGATGAAATAAAGGGGGATTGAATGAATAAAGTAATTTTAATGGGCCGGCTCACAAGAAATGCCGATGTCCGTTGGTCGCAAGGCCAGGATCAGAAAGCGATAGCACGCTTCACCCTGGCTGTTGATCGTAAGGTAAAAAGAGAAGAAGGCAACCAGGAGCAGCAGACAGCAGACTTTATAAGCTGCGTTGCTTTCGGCAAGACGGCGGAGTTTTTGGAGAAGTACGGAACTCAAGGCACTAAGTTTGCAATAGAGGGAAGGCTCCAGACAGGATCCTATACAAATAAAGAGGGACAGAAAGTCTATACCACTGATGTAGTGGTTGAACACATGGAGTTTGCAGAGAGTAAGAGATCACAGGAAAGTGGACAGCCCCTTGGAAATATGGATGCTGATGGCTTTATGAATATCCCGGATGGAGTAGAGGCGGAAGGACTTCCGTTCAATTAAGGGGGACAGCATGAAATCACTGGATGAAACCATAGAACAGTACGAAGGAATTGCAAGCTTGCAGGAGTCAATCGGCCATCAGGCTAAAGGTTCCTTACACGTACATTGCTTTAAATGTGCTGCGGAATATCGGCAGCTTGTGGAATGGCTAAAGGAATTGAGGGACTATAGGCGTGGAAAAATCAAAGTGTAGACTTTATGCGGTAAAGATAACACCGGATGACGAGATCTTAAAGGTGCCGTATCCGAAGCGGACGGGATTCAACAAAGAGGATTCCCTGGGCGAACTCCTTTTCATGCAGCAGGAAGTAGACGGACAGATAAAGTTTGTTGACGGACTCAAAACGGGATCCCGTACAGCAATGATAGTTAATGAGGACGGGGATATCCTCGGATTCCCTCATAACGATATAGCACAATGTTTTTTGATATCAAATGATACCTACATTGTAGGCAACATACTTATCCTGAGTGCCGTCGGCACTGAGGTTATGGGAATGACTGAGGAAGAAGCCGGGAATGTAATATTACTGGCGACACACGAGAAAGAAAGACTCGGAAAGATTATTTGACGAGTGATTTTACGGAGCAAAAGCTCTGATGTTAAAGAATGAAAATGAGGAGGGTAATTAGTAATGGTGACTTTTGATATCTGTGAAGGCAATCCCGGGGCATTAGATTTTCTTATTCGAGCATATGATCTCGCTCCATTTAAAGCGGAGACGGCTTTTTTAAAATTACAGGATGCCAACATTACAGGGGATAAGTTGTACATGATCTGGAATGATTGCTGTAACCGGGATACAGCAAGAGCCGTTGATATGATTCTTGAAAACGACATCGAAACTCTGAATCATTTTATCAATTATGAGAATGGCCGTGGATTAATATATTGCCCGGAAAAATCAGATGAAGCGTGAACTCTGAATAAAACGAAAGGTACGTAAAAATATGGGAAAAATCGCAGAGAAGAGACCGGCAGACATCAAGGACGGCACGTTCCTTGGAAAAGATATGTATAACAAAACGGGAACATGCAAGTATTGCGGACAGATGAGAGCGATGACCTACGTTACAGACTTTGTATCCCAGGAGCAGGTAGACATTGACGCAACCAGAACATGTACCTGTAAAGAGGCGATTGATCATGCAAGGCTCGAAGAATCAGCAGAGAAAGCAAAGAATAATATCCGTCTTCTCAACAAGCAATTACGGATATGTTTTTCGGAAGCTATAGAGAAACAGTGTGACGGACTCATTGATCTGATTGCAGCAGGTGACGTTAAGAGCGCCACTATAAAGCTAGACGAAATAAAGACTATCTATATAAAGAAGAAAGGAGACAGCAAGATCAATGTCTCCATTCGTAAAAATACCAAGTGGGATCTCGACTCATGATATCCGCAAAGTCGAAATACGTAAAAACATATACAGGCCGTAAAGTGCTGCGGTGCTCGGAAGAGTCTGAACAGGCAGCACTTATAAGCTGGGCGAGATTTAACGCTGTGTTGTATCCGGACTTAAATCTTTTATTCCATGTTCCTAACGGTGGAGCCAGGGATAAAAGGGAAGGGGCGAACCTTAAGCGGGCCGGAGTGCTTGCAGGCATCCCAGATCTGATACTTCCGGTGTCGAGGCACGGATACCATAGCTTGTATATCGAAATGAAGGTAGAGCCTAACAAGCCTACTAAATCACAGATAGATGTCATGAAGAAGCTTAAAAAGAATGGCAACTTCGTGATTGTCTGTTACGGTGCCGGTGAAGCAAGGAAGGTGCTTAATTGGTACTTAGGCATGTCTGTTTGGGGAAGCATAAAGGAACAAAAGATGAAAAAGATAATTATTTGTTGTGACAGGTGTGGGGAAACAATAGACGGATTCCCTATGAAACTGAGCGTTGATTACATAAACAGAATTGACGGACAAGAAGTATATCAGAAAATGCCGGATCCCATTAGGAAACTTACGGCGGATGAGTGCGGGCGAGATTACTGCGAAAGATGTATGCAGGAGATACTTGAGTTTGCCCGCATGAACGTAGACGCAGAGACATATCTTTCGGATAAAACCGGAAAAGAGATTAAGGATACAGAGTCATCCTTAATACCAGTGGAGATGCCGGAACAGGAGAAAGCGGATGCAGAGAACAAACTCCCGGAGAAACCTGATACAGAGCAGCAGGAGAGAAAACGCGGCAGACCACCAAAGGATGGCGCACCATTAAGAACCGGTTATCTTACCCAAAAGGACCGGGAAAAGATAGAGCAGATGTACGCACTAGGAGCGGACCCGTCGGAAGTGGCAAAAATGATGGGCTTGCCTGAAAAAATTGTAATTAATGCTATAGCAAATCTTGAAAAGCTAGGATAAGACCGTACAAAAGCTCAACATTGGGAAAGGAGGAGAAGATGAGACAGTATTGCCGGTATTGCTCATGGATCATCGTAGGCGATGTCTGCTATTGCCAGGAACTTAACAAGATTCTGACAGAGCAGCAGGTGTGCCACACGAATACTTGCAGATCCTTCGATTTCTTTCCTGAAGATGCCTTAGGGACTGGCCACATGTACACGCCGAGACCGAGACGTAACAAACAGATAAACGGACAGGTGACACTTGAAGAATATAACGGTGCGCCTATAGATCCGGAAGTATAAGAACATCAAGCCTCTTTAGATTATCGGGAGGTTCTATATGAGAAACAATAGGCTCACAGTTAGTAGTAAAGATTAGGAGGAATTATGAAAGAAAAACTGATGATTTTAGGTACGGTCGTAGCAGTGATTTTATTGCTGTTTTTAGTGTTTCCACAGCACACCAGAAACAAGGCTATAGCACTTGAGGAAACTGTAGAGACTGCAAAATCGGATATAAAGGTGCAGGAAAAAAGACGCGTGGATCTTATTTTTAATTTGGCGGATTGTGTGAAGCAGTACGACAAGCATGAATCTGAGACATTAAAAGAGATGGCTAACAACATGAATCCAGGCAGTGATGCCGGGAATGTAATAGCATCGTTGAAGGCAGTTTCCTACAACTATCCAGAACTACAGAGCCAGCAGAATTATCAGAATCTCATGACAGAACTGGCGCTTACAGAGAATATGATCTCACAGTCTCGGCAGAATTATAATCTGGCGGTCAATCATTACAAGCAGTATGTCAGGAAGTTCCCACATAGCACATTTATATCTATGACAGGTTACGAGGTACAGGATTATGAAAGACTTGATTATAAGGCTCCGGAGGATGCTCCTAAAAACATCTTTGGAAATGGATAAAGATGAAATAAAGGCTATATGTATCTTTGTGATTTCTGTTTGCGCATATATAGCCATAGGCCTTGCAATCAAAGGCGGTATAGATACCTGGCAGATGGAACGTAATGCCAAATTCAACAAAGCTCTGAGGATAGAGTCCGATGAGGCTTATAAATATGCAGCAGATACCAGTGCTGGCAATGCTTATGGTTATGGCCAGATGGAAGCATTGAATCCTGTGACGGTTGCAGAAATAGGCGGAGCTTATATCTCTTTGTCACGAGTGAAAGAGCATTACACCCGCCACACAAGAACATATACCACTACAGACAGCGAGGGACATAAAAAGAAGCACACAGAGGTGTATTGGACTTGGGATGAAGTTGAAAGAAGATCCTGGCATAGCGATACAGTTCGATTCAAAGGCATTGAAATAAGATTCGATGAGATATCTGGAATTGGTCAGCATTACATCAGCACTATACAGATAGGTTTAGTTGATAGGTACGTGTTTAGAGGTGCCGGAGGAACTCTTGAGGGGACAGTGTTTGGCAATATGACCGGAGGAACCGTTAAAGACGCGGTCTTCCACGAAGGAGCCGATATAGAAAGCGCTGCAAAAGCAGATGTGAGCACTGATTTCGGGATAGTGTTTGCAATCATTTGGATAGTAATTCCGATAGTAGCGTTAATTGCAGTGGTGGCAGGATAAGGAGAAGGAAGATGATGAGCGAAAAAGATAAGAAGCTGATTCTTAAACAGATGAGAGAAGACTCAGAGAAAGACAAAAAACATTCTTTCGGCGTGTGGTATCCGGTATCGGATCCACCAGAAGCAGATATTTACGGTCTTGCGTTTAGTGTATCCGGAAAGAGAGGAAATACGGATTATCATCATGGGCTAATGCTTAATAACTGTAACTGCTACGAGGAAGGCAAATTCTGTCCGGGAGGAATCATTGACAACGATCTGACTGTTGAGGCATGGCTTAAAATTCCGACATGTCCGTTAGATATTACGGCATCAAAATAAGAAAGCTTCTATAAGATCCTCCATTTTATAGATGGCCTGCGTGGATCCAGCCACATTGACGGAGCAGTCCGTCAGCAGGCTTTGCGTCCGGCACGCTACTAATCCCCGTTGCTTAGGCGATTAGCCCGAAGACATGTTTCACCTTAAAAAACACCGGGCGCTTTATATCTCTGATAGCTCAATCGGAAGAGCGGTCGCAAAATTTTGCGATTGATAGACGGTTCAACTCCGTCCGGAGACATTCATTTAAGAGAACGACAGTTTAATAAAACGTGGGCGCAGGAAGCGCCGATGGGGCTTGTATATCTCTCTTAAATTAAGAGACATAGTAAATTATTTAAGGGTAGCTTTAGGAGATGGGTAAGGTATATTTCAGGGAACAGAAACATATATGCGGTAGCTCATACGATACAGCAGGTTATATGGAAGTCGACCTGTATCAGATCTCCGAGAAGGAGCATAAGCACTCCACCAGAAGGAAGAAGCAGAATGCTACTGAGTTAGCACAGCAATGTTACAACGCATCAAGAGCAAAGCGCTATCATGTGCAGCTAGTTAATACGAATTTCAAGCAGGGTGATTATTCTGTTACCCTGACATACAACGATGAACATCTTCCGGATCCGTCAGACCATAAACGAGCTGATGATGATTGGAGTAATTATATAAAACGTTTGTACAGATATTGTGATCGGCATGATATCAAACATCCTAAGTGGGTAATGGCTACAGAGTATGTTACCGAACAGGAAGACGGCAGCTTCGTAGGTCGGCACCATCATCATGCAATCATAGAAAAAACAGAAGGACTCACAAGAGAGATACTAGAAGATCTATGGACAGACCGGAACGGTGACAAGTTAGGCATGTGCCGTTGTGACCGTCTGGAAGTGGAACATGGATCCGTGGAAAGCCTTGTTAAATATATAAACAAGAATAAGCGGTGTGATAGGAGCTGGCGACAGAGCAGAGGACTTCAAAAACCTATCACACCAAAACCGAATGATACGAAGTGGAACAAGAAGAGGTTAGAAGAAGCCTCGACTATGTATATCGACGATAAGCAATTTTGGGCCGACAAGTATCCAGGCTACACACTTGAACGCGTCGAAACAAAAGTAAGTGATGCCGGATACCGGCACACTCTTGTTATCATGTACCGGATTGACGGTAAGAAGGGGAGGAAAGAAAAGTGGATTCAATGATAGGCGATGAATGCGAAAAGGAAATAATGCTTGCACTGGATAAAAACGGAGTAGCACATCAGGTGTTCGAGATGGGTATATTTTTCTACAGCGAGCAGGAAATGAAAGCCTTTGATAGCTGGATGAAAGTAAAGGGTGCAGCAGAATTTGAGGCATGGTTTAAAGGAATGGAAAAGCTCCGTGGCACTATATGCGAAAAGTGTAACTGGAAGGATCCTACACAGATCCAGTGCTTTGATGGCCATATGCAGGGGATAGGCCCGTGCGAGGGATATGAGGAGGAAGACGAAACATAGCCTATGTTAGATTTTGGATTCTATAACATGGATTGTCTTGAGGGAATGAAAGAATTTCCTGACAATTATTTTGACCTGGCTATTGTAGACCCTCCGTACGGAGATGGGGGGGTACTGGAAGCGTGAAGATGGGAGCCGATTTGGAGGAAACTTTGACAGATACAAGTCGAAGTGTATGCCGGACCGGTGGAACATGGGCGAAGAAGTACACAAAAAAATCATTGCGTGGGATACTGCCCCAGGAAAAGAATACTTTGAAGAGTTATTCCGTGTCTCACGCAATCAAATTATTTGGGGCGGAAATTATTTTGAATTACCACCTACAAGATGCTTTGTTATCTGGAAGAAGCTGACTATAAGCGAGAACTTTACTATGGCCATGGCCGAGTATGCCTGGACTTCATTTAATGATAACGCAAAGGTGTTTGAGTATGCGCCGCAAGCGAAGAAAGGAGATATCCGGTTCCATCCGACACAAAAGCCAGTCGAGTTATACGAATGGTTGTTGAACCGGTATGCAAAAGACGGAGATATCATACTTGACACCCATGTCGGAAGCGCGTCAAGCCTGATAGCCTGCCGGAACACTAATCACAAGTATGTAGGGTTTGAGATAGACCAGGATTATTATACACAGGCCAAGAAGAGACTGGATCAGGCAAGCGCACAGATGAACATCTTTGATTTACTTAATAGCGATTGATAGGAGAATGAAACGAGTTGTAGGCAGAAGGCGAGGCAACAGCATGACAGAGAAATCGATCAAAGCAAACATAAACGATTTTTTAAACGAACTTGAAGCGATATTTTCAGACATTAGGGAGAAGAACGTCGACGATAGCGTATGCGGACTTTGTGAGTATGACTGTGATCACGGATTAGACGGATGTGCTAACGAGTGCCCGGGATTTGAAAGAGACGATTGTTTTAAGCTAAAAGAAGAATATCGGAATGAATGGATTAATAAAATCATTGGTGAGGTGACGGAATGATAATAAAAAAATTTAAAAGTAAAAAGAACCGAGTTGCCTTATATTTTGGCAAAGCAGAGAAATACTCTGGACTATTCGGCGGAATCCAATATTATGAGCGTTTTGGCTGGAATCACATAGGTTTTGGACTCACGTTTATGAAATGGTATATAACCTTAGAATTTAGATGGAGAGTTGCGAATTGCGGCTATCCTAAAGGCGAAGTGTATACGGATTGAGGTGACAGAATGACTTTAGATGAAGCAATAAAGCATTGTGAGGAAGTAGCAGAAGAACAAGAGAAGCTCTGCAAGGTTAATGATGATTTTAATATTTCGCAACCAAAATGGAGAGAATGTGGAAGAGAACACAGACAGCTTGCAGAGTGGTTACGTAAGTACCAGAAGATAGAAAAGATAGTTGATGATTACGACTTGGAGGCATGGGAAATCTTGGAAAAGATTAAAGAGGTGGTGAGAGCATGGCATTAAAAGAACAGATAATGAAACTCCAAACTTATAAGATGCACGAAGGCGAAGATACAGTATATGTTGAGCGTGATGATGTATTAAAAGCCTTAGAGCAACAGCCTTGCGAGGATGAATATATAAAAGTCCCTAAAAAGGCAAAGAATCATGTTGACATAGAACGATCTGTTATCTGCGGAACACAAGAGACTTGTGAGGATGCATGGATAATTGATTCCCTCAAAGAATTTTTGGGTGAATCATACAGTGTATTAACAAGTAATAAAAAAGAGTTCATAGCATGGCTTGAGAGATTAAGATGGCATGTTACCAAATGCAATGAGCTTGATGCTGAATTGAGAAATTATAAAAAACAAGTAGAATGTGAGAATGCTATCAGCCGAGAAGATGCATTAATGTGTATGACGGGGGAATATTTGGCAGATAAGGAATATAAACCCGAAGACATTATATCTAAGCATATTCAGCGGCTTAGAGCTTTACCACCCGTCACACCACGATCACTGAATCCCGAAGCAGATAGAGAAGAGAGCAAAGCCTATTGTGCGGAATGCGACCATATTGAAATGTGCAGTTGGTATCCTCATGATGGATGTGAGTGGCTGAAAACAGACCGATACAATGCCGGGTATAATGCAGCTAAAAGAGAGATCGCATTAAGCGGAGAATGTGAAAGGGCTTACGAGAGGGGGAAAGCTGACGCACATCCCGACATAAATGACGGGAAGATTGAAGAAAGTGAGAAATAAGACATGAAGGGATTATTTATACCTGGGATAACAGCGGAAATGTTTAAGAATGGTTGTTTGGAAAGCATTGAGGAACTTATGGCAGAGGGTGAAATATATGATATTGAACATTCACCGTGGACTCCTGTAAAGTTTAGACCTTTGACTGATGAAGAACAGAAAGAATATCCCGATTATTGCTATATGGCAGATTGCCCGATGCCTGATGATGGACAGGAAATACTTGTGTCAACCAAATACGGCACAGTCGAAAAAGATGAGTGCGGATTTGATGATGGATATTATCTTGATAGCGGGTACGATTGGCAAACGGATATAGTAGCATGGATGCCATTGCCCAAGCCATATAAGCCACAGGAAAGCGAGGAAACATGAGATACAGACTACAGGTTAAAGAAACGGTAGCCCGGCCTAACATATTAGGTAATTGTAGTTTCCCTGTATATACGCATCGTTGGAAAGATATATATGCGAGTGACAGCAAGACAGAGTTAGAAGCTATTTTACCAAAAGGAGGCAAATACAGAATTGAGGATACAAGACCGTATGAGGCAGAAAGCGAGGTAAAGAATGACAAAAGAACTCATTGAAAGCATAAGAAGAATTATATTGCCATTTATCGCTAAAAAGCTAAAGGAAATAGATTACGAGGGGCTTGGGGAATCCGACGCAAAGGAATTTACACAAGACTTTAACGAGATTTTAAACCTTGCAATCAAAGCACTAGAGCAACAGCCTTGTAAAGATGCTATCAGCCGACAAGAAGTTATAGAAACTTTAAAGGAACTTGACTGGCGCTATAATGGACATCCTGGCGGAGAAGTTTATGGTGCAATATATAAACTTCCACCTGTTCAGCCAAAAATAAAGACTGGCAAATGGATATACAGAAATTATAACTGGTACTGTTCGGAATGTAATAATACCCCTAAAACGCTCGGCTATGTTGGGAAGGCCGAATTCATGAAAGAACATTTTAAATTTTGCAATCATTGCGGGGCAATGATGTTAGATACTGTCATGACGGAAGACGAGGGAAAAGCGAATGAAAGCGGGCAAATGCAAGACTTGTGAAAAAATAAAATGGCTGAAAGAGCAAGCAAAGCGGCATGAAGGCAGAAGAAAAATAAGCAATACGCTGAAAATAACGCTTACAGAAGAAACAAGGGTTGACGGCATATTTTGCGGGCGTTTGAACATGAGCGGCGGCAGAATGATGTTTTGCCCGGAATGTGGACGAAAATTGAGGAAATCAGAAACAATGTATGAGTGCGGAAAAGCGGAGGCAAAGAATGACAAAAGATGAAGCCATTAATCATCTACAAACACATTCAACAACTAATGGCAGTGGTATGACTACAGACAAGCAGCATGAGGAAGCAAAAAGAATAGCGATTGAAGCACTAATCAACGCAATCCCAATTCCAGAAGGAGCAACAAATGGAGATATGATTAAGGC
>DFGZ01000101.1 GCA_002371295.1 Oribacterium sp. UBA3737 | reverse complement strand
CCCTTGGGCTTTCCTGTGGAGCCGGAGGTGTAAATAACATAGGCCAGGGACTCAGGAGACACGGATACATTAAGATCTGATCTGTCGCCATCCTTTACAGCATCATAAACATTGATGACGGTAATTCCGTTAGATGCAAGCTTATCAAAAAGATCCTTTCTCTTTTCCAGAACCTCCCCTGTGGTCACAAGAAGCTTTGCTTTGGAATCTTCAAGGATATAGCTGATTCTTTCTTCAGGATACTCAGGGTCTATGGGCATAAAGGCCCCACCGCTCTTGAGCACACCCTGCCTCATGATATAGGCATAGCTATTCCTTTCCGCAAGTACAGCAACTATGGTATCCGGCTTTGCACCTAAAGTCTGTAGGTGGTGACCAAGGGCATTTGCCTCACCGTTAAGTTCCTTGTAGGTGAGTGTCCGGTCAGCAGCAACCAAAGCAACCCTGTCAGGATATCTTTCAGTGGAATCCTGGAGAAGACGATATGCCGGTCTTTCAGCCACAGGATATAAAGAATCATAAAGTGACGCTATAGCCTCTTTATCCTTTTCTGTTACAAGGGTAATGTCAGAAAGCTTTTCCTTACAAAGCATCTCTCCTGCAACATGGTCAAGAAGATGCATTAAACAATTTACTGTATACTCACTGTATTGTGATGACTCGTAACAACCTTCATAAACTGTTTTTCCATCACATAAAGCTGCAGAAATTCCGAGAAGAGATTTGTTCTTTTCCGGTTCAGCCCTATTGATATTTAAAACATCTTCAGAAAAAGACATAGTATAGGCATTTGACACCTGTTTTTCAGTTGTATCGGGCTTCCCTGCACCTTCAGAAGAATCAGAATCGGAATTCTCACCTCTGAAAGCCAAAAGAATCTGACCCTTTACATCATAGGATTCTCCCAAATCAAGAAAATCATATATTTCATTCTCCAAAGCACCGGTTAGAAAACTGTCACAACCCTTAACAAACTCTTCCACACTGAGCTTATCATCATAAGAGAGACATACCGGCACTGTTTTTCCGGATATGGTTTTACTTACTTCAGTGCGGGTTTCTCCCGATACATCACAAGCAGTTATGAATATAGCCTGCTCAGATGCCGTATAAGAGCATAAAGCAATACCGAAAGCCGCACTGAAGAAAGCATTCTCAGAAACCGAATGCTCTTTACAGTATTTTTTCACAGAAGCAAAATCGGTTACTCCACTTAATCTTTTAGAGGCATAACCGCCCTCATTTCCACTACCATCTTTGACCGGCAGAGTATCTCCACTGCAGCCTTTAAAAATGCTGTCAAACCAGACTTTGGCTTTCTCACGTTTGCCTTCTTCTGATTTATTGATCATCTCTGTTTGATTTATTTTATCCATAAAAAGTACCTATCTTCTTTATATTTCATCCCACGCTGAAAACAGTTCAGGAAGTTCTGCTATTTCATGCTTTTTAATATCATTAAGATAATACTCGGCAACTTCCTTTTTAGCTCTCATTAAATCCTCACTTAGCTCTATGCCATGGATTGTCCTGTAATCATAACGAATGGCTATGATGTCACAATATATCTTTGCAAGTTCAAGACATTTATTTTTATTCTCTTCCGATAGTCCTGCAAAATACGCTGTCTTAATCCTGTCGAAAAGTCCGGATGCAATCTCTGAAGGCATATGACAGATATTCTTCACAAAAGCATCATAGGGCAGTTCATCAGGAAGTGAAAACATCTTCCTAAATACATCTTCTTCATTAATAAGCTCCTGATAAACAGCAGTGAGCTGTGCCATATCCCACACCGGATGTCCATATCCAAAGTCATCCATATCGATGAGCAGCATCTTTTCATCCATGAGCATAATATTTCCGGCATGAAGATCCCCATGAACACAGGTGTTTTTTTCAGGTACTGCACGAATAATACTTCTTATGAACTCTGCATCATTCTCCGAAATAAGGCATTCTATACCATCAAAATCTCTTTCTATGACTTTGGAAACGCTGTTCATCACTCCGGTGTCAAGTTTTGTGTTTCCAAGGCATTTCATCAAATCTGCCATATCTCGTGCATAGTCAGATATCTTTTCCGGATTCTCTGATATCCTGTTGGCAAGAAGGTCTGACATAACAAACTCAAAAACAAATCCATAACCTTCATTTGTTTCAACGATGCGGAACGGAATCATGATAGGTATGCCAATGGCAAAAACTTCCCGGAATGTTTCAAGCTCCTCCTCCAGAATTTCTCGGGATCTTCCATCGCTGTATACCTTCAACACCTGCTCATCATTAAGCTTATAAACCTTTCCTATGGCACCCTTTCCCAAAACCTGGAGATCCTTCACATCTATATATTCCGGTTTTCTTCTGATGGTGACTATTTTGGAAAATCCTGTTTCAATGAATATTTTACAGACATCGTCGGAAACATTATCCATTATCAGCTTCTTATCAATTTTTTTTATAAATTTCAGGATGACCCTGAGGCCTAAGGAAGATATATACTTAAGTTCTTCTGCATCAAGTACAACATCGTCATGATCCTCAGGTAATTCAATGGCCAATAACTCGTCTTCTATTTCCTTGACATTTCCTGTGAAAATCCTCTCCGGAAGTCTGATCACAACCTTTTTATCCTTATACGATACCTCCATCATACAAATCTCCTTTCATCATTTATTAAGACCGACACTGAATTTATAAGAACGAAGATAATGCCCTCCGTTAAAGGAATTCGCAACCGTCCATCCATGGCACTGTCCGGAAGCCATTAAACTCTGGCATCTGGATAAAAGATACAGCGCATAGAAATAGTTTGATGTATTGTCCTCAAGAACCGACGTGTAATCATCTTCAGTTTTTTCAAGATCACTGAGCAGCTTAACATTAACAAAATCAGAAACACGGTGACGCACCTGAGAAACAGCGATGACCATTGACCCAAATTCCTTCTTCATTTTTTCAAGTACATCCTGGTCCTCTGTAGCAAGGAATATCCTGTCATAACCATCCTCACGGATCCACTCCTGTATGGTAGGAAGCATGTCCTCAACGGTAGCCATCTGTCTTGCACCCGTCATGCCGGATGCAATGTAATCGGTGCCTCTGATAAGAATACCCAGTACCTTGTGACCACCGAGAACAGTTTCGGCATATTCTTCAAGCTCGCTTCTGAACACATCTGACAGTATTGATGTATCTATATCAGACGAGCACTTAGAGCATAGGTAGGTCATTGAAATCGATGTGAAATTATCAATAAAGACCGTATTTGATGCATCTGCATCATCGGGACATTCAGAAATATTAAAATAGTGATGAATCATTTCATCAGGGTAACGTGAACCGTTCTTCCTTAAAAATGTATCCCACCCTTTAGTGGCGAACAATTTCTTTGCCATAGTATAGTAGGACAGAACACCACCGATGCCTACATTATCGGCAATAGCTACTTCAACATATCTGACTTTACCTTTGATATGTCCTGCCAGATCCTGCCAGAAAAACACTGAATGGAAAAGCGGCATAGTGCTTATGGTATGAAAGCTTCCCTCCAAAGTTCCACTGACAAACTCGTCTGCAACATGTAAAATGTGGTGCTCAGGATCGTCCTCAGCCGTCCTGTCAAAAGTCTCACTCACATGGAGACGTTCTGAAGGCTCTATAAAGCCATAAATCCTCTCATCATGATAATAAACCTCTGCATCTGTATGTGATAATGCAAGCTGCCCCAGAACAATGGAATACTCATTAAACTCCTCAAATTCTATGATTCTGTGTTCCTTAAGGAGTGACAGTTCAAGGCTATCCACATTTCCGGAATCGTAGGTTAAATATGATGGATAAATATCTGTCCCCTTCTTGATCTTTCGGTACTTCTCCGGAACCAGATCATTATTTTTGACATAAGAGATATCATAATCTCCAAAGGAAGCTCCGGTTACATGATAAAGTTCTTTTCCTAGCTTCAACGCCTGGCTGAATACATCG
>DFGZ01000142.1 GCA_002371295.1 Oribacterium sp. UBA3737 | reverse complement strand
AATGCCATGGATATCGCAAATGAGCGTGGTCTTAAATATGAGTTCATAGCTGAAGATATCCCGGGAGCTCATCCAAACACGGCAAGGATCTACTTTACCTGTGCCAGCGGAAAAACCGGCGTTGTGGAAGGTGCCAGCATCGGAGGCGGAAATATCCGTATAGACAACATCGACGGCATGGAGGTGAATTTCAGTGGCGAAAACAACACTCTTTTTGTTCTTCACCAGGATAAACCCGGTGTTATCGCCAACGTAACTAATCTTATGTACTGGCGATACGGTGACCTTAACATCAGCGGTTTTCATTTAAGCCGTAAGGAACCCGGCGGTGATGCCCTTATGACTTTGGAGCTGGATGAACTCCCTCCCGAGCAGCTGATCACAGATCTCAAAAAAATGGATAATATAGATAATGCATTACTCATTCACGCGATTTAAAATGCCGGATAATCGATAGGCCGACACCAAATTTAAGATTAAACAGCAAAAGGATGCACCTTATCAAGGAACCGATTAAATCTACACGTCAGAAATAAACAGCGAAATAAAACGCGTTTCACAGAGGAGATATTTAATGCTTACATATAATTCAGTAAAAGAGCTGGTGGACCTGGCAGTTCAGAACAAGTGCCGCATCAGTGAGATCTGCATCAAAGACCAGGCAAAGAAGATGGGCAAGACCGAAGAGGAACTCTTCGAACAAATGGAGAAGTGCTTTGAAACCATGTGTGAATCCGCAGAATGGGGCGAACAGAAGGGCCGCAGATCAACCTCCGGTCTCACCGGTGACGAAGGATATCTCATGAAGAAGTACGCAGAAAAGGACGGAGGTCTCATGGGCAAGCCCATGTCAAGGGCCGTATCCCGTGCCCTTGCGGTTTCCAATTGCAACGCTGCCATGGGAAAGATCGTGGCAACTCCTACTGCCGGAAGCTGCGGAATACTTCCGGGATGTCTCATTACTGCCTACAAAGAAAGGCAGATGCCGAAGAAAGACGTAGTTATGTCTATATTTACGGCGGCAGCCTTCGGCATGATCATCGCCCAGAAGGCTTCTATCGCCGGTGCGCAGGGTGGCTGCCAGGCAGAGTGCGGCAGTGCCTCAGGAATGGCAGCGGCAGCTCTCGTTGAGCTCATGGGCGGCACACCACAAATGTGTGCAGACGCTCTCGCCATCGCCATAGTTAATCAGGAAGGTCTGGTGTGTGATCCTGTTGCGGGTCTCGTAGAAATCCCATGCATCAAGAGAAACGCCTCCGGCGTTGTAATCGCCTTCTCTTCCGCAGATATGGCTCTTGCGGGAATCGAAGCAAAGATTCCTGCCGACGAGTGCATCGATGCAATGCGTGAAGTAGGTGATGCAATGTCACGAGACCTTAAGGAAACCGCCACAGGCGGACTTGCAGCTACACCTACAGGAAAGAAATACCGGACCCAGGTCTTCGGTGAATAAAAAAGAAAGGGGCTGTCGCTTTAGATGATTAAATCACACGTTAGCCCCTTCTTTAAACCGTCTCATCATTTCATTTGTAAGGCTCAGATTATTGGGCTGAAGAACGATGTCCTCACGTTTTACCCACTCTGCGTATTTCAGCTCGCTTTCATCCATCCTGATTTCGGAATCCTCCTCTGCGTCGCAGTAGTATCCTACCAGAATATCCTGAGCCATACCCCATGGCTGAGACTTATAGTACCGGATATTTTTAACCTTAACACCGGTCTCTTCCATAACCTCTCTTGCAACCGTTTCTTCAAGTGTCTCTCCAATCTCTGTGAAGCCGGCAACCAGAGCACTATGACTGTAGCCGATTTTATATCGCGTGATAAGTATAGAATCGCCTTTTGTAACCCCTACAATAACTGCGGGATTTATCCTTGGGTAAATAATGTTTCCGCACTTCGTGCATCTGAGAGCTCTCTCCCTATCATCCGGTTCAAGCCTTTCACCGCATTTTCCGCAGAAGACATTATCCGCATACCATTTCCAGAGATGATATGCAGTAAACACCGCAAACACTTCCTTCCCGGAGAAAAGGTCACGGACTTCCCGGATGGAATAGTAATTAAAGCCTTCTTTTTCATAATGAATGTCATCAAGAGAAATAAAAAAACGTCTTTCATCCAGGGAAAAAAGATACACTGTGCGCTCAGCAGATATGTCTCCGGCCTCAGGAAAAATCATCTCTTCTTCTCTGTTTCCAATGCACACCTTGCCTTCTTCCGAGAAGATCATAAGCGTATCTTCCGCTCTCATATCAATATTCATATATTGATTATTCAGTTTGCTTGGGTATATATCCTGTATCATATTATCTCCATAAAAAATATTCAAAATCCGACTGACAACTATATTGTAACACGCAATCAGCAGTATTGCCGAAAATCAAAAAACATGAAATACTAAAAGATATAGGATATCGGATTTCCTCAGAAATCCGGTATCCGTACTTGCTGTTTTTTGGCGCAAGCTCCGAAAGCTCTGTGCCGTTCTTCTCCGCCTCAGAAATGACCTGAGACCGCTGAATGACAAAAAGGAGCCATCACACTGTGACGGCTCCAAATATTACGATCATTGACACCAAAGGTCAGACACATTATCCAATGTATGCTACTGCGCTGTCACCTGCGATTCTACCGAATACGATGATATCAGCTACAGCATTTCCACCGAGACGGTTAGCACCGTGAACACCTCCGGTAACTTCACCTGCTGCGAAAAGACCAGGTATAACTTCACCGTCAGTATTGATAACTTCTGCAGAAGTATCGATCTTGAGACCACCCATTGTGTGGTGGATTCCAGGAGAAACCTTGATAGCATAGAAAGGTGCTGTTGTAAGGTCATTATCGCTTGAGAATGATGTACGTCCGAACTCTTCATCCTTCTTTTCGCCCCAGATTTTAGCCCATCCGTCCATGGTCTCCTTAAATGCATCTGCAGGAACACCCATAGCCTCTGCAAGCTCTTCGTATGTCTCACCCTTTACTGCATATCCTGAATTGTAATATCCAGCATAAACTGATGAAGCATCCATCATCTTCTGGTCAAGAATGATCCATGCACATCCATCTGTCTGTGCGATTTCGGCTGCAGAAACCTTATCTCTTGTGGAAACTTCGTCGTAGAAACGCTTACCTTCCATATTAACAAGGATAGCACCGTCTCCACGGATACCCTCAGTGATAAGGTGAGCGTTACCGTCAGCATCAACAGTCACTGTCGGATGGATCTGAATCTGCTCCATGTCAACTGTATCAGCCTTAACGTCATCAGATGTTGCCATATCGATACCCTGTCCAAGAGAACCTGCTGCATTGGTTGTAACAAAGCCTTCAAGGTCAGGATTGTACTTAACTACTCTGTCAAGATCAGCACCGAAACCACCTGTAGCAAGAATAACGGCCTTGGCATTGACAGTAACAGTATTGCCTGTCTCGCCTTCAGCAATTACACCTATAGCCTTACCGTCCTCCATGATAATCTTGTTGGCTGTTGTGTTGTAGTAAACATCGATATTGTCCTTGCCCTCTACATTCTTTGTAAGGATAGGTACAAGGTAAGCACCGACAGCCGTTGTCTTTCCTTCAGCATTAACAGGTCTGTGGATACGTTTTACAGAAGCACCGCCGAAAGCACCGACTGATGGAAGCTCAGCATCATGCTCTTTAAGCCAGTCAATTGCTCCTGATGTGTTCTCGCAAAGTGTCTTTACAAGCTCAAAATCGTTGATACCCTTACCACCGATCATTGTATCAAGCTCGAAAAGCTCTACAGAATCAAAATATCCTTCAGGCTTTGCCTGATACTCATCCCACTGCTTCTGTACTGCAGCAGCAAGTTCCTTTATAGCTTCATTATCAGCCCAGGACTCCTTGGCCGTGTTAAGCGTCTTGTTTACACCGTCAGCCTCACCGAACTCATTTTCATCCTGTGTTGCTGTCTTCGCTGCATTAAGTCCACCGGTTGAACGGACAGTGTTTCCTCCGCCCATTGACTGTGACTCGAGAATGACTACATTCTTACCTGCCTCTGAAGCTGTGATAGCAGCCGCCATTCCGGCACCACCCATACCAACAACTACTACATCTGCTTCAACTGACATATCTTCTGCAGGTGCTGCTGCGGCCGCCTCTACAGAATCAAGATCCTCAGGCTTAAGTCCTGCCTCAGCAAGTGCAGCAGTAGCTGCTTCTACAATAGCCTTTGATGTGATTGTTGCTCCTGAAATAGCATCAACCTGAACAGTATTTCTCTCGATCATCTCCTCAGGAAATGCCTCGATGGCCTTGGTACCGATACCATCTGTTTCACCGGCTCCTTCAATCTTTACGTCGGCAATCTTTCCATCCTTGAGTGTGATAGCGACCTTTACAGGATTGCTCTCTCCACCCATTCCTACTGCGGTACCCTCATAAGTACCATCAGCTCCGGCTTCAGCCTTGGCAGCTTCTGTTGCTGCTGTTGTAGCTGCTTCTGTTGCTGCAGCTGTTGTCTCTGCAGCTGTTGTCTCTGCAGGCTTTGAGCCGCCGCAGCCTGAAAGCGCTGAAGCTGTCATCGCACTTGCAAGTATTACTGCTGTTGCAGATTTTCCAAAGTTTCTCTTTTTCATAATAATGTTACCTCTCTATGGATAATAACGTCGCTCTGCTTCATTACTTCGACAATTATCCGGATAAACATTATCGTTTTGTTAATGATCCGAGGTATTCTTAATAAAAAATTAAAAATTCATCACTAATGTGCCGGACCACTCAGATGTTCAAAAGCTTGCTGTACTCTGCAAGTGCGCCCTCTGTCTCGTGAGCAAGAACTTTCTTTGCAAGAGTCTTTCCAAGCTGAACGCCTTCCTGGTCAAAGCTGTTGATATTCCAGATGAAGCCCTGGAACATTACCTTGTTCTCGAAGTGAGCAAGAAGTGCACCGAGAGCCTTGGGATCAAGCTGATCACCGATAATGATGCTTGATGGACGGCCGCCCTCGAAATTCTTGTTCTTGTTCTCGTCAGACTTTCCGCAGGCAAATGCTACGATCTGGGCTGCAACATTGGCACAAAGCTTCTGCTGGCTGGTGCTGCCCTGGATGTCTACGTCATTCTCACACTGGTTGTTGCGGAATCCGATAAACTGAAGAGGCACGATGTCTGTTCCCTGGTGAAGGAGCTGATAGAAGCT
>DFGZ01000275.1 GCA_002371295.1 Oribacterium sp. UBA3737 | reverse complement strand
AAACCGCCTTCACATAAATATTGAAAGATCTGCTCCTAGTCATATATCCTCTTTCACCATGATTTTAACATAATCCTCTGTCTTATCCCTCATGATAATGAGACCTTTTTCAAGTTCCCTAAGCTTCAGCTTGTGTGTGATAAGCTTCTCCGGGTGTATGTTTCCCTCCGAAAGCTTCTTCATAACATAGTGCCAGTCATCAGATTCCGCTTTTTCATCGTCGCCAAGATATGATGAATTCCAGGTTCCCTTGAGCGTCAGCTGTTTTCTGAGTATCTTCCAGTAATTCGCCTTTTTGAATGTCATATCACCTGCGGGATTTCCCATGAGGCATACCTGGCCCCCTGCCTTTACAAGCTCAAAGCTGTCAGCTATAGTCTCATTTCTTCCTACACACTCAAAATAAGCATCCACTCCCAACTCCCCGGTTTTTTCCATTATCCATTCATGAAAGTCCATATTCTTTATATCACAGAAGTGCCCCTCAGGAAGTCCCATATCGGTAAGTGATTTTTTCTGAAAATCCTTATTTCCTGCTGCATAAACATTTTTTATTCCCCGTTCCAGAAGAAACATAACGAGAAGCTGCCCAATGGTACCACAACCGCACACAAGGACAGAATCTGTTTCTTTCAAAGTAAGCTGTCTCATGGCATGAACAGCTACTGCCATAGGCTCAAGCATAGCTGCCTGTTCCCATGTCACCCCCTCAGGGAGCTCTATAAGATTCCATTCAGGCACCGTTACATATTCTGCGAATCCACCGTCCCTTCTGGAGCCTAGATAGCTGTAATTCGAACACATTTCGTACTTTTTTTCGAGACATTGAGGACATTTCCTGCATGGAATAAGAGGAAAGATTCCCTTCCTTTTTCCAAGCTTACTCTTATCCACATTTGCCCCAAGCTTTTCCACCTGTCCCGAAAACTCGTGTCCTATTACGAGAGGCATACTGTGCGCACCATCTTTATAAACTCTCGGAACATCCGAACCGCATATTCCCGCCGCCTTTACTTTTACAAGCACTTCTCCGGCTTCCGGTTCGGGAACCTCTACGTCATCATAAAAATTTATTTTTCCTATCTCTTCCAGCTTCCAGCCATTCATATATAAACTCTCCGTATTTATGACTCACCGTCAGATCCTATACTACTGAAACCGCAATCTCTTCCTATCCTGAAGTCCTATTCCTCTCCGGTTTCAAACAATCTCCTGAACCTATTAAGATCCTCTTTCGTTGTTATCTTATAGTTGTCCTCCATGCCCGGAATCGTCGCGATATCCATCCCGGCAAGGAACGCAGGCTCCGTCGAACCATTGATACTTTCCATGCGTCCGTTTCTTATCATTTTCTCATTTGCGTTAAGATATTCCGCAAACAAAAAAAGCTCAGGCGCCTGGCCTGCCACCACATTCTTTCTCTCAAGAAGTGACTTAAGCTTTCCGGAATCATCAACCACATAAACCGTATCCTTCATGGGAAGAACCGGCATTACTCCCTCAGCATCTTTAACAGCCTCGAGCATTTGCTTTATCATTGAATCTTTAAGGCATGGTCTTGCAGCATCATGTATCAGCACCAAGTCGCCCTCAAAAGTATCGTCCTTCATCTTCAAAAGCCCGTTATATATTGACAGCTGTCTTGTTTCTCCGGGATCTGCAAAGCCTATGAACTTATGACTGTTCTTCTGTTTTTTTATAGCTTCCGAAATCACCATACGCCAGGATTCCTCCGAAACTATCATAAGAGACTCCACTTCATCACAGGATAACAATGTCTCCATACTGTATTCGATAATCATCTTTCCATTAACTTTTAGATATTGCTTCGGAACATCCTCTCCAAGTCTCGTACCTTTCCCACCGGAAAGAAGAAGTGCTCTCACCATTTCTGATTTCCTCCCAAATCTACAGAATGATACACACATTTAAATTTCACTAACAGTCTTAGTGTACAACAGAATCCTGAATCTCCGTAGAAATCCAAGATCCAGTACCAGCTTTACACTTGTCGTATCAAATCATCACACTATGAGCGATTAAATTCTGATTTTGTTAATACTCTTTGTTATTCAGAACTTCATCTTCCTCACATCATCTATGATTTCTTTATATGGTCTGTCCTTTCCGAAAAGGATCGTACTTCCCAGAATAAATCCATCTATTCCTTTTGGAGCATAGGTCTGTATCTTCTCATAAGAACAGGCGCCGTCCCAGTAAAGCTTTACATTCATCTCTTCCTTAAGTGAAAGAAGCTTTGTGATCTTCTTATCCACATACGGAAGGAACATCTGCCCTGCACTTCCCGGATTTACGCTCATCACCAGAATTTTATCAACAACTCTCATAAGTTCCATGATGGTCTCGACACTGGTTCCCGGATTTATGGCTATCCCCGGAATCATACCTGCATCGATTATAGTCTGTAGTGTGGCAGACGGATGATATTCTGCTTCTGGATGAATATATACGGTGTCTCCGGATCTTAGTTCCTTTAAAAACATATTTATATTGTTTCTCGGATGTTCTATCATAAGATGCACATCCAAAGGCTTATCTGTGTTTTCTGCTATGCACTTAAGATCGTAAAGTGACATGGCAAAATTAGGCACATACCGTCCGTCCATGATATCCACATGGAAAGAATCGATATCCGCCTCTTCAAGTGCCTTTATCTCATCATACATGTGCCCGAAATCCGCACACATCATTGATGCATTTAATTCAAATTTCATCCCCGCACCCCGCTTTTTTATAAACCGTATCGCATCGGAAATATTACCTGATATGACCTTTTGCTTTATATATACTCTTATGACGTGAGTGTCTAAAGTATTTGCCACTAACATCATATGATGCACAGCACGCACACATTCGTGTGCAATGTGCTGCATCATCATATGAACAATTCAAAAAATACATATTCGCTTCCGGACGAACAGACTTTTAAATAATCGTTTTATTCCTCTTCTATCACATATGCGTTCTGTATCATTATAGGCTTTCCTATTGCCTTGCAAAGTGTCACCAGGCTGCTGTAGTCACCGTAGTAGGCATCCGCCATAACGAGAGCCCTGTCCATGTCAGCTGTATCATCATAGATTCCGAAATCTTCATTTTTATATACTTCCACGATTTTCTCATAGGCTTCATACAACTGCGGTCTCATGGAACAGATAGTTGCTTTTATAAGAGGATGTGGTCGCCAGAGAAGCGTCACTTCATCCCTATGCTCCTTAAAAATCCTGAAAACATCCAGCAGCTTCCTGAGCATCTGTTCCGATTCCTGAAGAAGTGCTGTCACACTTGTATTGTAAATGATTATCTTCTTACGGCTTCCGTCCTCCCTGAAGATGTGTTTCTTCCATTCCTCGGGAATTTCCACATCATCGATGGTCATGGACTTGATCTTCTCAATCTTTGGAGAACCAGTCCCCTTGATCTTGTCCTCAAAGAGCCGTCTGTTTTTTTCTCCCAGATAATCCACCAGGGCTTCAATATAAGCTTTCCGCATATTTTCTGACTGCACTATGACTTCATGGGCGTTTATGACACCGGGAGTCGTTATAAAATGCTTTATTCCTTCTATCGCAGCCTTGTTTCCGGGATCGATCTCATCAAGCACAAAGTACGGAATATATACAAGTTTATCCGTAAACTTTCTTATATTTGCCGAGTAAAAATACGGATGTACGCTGGTTACAAAATTCCGTTCATCATAGGGATTATGTATATATATCTCATCAGGATGATTCTTTTCGAGATTGTATTCCTCATAGGAAACTATAGGCACATCCTTCTGGAATTCTCCCCCCTCATAGTGAAACTCCCTGAAGGAACCATCCGGATTTTTGTCATAGTACGGAATCGGCATAACTATGGCTTTCACCATAGGATCGGCCTCAGCTTTTTTCCACACACTTTCAAGAGAATCCCACATTGACGCCTTATATGGAAGGAAAACCACTTCCTTAGTATCAGGAATCTCGAACTGTAATTTATTGGAAATGTCTATAAAGCTCTTCTTCAGCCGTTTTTGTATACTCTTTTTTTCAGCCTGTCCATTTGTTATCTCCTGATGAATCCGGAACAACAGCTCGCAGTACTCTTCCAGTGCCTTCACTGTGGTTGTTCCTTCTCCCTCGGTCTCATCGATTTTTGTACCTACAGAAACAGCCGCGTTCTGGCAGTCGGTAAGGCATACCGTAATCGTATTGACATCGTTATCATCGATACCTTTAAGTATCGTTTCATGAGCTTCCGGCAAAAGCGCGATAAGCTCTGCCAATTGATTTTTTAGCGCCTTCCGCATACCACACCCTCACAAATCTAATCTTTGCCAACTGAATATAGCGACATCGAATCGTTTAGCTTTCGTATTCTCATCATCATATAAATTTTCGACTATTCATAAGATTTTTATAAATATTTTTTCATCGTGCTCCGATTCCTTTTCTTATGTTTCCGGCTCCCTTTAATTTTTAATGAATCAATATTGCAGCATCACAAAAAAACCGCGGCTTCATCGTTAAATGATGCCGCGATTCTTTAATCAAAAAATACTTCTACTAAGTATCTTATATTCTTTACTGTATTACTGCATATCAAGATAAACCTTGTGATCGGGTGCAGGATATACCTTATCAATGAGGAGAAGATCCTCTTCCTTAAGCTCAATGCTGTCTGCGTGAGCATTGGACAGGGTATGCTCAGGTCTTGAGCTTCTCGGTATAGCTATGGTATGACCGTTTCTTATATTCCATGCAAGAAGGATTTCAGGTACAGATACTTCGTATTTCTTCGCAAGCTCTTCCAGAGTCTGATTCTGCATGATCCCCCGCTTCAGTGAACCTGCCTGCGCCAGAGGACAGTAGGACATAAGCGCCACATCATGCTCCAACATCCACGGAAGAAGTGAATATTCTATGCCACGGGACCCCGTATGATAAAGCACCTGATTCACGAGGCAGTTCTTTCCATCCGGTACGCTCCAAAGCTCTTCCATATCATCTATATCAAAATTGGAAACTCCCCATTCTCTGATTAGTCCCTCTGCTTTCAGCTCCTCAAGCCTTGCTACTGTTTCGGACAGCTTGAATGAGCCTCTCCAGTGGTAAAGATACAGATCCAGATACTCCACTCCCATACGTGAGAGACTTCTCTGAAGAGCCTGCCGCATGCGTTTCCCACCTGCATTGGTAGGCAGAACCTTCGATACCAGATAAAGCCTGTTTCTATCCACTGTGCTGATAGCCTCACCAAGCATATCCTCTGCCGCGCCGTTACCGTACATTTCCGCAGTATCGATAAGTGTCATCCCGGCTTCGATGCCCTTACGTATACCATCTATTTCTCTTTTTCTCTGAAGACTGCTCTCTCCCAGATACCAGGTTCCCTGTCCGAGAGCCGGTACTTTTATGCCATTCCTAAGTGTCACTTCATGTTTCATAACTGCCTCCCATCATCCTGTTTATTGTATTAAATATACCACGTGACTTATGATTTTTAACAATGAATATATACTTATGATTTATCATAATGAATATATGCTTTTTCATACCCTCTCCGCATGTTACACGGTATTTTCCGTAAGTCCTACAAAAGTAGACATCTTATCCATGACCAGTCGTACAGGATTCAGCTTAAACTGTGCTTCACGTGAACCCTCGAAGTCTCCGGCAACATACTTCTTATAAACTCCTCCGTAAGAGTGATATCTCCGGAAGTATCCTTCATTCCCACGATATTTGGTACTGCATGTGTGATCTCTGTAACGAAATCCGCAGTCATTCCGTATCCTACACGCCCCGGATTGTTGTAAAGAAGTACCGGAGCTTTTCATCCTTATCGATTACTGTGATGATAGGCACCACAACGCCTTCCTGATTGCTTATATCTCAATTTTATTAAGCCCTTGCATGTAATATTGATTTCAAATTATTTCATCTTGTTTCATTTTTGTATTTTAGCACAAAAATGAGCACGGTACAGAGTACCATGCTCTTAGTCAGATTAGAAATACTGATTTCTTTATAAGTTTTTCTCAATCTCCTT
>DFGZ01000284.1 GCA_002371295.1 Oribacterium sp. UBA3737 | reverse complement strand
TATAGCTTCGGCGCCTTTCATTCCTTCCGGATGATTATGACTTATCTCCGTAACCTTCGCAGATAGCAGTCTGGCCTCATCCAGATTTTTTGCGGCAAACCCACACGGCCCTACTCTCATAGCGGAGCCGTTCCCAAAGCTGTTATATGGCTGCGGATCTTCAGCCCAGAGCCACTTAATAAATGTGCCACCATAACCGGCGTTCTTATAAATTCTGCCCAACTCCTGCATGGCAGATATTGCCGTTTTTCCTAAAGAATCTACATCCTCCTCACAATCAAGAATAGCCTTAGCCACAGCAAGAGACATCACACTGTCATCTGTCAGCCGACATTTTTTATCGAACAGCTCAAACACCTTCGATTTGTGATTTACTCTTTCATACCTTGAACCGGCAATATCGCCTATGATTGCTCCGATCATGTCTTGATCACTCCTTAAAAACTAAGGTCATCAGTTGTTCTCAACTACGTAACTTATAAACCTTCTCATCTCTGAAAGCGGATGATATGGGAATAAACCATCGTACTTTTCATCCTCGGTCCAGTTCATAAGAAACCCCTTTTCACGATTTGAATCATACGGATCCCGATTCCAGGCTTCCGCTTCAAGCTTCAACTCACTGCTTCCCAGCGACATCAGATACAGCATACCTGATCTGTTCCCAGGCACTTTATCCTTTTCCTGAAATGATCCATTAATAAAATGAATTTTCCCATTTATGCGAATGTTGAAATTCAGCTCATAATCGGTAGGGCTTTCCTGGTTTCCCTGTTCGTCTGCAAAATACATCTTACGGATAACATACGCATACCGATTTCCCTTCGGTGTTAATCCGCACTTCACCGTAATCAGCCCCTGATGATCATCCATTTCATCATGAAATTGCTGAATCAGCCCTTTGGCATCGGATAGCGGAAGGGATTCCTGTTCTGTCACAGGCCAGCTCATCATGATTCCGCTCATCGCAAATGTACCTTTTCCAAAGCCTATATATGGCCGCTTTCCCCATCCGGGAAGCTCCTTAGGAACCGGTTTGTTTAATTTGCTTCGGAAATCATCCGGTATCTCAAATGGTGTCTTGACTTTATCAAGCCCTGCTGTTGTTTTTGACACTACCGTTTTTACATTATCTGCCGCCTTGGCAGCTACTTTGGCTATTCCAAACGGGCTGGTTCCTTTTTTTTCTGAAGTCTGTTCCGGCATCGCATGCTCTATTTCGACCTTGTATGCTCCACTTCGGACAACTTCATCGCTAAACAGTCTTTGCAGTAGAGCACGCTGATCTTCCTGCTTATCCGGCTGCTCATTCTCAGCATCTGCTGCATTCTTGCCCTGCTTCTTCTTTGCTTTTCTGGAAGATTCCTCTTTTTTATGTTCAGCGTCAATCTCTTCCTTGGTTTTATAGTACGAGTCCTCCGTTAAGGCCAGAACAAGCTCTCTGGCCTGACTGAGAGAATCTTCCGGGAACAGGCCGTCAAGACCTCTGCGCTCCGCCATAATCATTCGGCATCCATGCATATAATCGGGATCATAGGGATCCTGTGCCCATCCTTTTATATGATGCGGGCTGTTCTCGTCCTGCTCAAACCCGGCACTCATAGCCATATTCCAGCCCATGGCGCTTCGCAGACCAGTCATTCCAGCTTCAAAAAAGGTAGCCAGAATCTCTATGACTTCATCGCCATTCTTAATGTTCATCCGAAGGCAATAGTTGACATTCAACTTATCCTGGTGATAGGTCTTGATGATACTGTAGATATATTCATATCCTCTGGGACTTGTTCCTGTCTCCACTTCTATCAAGCCCTGGTCATCTGTAAGGTGTGAATGGATGTCGTTGATCAAAAGACCTTTGTCGCCAAATCTCATGGAATCTGCCGGATCAATGTGGGTAATAACGATATTTCCATATGAGCTGGAACTCATGCTCTGGAACATCTCTACATCTTCGGCCTTTCTCCTCTGATACATCTCAGAATATAAAGATACGCCGTTTTCCACCCGTTCATAGCCCTTCGGCAATAATAGAGTCAGTTTTGAATTTTGTAATGCTATCTGCATGATGCTTCCCTCCAATCAGACAAAAACCGATTTCATTTTCCGGCTTCATCATACATTTTTATCTGGACACATTAATGTCCAATTATTTCAGTTCTTTAATAGAATCCATTTTCGTCATGCTCGCCAAAACAACTATGACATTCAAATGGTCCGGCCACTGCCTTTATTCCCTCTGACGTTAATTTTATTTCACGTGTAATAAACGGGAAAATCCGGCAATGACTTATCATCAGCAGGCCCATTTGAGGATTCTTTCGAATGACTCTGTTTATGACATTGCTTATTCATCTACACCGTCCTCAACTCTCTTTGCGGCTGCAGAGAGCTTCATTTCACGAAGTTTCGCAACAACGGAGGCTACCTTTTCGCGCGCTGCCTCTTTGTCCTCCTACGCGTGGATGGCTTTCAGCATTAAGGATACTTCCCGCATCCTGCCTCGAGGGACTACGCTGAAGACATTCCGATAGAAATGTACTGTGCAGCGCCGATGATCTCGCGATAGCCGTC
>DFGZ01000185.1 GCA_002371295.1 Oribacterium sp. UBA3737 | reverse complement strand
TCAGTTCCACTTAACGATGACTACTCAATCAACGAGCAGGAGTTCAGAGTATACCTTCGTTGGATCAAGAGCTTCTATGACAAGGGAATCCAGGGTCTTGTTTGTAACGGACATACAGGAGAGATCACAGGCCTTACAAGAGCAGAGAGAAAGAGAGTAGTTGAGATCTGTGCTGAAGAGTGCGGCGATATCATGACTATCGTTTCAGGTGTAAACTGTGAGAACACTCAGGAGTCCATCGAGATGGCAGCTGAGGCAAAGGCAGCAGGAGCAGATGCAATCCTTCTTATGCCTCCTCACATGTGGCTCAGATTCGGTATGAATCCTAACGCTCCTTTCGAGTACATCAAGGACGTAGCTGAGGGTGCTGACATCGATATCGTTATCCATCTCTATCCTGCAACATCAAAGGCATTCTACCCTGTAGAGACACTTATCAAGATGTGCAAGGAGATCGATCACGTTAAGTGCATCAAGATGGGTACACGTGTTACATCTATCTACGAGCATGACGTAAGACTTCTTCGTCAGGAGTGCCCTGATATCAGCCTTATCACATGTCATGATGAAACACTCTGCGTATCATGGTTCCCAGGCATGGACGGGGCTCTTATCGGATTCGCAGGCTGCGTTCCGGAGCTTATCTGCCCTGCAAGAGAAGTATTTGCAAATCCTGACAAGCACACACTCAAGGAAGCTCAGGACTGGAGCGACAGAATCTATCACATCAGCCAGGCAATCTACGGCGGCGGACAGCCTTCAGGTGAGGCTCATGCAAGACTTAAGGAGACACTTGTACAGAGAGGTATCTTCACAAGCGCTCTTATGAGAAAGCCTGTACTTCCACTTAACCAGGAAGAGAAGGACTGGATCGCTCAGGGTATCAAGAACAGTGGCCTTGAGAAGGTTGATATGAGCAAGTTCGCTTAATGATCTTTTTGATAAACATTTGTTTTTTATCCAATTTTATATACTGCCATTCTAAAGAAAGGTGAAGGGAATTATAACCCCCTTCACCTTCTTTAATTGATAAGACCTTCGCAAAGCAGATGATGGTCTTAATAAACGAGAGGCATTTGGCGGTCGGATGCGGCAAGGCATGCTGTTTGAAAGAACATTGAGAAGAAAAATCCGTCCTGAACGAACGATGAGCGTACGTTCAGGACGGATTTTTCGTATGAGATGTACTTTCAATACAGTGGGCCGCCGCGCCGGCCGCCAAATGATGATTAGTTTAACCCGTGGATTCACGCTCTATAAGCTGCGCGGAAAGGGTAAGGTGACGTGCAGGCGGCTTGTCATTCTTTGAAGATTCAATGGCTCTTATGAGCATAAGCGCTGCCTCTTCCCCGATTTCTTCTCCCGGAAGCTCGAAGGAAGTGAGAGAGGTCTCCAGCATTGAGCCTATCTGTATACCTGTCATGCTGATAAGCTTTATCTGATCGGGTACGGAAATATGACTCTCTTTTAATGCCCTTAGAGCGCCCATGGACTGGGAATCGCTGGCCAGCATTATACCGTCGATGCCGTCGTACTCATCCAGCAGCTTTAAGGTACATTCATATCCGTAGGAAGGACCCTGAAGCAGGGAATCCTTTGAAATGACTATCTCCTCCAGGTCAAGTTCCGATATGGCACGTTTGTAACCGATGTATCGGTTTTCATAAGGTGTTAGGGATAATGAGCTGTTTATGAGCGCGATCTTCCTGCAACCCTTGCTGTAAAGGTTCCATACCGCCTTGTAGCCTATGTCGGTGTAGTCTACATCTACGCAGCTAAGCAGCGGATCGAATTTTCGGACCACCTGAACCACAGGGATCTCAGTGTTAATGTCTCTGATCAGTCTTGAGTTGCTTCCCGTAGCTCCTATTATCATTCCATCTATAAAACTGTTTCTGAGCTTAACGAGACTTTTCTTCTCCACATCCCCGTCATTTCCGGTGTTTACCATGATGATGGCGTAGTCCTTGTCACTTGCGGCCTTTTCTATGCCGAGGGCGACCTGGGAGAAGATGGAGTAGGTGATTTTCGGAACTACAACAGCGATGGTGTTTAATTTGCCTTGACGCAGGCCTCTTGCGAGGACGTTGGGTTTGTAGCTGAGCTCCTTGACGGCTGCAAGAATTCTTGCCTTTGTTTCCGGGTGAACATTTGAATTATTATTGAGAGCTCTCGAAACGGTGGAAACATCGACGTGTGCGAGAGCTGCAACATCTTTTAACGTGGCCATGTGAAGCCTCCTTAAAATAAGCTTTTTTTATTATAGCATTTACAAGGCTGCGTGCAAACGTTTGTTGTACCTGAATTTAAAATTTCACATAGCGTATCTGATGAAGCCTAAAAAATGCACAAGTAAAATGCTTTAAAAAGTAACTAAAATAACAAAAAGTACAACAAATTGCAAAGTGCATGCAACAAATTGCAGACACTTGCAGAAATGTTGCACGAAAATGACGTAGATGATATAAATATGACATAACAAATACAAACGATTGCGAAGGGAGAAGGGCGCCTCTGCCGGAGCAGTTAAGAATCAGAGTTCTTATTTAAAAGGAGAAAAAACATCATGGCAAAGGTTAAAAATTTCAAGACAATATTCCCAGCAGTATCAGTTCCACTTAACGATGACTA
>DFGZ01000276.1 GCA_002371295.1 Oribacterium sp. UBA3737 | reverse complement strand
GAAAAAATGGGCTGGATTCTGGAATGGGAACCTAAATATCTGCTTTTTCTGGATAATATCAAAGAAACCTTCGGCATCGTACCGGAGCTGAAAGAGGAGGATAAGAACCGACTGCTTCTTCATATCTGGAAGCTTTATCAGAGGACTGATGTGGGACACCACATAAGTAACTACAATAAACGAGAGATAAACAGGGCTTATCCCCTGGCAACGCATATCGTGGTGTCATGTTTTGAAAAAAGCTTCGGGTTCAGGATTCCTGAAACCGAAGTCACGCTTGTGGCCTTATACATTGCAATGGGGTTAAAGGAAAAAGCCGAAGGTATACAGTGCGCCATAGTCACCTCGAAAAATCCCAGCCTCGTCTGGCCCATGAAGCAATGGCTTTTGGATAGATTTCCAGGAACTATCGAAGATGTTTCGATAATCGAACATTACCGGTGGATGGACGGGACGGACAGCTCAACCAGCCTTCTCGATATGGAGCGAATGCTTATACTTACCGCAAGCCCCACCATGGCACTATCCTGCCCGGAATCTATACTTGTTAAACCTCTGGAGCTGGATAGCGAGTTCGATAACATCGACAGAAAAATCCGTAAGATACTTGAGAAACGAAGGACGGATGCATTGGTATCATCCATAGAAAAGTATGTGACAACATTTACGGTGCCGGCTGAAAAGATAAAGAGCTGCAAAGGAATCCCGGAGCTTCTTAAGACTTTGGGTGAGAAATCCGGCGATGACAACCTGGTCAATGATGAAAGATACGAGTTCGTATTGGATACGGACGTACTGCTTATCCCCCATATTCATGCAGAAAATGCTTCCGGAAACTATCAAAACAGTATAAGAGTTTATAACCTTGAAGCTCTTCTCACTTATCGCGGAAGCAATGTGCACTCGCTGGTTATCTCCGATTATTACAGTGGTTCAAAAGGCATCGGGGAAACTACGTCGTATGATTCCGGGACCAACACCTGTCAACAGGAAATCCGACAATTCTACAGCTGCATAAAAGAACTGCTTTTGCCGGGTAGAATTGACGGACTCACCTGATACAACAAATAATAAGTTCTGACACGTTAAGTATTGTTAAATCGCTGAAATGACCCATTTTGAACATTATCACAATCGTAATCATACATTATTTCATGCAAGTATGACCCGGTTTATGTATTATGGGATTTTAATACAGACTTATGCTTTGATCTGACTGGTCACTCTTTGGCGAGTAGTATCACACCATTTCCGGCGCCGATGCGGTCAGCACCGGCGTTAATAAGCTCCATAGCCTGCTCATAGGTCCTGATTCCGCCGCTTGCCTTGACCTTTGCGCGGTCGCCAACAGTCTTTTTCATGAGAGCAACATCCGATGCAAGGGCTCCGCCGGTGGAAAAGCCTGTTGAAGTCTTTACAAAGGAAGCTCCGGCTTCAACCGAAAGCTCACAGGCCTTCACGATCTCATCCTTTGTGAGCAGGCAGGTTTCGATTATAACCTTCACGGTTCTGCCTTCACTTGCATCAACCACTGCCTTGATATCGGCTTTCACCATTTCATAGTTTCTGTCTTTCATGCCACCGACATTTATGACCATGTCAACCTCATCAGCTCCATCCTGAACCGCTGTCTTTGCCTCAAATGCCTTTGCCGCAGTACTCATGGCTCCGAGAGGGAATCCCACAACACAGCAGACTTTTACGTCGCTGCCCTTAAGCTCCTCTGCCACAAGTGGTACGTGACAGGTATTAACACATACAGATGCAAAGCCATACTCCTTTGCTTCACTGCAATATCTTTTGATGGTTTCTGTGGTTGCATCTGCCTTAAGCATTGTATGATCGATCATTTTTGCTATATTCATAATTTCCTCCTAAAGGTCATATCAAATGGTTTTTCTCATGAGTTTAATTCTATCATATTCCCCGAAACACACAAAAGATTAGGTCTTCAATATAATGAATTTTTGAGAACAGCTTATGGAATGGCGATGATTTATCGACTAATATGATAGTGACGACAGGTTATCAAAGGGCATATCATATACATATATTATTAATTTCCATGACAAGGCGCCAGCGCTCTGAAAGGAGTCAATATGCAAAGAAACTTATTATTTGTATTTATAACTATATCGATCATCTTTTTTACTGTTTCCATATCCCCGGCTTCAGACAACCCCGGTAATACTTATCAGCTCATCGAAGCACAAAACCAGACGACGGCCTCCGCATCTCTTCAGGTCATCGGTGCCGATCTCTGCGACAGTACCGGTGCAAAGAAACAGCTGAAGGGCATCTCAACCCATGGTATCCAGTGGTTTCCGGAGTATATCAATGCCGACTGCTTCAGATTTTTCCGGGATAACTGGGACTGCAATCTCATTCGTTTTGCCATGTATACGGAAGAAGGAGGATATCTCAGTTCCAACGAAAAAGCGGCGCAGCTGAAAGCCTTAATTGATAACGGCGTTCAAAGCTGCACCTCCCTTGGCATGTATTCTATTATTGACTGGCATATTCTGAGCGATGGGAATCCTCTCAGTCACGTTGAAGAAGCGAAAAGCTTTTTCAGCAGCATGTCAGCATTATACAAGGATAACCCCTATGTCATATACGAAATCTGCAATGAGCCAAATGGCAGAACCTCCTGGAACGATATAAAAGCCTATGCTGAGCAGATAATCCCAGTTATCCGTGCCAATGCTCCCGACGCCATCATTCTCGT
>DFGZ01000193.1 GCA_002371295.1 Oribacterium sp. UBA3737 | reverse complement strand
AAGGATCCGGGCAGGGCTGTATTCCATGACGTGACGAAGCTTGGTCTTTGCGAGATCACAAGGAAGAAGGTTTCCCCGCCGCTTCATGAAATCTATCGATGACTGTGTATTTACCCGTTAAGATAGTACAGCCTGTATAGACGTAAAGCCCGTATAGTCTATGAAAAGCGCAGTGAAAAACACGGCGAAGAATGCATGGAAATATCCGCCTCATATTTCGTAAATAAGGATGATCAGACATGAACAGAATGCAAAAAATGCAAAAGTACAAAAAAAGAATCCTTTTAATTTTGCTATTCCTTTTATCTCTGCAGCTGTGCGGCTGTGGAAAGAAAAAAGCTTCTTCCCCTTTATCCAAAAAGAGCAGGACACTTTTTATCTATATGTGCGGCTCCAATCTTGAAACAAAAAACGGTGCGGCCGGGAAAAATATAGACGAACTTCTCGCGGCAGATATCGGCGACGATATGAATATTGTCATCGAAACCGGCGGGGCGGTACAGTGGAAGTCTCACGATATCCGAAACGATGTGCTTTCAAGGTATGAAGTCAGAGATGGAGAGCTGAAGCTGATCGAAACTCTGGAAAATGCGAGTATGGGTGAGGCGGAAACGCTTTCCGATTTTCTAAGCTGGGGTAAAGAAAACTATCTCAGTGAAAACAATATACTGATCTTATGGGATCATGGCTCCGGGCCGGTGAACGGCGTATGCTTTGATGAAAATTACAGATTTGATCCGCTTACTCTGACCGAGCTGAAGGAGGCTTTCGGTAATGCCGGACCGGATGTGAAATTCAGTATCATTGGTTTTGACGCCTGTCTGATGGCGAATATCGAGACAGCCAGCGTAGTCAGTGATCATGCGGATTATATGGTTGCATCAGAGGAGATAGAGCCGCCCGGAGGCTGGGATTACAAAGCTTTAGCGGAAACATATGCTTCCGGTGAAGATGGCCTGGAGCTGGGAAAGAAGATATGCGATTCTTACATGGAAAAAAGTGCCTCTTATGGTAAGGAGAATTACGCAACGCTTGCTGTTTATGACCTTTCACTCATGAATGGTATGATTGAATGGTTTAATAAAGTAGTCGTGATCATCCGGGATGCACTTGGCGATAAGACTTCCTCTCAGGAAATGATGCACGGGCTGACCAGCTGTGACAGATTTGGCGGAAATAATTCTTATCAGGGACGGTCAAATCTGATCGATCTGCTGGATATATTCAATCATACGCCTTATATCGGAGGGGATCTGACCGGTCTTTGGGATATGGTCGACCGCTTTGTCCCATATACCGTTCATGGTGATTCCCATACAGCGTATGGGCTGTCATTTTATTATCCGGTGCTTTATGAAAAAAATGAGATAGAGGAGTATATTGCTCTTGGCATTTTCGATGAGTACAGCAGCTTTCTGCAGGATTATTATCTGGATATCCCGGATAAAACGGTTGAATATGCCGATCAGGGCAGTATTACATCCAATGGGAATTTCAGCGTGTCTCTTACATCAGACAGTATGTTATATCTCTGTACCATTGATTATCTGCTGATGAAAACGGATTCCAGCGGTGAGCTGCATATCCTCCGTACGGATAATGATATTTTTAATGATCAGGACGGGATCGCCTATGAAAGCCGTTTCAGCGGATATTCGCCTGCGCTTGAGGGGCATGAAATGTTTTCGGCGGCTATTATGAGAACGGAATATGACGTAGGCTATTCCGCGCCTGTAATAGTGAACGGAGAGCGCACTTCGTTATTTTTTGATTATGATCTGCCATCGGAATATGATGAAGAGAAAACGGAAGGGCATTTTATTCCTGTTGGTTTATGGGGAGGATATGATGAAAACGGCTTGCCCGACGGTGATATGACCGCACTTTGCAAAGGGGACAGGGTTCAGGTCATAACAGATATCACGTATTCCAATGGTGAGGTCACGGAAAACTGGAGTGAGGAGTTTACGATCGGCGAAGTGGATGATGCGATCAAATGGATGCCTCTTTCCGATGATAAATATGAATTTGTTTATGTAATAAAGGATGTATTTGGTAATACCTTTATGTCGGACATGGCAACGTTTGAAGCTTCGAAAAAAGATGAGGCTGATCCGGTTCCCTCGTTCAAAGTAACCGATATCCAGCCCTATACGCTTGGCTATATACCGGACAATTAAAAAAAATTTTAAATGAACAGTCGCTAATTGAAGCATTAAAAAACCACCGGATCAGACGCCGGTGGTTTTTAATGTGGAAAAGAGTATTACTGAAAGCAGTAACAACAGAGTTTATTTTGCACCGAGATTTTCGTTCACACGGTCGGCAATTTCTCCCATGCGGTTATAGAGATAATCTCCCGGACAAGCCTTGTTGGCAAAGTCTCTGTGAACGGTCATGTTGCAGCCGTTCTCATGCTTAATACGTTCCATCTTGTCGGTACTCCATACGAGCTTCTTGATCCCGTTTCTCTTGCAGATATCTGTAACAAGCGTAATAAGAGATTCATACGCTTTATCACTTACAGCATACGGAGCAAATGAGTCGGACGCAACCTCGATCGTTACGGCACGATTATCATTTGCTGAGTTGCTGCTGCACCAGGCTCTGTCCTTTTCTTCTACATACAGCCCTATCCTGCCATCTCTGCCGATACCGTAATTGGAGCTGGCCTTTGCTTTGGAATTGGCAAAGACATTGCCGCAGGTTTCAATAGACAGCTGTCCGGCCATACAGTGGATCGTTATCGTGTCAATCTTATGATTTCTCGGTGTAGATCTGTTGGGAGATATTCTTATGTACTCCACAAGTCTGCTGTTGCTCTTATCATCGATCTCATCGCTGTCCGCAGGGGAAGGCTCGAGTTCACCCTCTTCAGGATCCAGACCTGAATCATGCTCGGCATTAAAAGCTTCCATATCCACTTCTTCTTCGGCAGCTTCTGTTGAAGTGTCACTCTGGGTGGAATCATCCTTCTTGCTCTTTCCGCAGGCAGTGAGCATGGAGAGCCCCATGACCATAGCCAAAGTCAGAGCCACAGCCTTCATGCTTTTTTTACTGTTTGATTTTTTCATGTAATAAAACCTCCTTATTTTTTCTTGCTTAATTATATCACTTATTCGTATAATAATAAACATGAAAATTCTTGCAC